>NZ_RBWD01000019.1:0-64627 GCF_009361695.1 Vibrio sp. VGrn 2 | reverse complement strand
GCTCCGCAGGGCGAGTTTCCTTATCCCACAGCCTTTGTTAACGATTTTTGATTTAGAACCACTAGATCTTCAAATCGTTGCCGTGCCTGTGAGCCAAGTCATTCTCGCTGAACCTAGCACCTTGAGGGTATTTGGGGATATTTGGGGATAGTATCCTTTATGAATTTGCACTATCTTTGTGGCTGTATGTTATACCCAAATGACGTCAAGATGCAGAAATCGTGTCAGTGACATGCTCCGCAGGGCGAGTTTCCTTATCCCACAGCCTTTGTTAACGATTTTTGATTTAGAACCACTAGATCTTCAAATCGTTGCCGTGCCTGTGAGCCAAGTCATTCTCGCTGAACCTAGCACCTTGAGGTTATTTGGGGATATTTGGGGATAGTATCCTTTATCAATTTGCACTATCTTTGTGGCTTCTATCAAATCACTTAGTTATCAACAAACATGAATCTTGCATTGCTCAGTATGTTCATCCCTACCTTCTTTTTTGTCTCAATTACACCAGGAATGTGCATGACGCTCGCCTTAACGCTAGGAATGAGTATCGGTTATCGCCGCACATTATGGATGATGATTGGTGAACTCGTCGGTGTCGCGCTGGTTTCAGTCTCGGCAGTACTAGGGATCGCAGCGATCATGCTCAACTATCCTTGGATGTTTATCGCACTAAAGTTTATTGGTGGCGGCTACTTACTCTATCTTGGTGTAGAAATGTGGCGATCTCGAGGTAAGTTAGCAATAAATGTCGATAATTTGGAGACACCCAGAAGTGGTAATGTCGCGCTCATCATGCAAGGCTTCGTTACCGCTATCGCAAACCCAAAAGGCTGGGCATTTATGATTTCTCTGCTGCCGCCTTTTATCGATCAAAATGCGGCTCTTGCTCCACAGTTGATCGTGCTTGTCTCCATCATCCTTCTTTTTGAGTTCATTTGTATGTCTCTGTATGCCACGGGTGGTAAAGGACTGAAACGCGTGTTGGGTCAATCAAAGAATGTGCGCCTGATGAACCGTATCGCGGGCACTTTAATGATGGGGGTTGGTGTTTGGCTATTACTGAGCTAAAGCAACGCTGGAAATGATGAAAAATATCCTAAGAAAAATTACGCGAAACATAAGTGAAGTATTAGATTTTCAGGCCCGAGTTTGGGTCGTAAACGTTTATGCTGGAGAACACAGAGGCGAATCTTACGTTGTAAACGAAGACAGCTTTTCCGAGCCATTGCAATGGATGAAAAAGAAAGGTTATCACACATCCATGTTGCGCCTGGTTGAATCGATGAAGCGCTCTCAAATCATTGAGTTCGATTTAGGTCACGTCAAACACCGCCTGATGCGTGTGAAATAGCACAAAGTAAAACGCCACTCAAACTGAGTGGCGCGAGCACTTTTTACCTTCAGCACCTCGTATTACGGCGCGGTATCAATCTCAACAGGCAAGTAATGCTTCGGTTCGAGCTTGAACAGTTCAGGTAATACGGTACCAATGGAAATGGAAGACCATGTACCTGATAGCACACCAATAAACATCGCTGTTGAGAAACCCGCTAGCGGTGCTCCCCCCATAATCCATAGTGCACCAACAGTAATCAGTGTTGTGCCTGAAGTCACCATCGTTCTAGAGAACGTCGCGATGACAGCCTGGTCATTGATGTCTTCCATTTTCCAACTTTGTTTCGCGATCAGTAGCTCACGAATTCGATCTGAAATGATGATCGAATCATTCAATGAGTAGCCTAAAATTGCCAATACGGCAGCAAAAACCGTTAAGTTGAATTCCATTTGGGTAACGGCGAAGAAGCCGAGGACGACAATTACGTCATGAGCCAGAGCAAATACAGAGCCACTCGCTAAGCGCCATTCAAAACGGAAACACAAGTAACCAAGGATGCTCAGCACACAAATCAATAGTGCTAAACCGCCTTGGTCAAACAAATCCTGACCAACTTGAGCACCAACAATACTGTTGCTGACGACATCAACTTGATGTGAAACTGGCTTTAATACCTCTTCCACACTCGGCAGAGTTTGTCCTTCTTCTGGGGCGGAGTAGCGAATAAGCCAACGACCATCTTCACCTGTGCGGGTGACAGAGGTTGATTCACCAAGTTTTGGTTGCAGTGCATCCAGCAGATCGTGGTTGGTTAACGACTTATCGACTTTCACTTCTGTCACCATACCACCAGTGAAATCCAAGCCAAGATTCAACCCTTTGAAGCCCAGAGCACCAAGTGCGATCACCGTCAAAACGATAGAAACTAGCGTAGTGAAGTGGCGAATTTTACGAATATTTTGTTTTAGCATTTCGACCATGATTAAACCCTCACATCACGACGGGCATCTCGGCCCCAAATTAAATTGATCATTGCTCGAGAGGCAAATACGCCTGTAAACATACTGGTTAACAAACCTAATCCGAGTGTTAAGGCAAAGCCTTGGATTGGACCGTTACCGATGGCGTATAAAATCACGGCGGTGATCATGGTAGTAATGTTGGCATCAAGAATGGTCGAGAACGCGCTATCAAAGCCCAGATCAATCGCTTGAGCGAAACTGCGGCCTTCACGCATTTTGTCCTTAATACGTTCGAAGATAATAACGTTGGTGTCCACTGCCATACCAACGGTTAACACCAACCCTGCAATACCTGGAAGCGTTAGCACCGCACCTGGTAACAAGGCAATTAAGCCAAGCAAACAAAGCATGTTGGCACAAAGCGCCACGTTCGCCACCCAACCTAAGCGGCGGTACCAAAGGGCCATAAAGGTCAGTGTTAAACCCATACCCAAAGCAAGTGCCGCAAAGCCATTTTCAATGTTTTCAGCTCCCAAAGAAGCACCAATAGTGCGCTCTTCTACGATAGTAACCGGGGCAGTTAACGACCCCGCACGAAGTAATAGCGCTAACTGCTGCGCTTCGTCCATGCTGCCAGCGCCGGTAATACGGAATTGGCTACCAAGTTGAGATTGAATAGTCGCAACGCTGATAACGCGCTCGCTGCGCTCCGTTACGCCACGATCGTTTGTCTTGTATTCGCGGTAAACCGTCGCCATTGGCTTGCCAATATGCGTTGCAGAGAAATTACTCATCTTTTTACCGCCCGCGTGGTCAAGCGAGATGTTAACTTCTGACATACCCATATTGTCGACGCCTGCACGAGCGTCAACAATGTGCTCACCCGTTAGGACTGGTCGTTTCTCCAGAACAACAGTTCGGCCATCGTTATCTTTCAGCACAAGATCTTGGCCGCTTCGCGCTTGGCCTGCATCTTTCACTTCATAGAATGCCAAACTCGCAGTGGCACCAATAACGTTTTTCGCTTGTGCTGGGTCTTGTACACCTGGTAGCTCAATACGAATGCTGTCTTTACCCTGACGCTGAACTAATGCTTCCGTAATGCCTAGCTCTTCAATACGACCACGCATAATCTTCAAGTTTTGTTGCAATGTCGTTGATTGGAACTCTTGAATATTCTGCTCACTTGGCTCAAGAACAAAACCGCGAGACGAGCTTTTCACCACCCAACCTGGATAGTTTTGACGCAAGAATTTATTTACTTCAGCCAGGGCGGTATCACTCTCACTGTTTACCGCAATGCGGTTACCACTTTCTGCGCGAATTTGTACACCACGCACGCGCTGATCTCGCAGGCTTGCTTTGATCTCATCGATCAAAGCATTACGTTGCTCCTCAAATGCTTTATTTACGTCGACATTCAAGAGGAACTGTACCCCTCCGCGAAGGTCAAGACCGAGTTTGATTGGGCTAAAACCCATCTCATTCAGCCACTCTGGAGCAACAGACACATATGAGAAGGTAATGCTGTCTTCTTTATTTAGCTCATTGTTTAGTAACGCACGAGCTTTGCTTTGCGCATTTTCATCATCGAATACAATGGTCGTTTTGCCATCTTTTTCGATGATTTTGTCTGCTGAGATATGATTGGTTTTCAGTAGTTGATTCAACTGAACAACCGACATTTCACTGCTGTTTTGGTTTGAAAACGTTAGCTGGATCGATGGTTGCTCACCGAACCAAGTCGGAATCGCGCTTAACGTTAAGATAATGACCGTCGTGATTAATACGACATATTTCCAAGCTGAATAGTGATTCATCAGCTTTCTGTTCTTTTGCTGCTTTGGTGTTTTTTTCATGTAAACATCATCCCTTCACTACGAAGTGAAGCTTTTAATAACAAGGCTTAACACACGACAGATGCCCCCAGAATAAATTCAGGGTATGAAAAGCTCAGGACGGTTACGCCCTGTTGAATACAATCGTCGTGTTAAGAGTGCACAATGGTGCAAATAGATGGTGTTTAGGCAGAAAACTGACTATTGAGTGCGACGTACATTGCGTTGGTCTCTTTCCAACCAGAAATGCGATGATCGCTTGTGAAATGATAAAAAGTGTACTGGTTTTGACGCCAATTGATATCCATCAGGCTGTAGGCATAACCTGCGTCAACATAGAAAGGCGTGTTTAGGTCACCAACAACGTCAACATGCTCATCATCAAGGCCTTCACGTAAGTGAGAAACCCAACGTTGAGTGTTAAATAGGGCTAGCGTATCGAGTCTTGCATGACCTTCAGAAATCGGAGACTGCGTCGTTTCTTCTGAGACTTCAGAAAAATCGATTGAGGTATTTGCAAAAGCAATACTCGCAACAAATGGTTGCAGCTTAGAAAAGTAAGGTAAATGAGCTTTCTGATCGATTTGCGCAGCAAAAACATGCGCTGGTAGCAACACCATCGCAAGCAGCATAAAAATCAATTTTTTCAAGCAAATCTGAGACATAAGAACTCACTAAAAACAAAACGAGTCGAGTTTTTTCACTCGACTCGATGATAGTATTCCTATTAATTATGGTTCACAACTAAAAAGTTATAAATCTCTAGAGGCTTTAAACTAAAGGCGCTCTGTTAGCGGTAAAAGATATCGCCTTTATCGACATCTAAATAGATTTTGTTTTCTTGCTCCAAACCACCACAATAAATGAAGTACACATTGCGCTTGTCATAAGTAACCGAACGAACCCAGCCACCGAGCTCTTCAAAATCACTCGGATCACAGGTTTCATCGTCCAACAATTGCTGTGTTTTCTTGCGGAAGATGTCCAAGTGGACTTTTAAATCATCCGACTTCTGCAAATATCCATCCAGTATTTCCAAACGCTCTTGTTCTTTAATAACTGGCTCTGCATCAGATAATCCTTCGGCATTCAACCACTCAGCTTTTTCTTCACCGCCCTCTTCATAAACAAGGTAACCAGAGATTCGATACCAACCATCCACTTTTTCTAACACCGATACTTTTTCTCCCTTATAGAGCGTATCGACAACCAAAGCATTAGCATTTGGCTTATTGTAAACATTGATTCGACGTTCAATGACATAGTATTTGGTCACTTCAGGGGGGGCGGTTTCTAAATCCAGAATCGGTTTGGATGTTTCTTCTTCCACTGGCGCTTGCTCCACTTGCGCAGCTTTTGGCGCCTCAGGTTCATCTTTTGGCATAAAGAAGAAATAGTATCCAGCACCCGCCCCACAGAGCAACAGTTTGACAATCAATGCGATGAGAATTTTCTTCATGTACTTTTCCTTTTCATTCTTTGTTCTTATCTCACCGGCAACACGCATGTCGCGGAAATTTGGGTATATACTCAAAAGGGTCGGTCAACTAACGCGAGCAATAATGATCAACAAACTCAATTGGATACTGTTGTTTCTTCTGTTCCCCATTATGGGGCACGCCAATATTCAATGTAACCCATCGTCGTGGAATGACAATCTTACCCAATTCAATCGTTTAGAGTCCAATTACAATAAGCATGTTGAGGTATTCAATGCACTTTTAGCCGAACATAAGCAGCGCCAGTTATTGTCCCAAACCTTTTCCCTACATGAACTCGTGTTACTTTGGCGCGCCCGCTCGAACCAAAATGCGTTCAAAACTCAATTAAAAGCCTCCATTCAATATAAAGAAGAACTCACGACTAAAGCTAATGAGTTGATTAAATTGAGCACACAATCTCAATGGTCAGCAAATGGATGGAAGAAACTTGCCCAAAAGTGCCGTGAGTCAAACGAAACTGCCAATCAAATCACTGCGGAGTGGTATAACACCAACGCTTTGCAACTTGCCGAGGATTACAAACGCCTTTCTTCACAGTACCAAGCACTAGCGCAACTCTATGATAAAGAAGCGAGATCGCTTCAATACGCTCAAGATGTTTCGAGGTAAAAATCGAGCCCGTTTTGAAAAGACGATGTCGGGTTTTCACTCCAATATTGGACGTTATTCGTGCTTTAATTCCCTCTTTTAGTGATCCCAACATCATATGTAAAAAATGGGACTGTTCCCTTTTACAAACTTGACTAAACCATGACCAAGAGAGGCAACTTATAGAGACATACGTCACAATAATGCTTTACTTATGGCCAATTTTTGGTTAATTTACCCATTAATAAAATTTAATAAAAAGTCACATTTGGCTGGAGATGATGCTACAACCATGGTTATCAATCGATTAAGTAACAGGGACTGTCCTAATGCTACCAAAGCCAAGTTTTTGTCAGTAGTTAGGCACGTAAAAGAGTTTGGTTCAATCAGCGATTTGGACCTTTGTAAAATCTTCGGAGAAACAATTTGGAGTGATGGGATGGAATACCATTCAGCTGCGTTCTCATTCAAGGTTGATAGATACACAGGTAACTGTGAAATCTCACAATACAAGCACCAATAAGGCTTAAGAATTTATAAGGCGGAGTCAGGAAACTGATTCCGCTTTTTTGATCATCGCGATCGTAAAGTCGTGATCGGAATAACCCTCGATCAATTGTGCGTCTGGACATAGCCATCGGCAATAGCGTAACACCCCAACTTTATTATGCGATGCGAGCATTCTCATGCTCGGCAGCTTTTCTTCATCCAATAAGTTAAACACGCACCCTTTCTCTGCGGCCCGGTACATTTTCTCGATCATCTCAATGGTATGATTTGGATTCGCGGATTGATAATTCAATGATCCAGAAGCAAAGACATAATCACTACGGGGCAATACCAACGTTGAAAAGTCGCCGCATACGAACTCACTTTGAGTACGAAAGTCCCGCTTTCTGGCCTCAGAGATAAACTGTTTTTGCTGATCAATGCCAATATAACTTTGGGGGCGCAGATTGTTGAACTCAATAAACGCTAATAAGTCTCCGTAGCCGCACCCAATATCTAAAAGACTTGAACCGTCTAACGTTAACCCTCGGCACAAAGCTTCAAATCGACTGATTTGGCTGTACTTATCTCTCCATCCCAGCGTTCGCGCTCTGTCTGTACCGAACTGTCGGTATCGCTTTCGGTGATAGTGAGCAATCTTAAGTCTATCGAGGAATTTCATCTTTCTTATGCATAAATCGGCAAGCTTCCATTTCCTTTCACTTGTCTAATCGCCAAGTGCGTATGGATATCTTTTACGTTTTCTAATCGTTGTAGCTTTTTAGTGAATGTTTCATAACCAGCGAGATCTTTGCTGACCACTTCTAACAAATAATCATAAGCCCCTGATACAACATGGCACGAGATCACTTCGTCCATTTCAACAACAGCATGTTCAAATTCATCAATCGAAGAAGCTTGGTGGTTGTTCAAACTGACTTCAACAAATACGGTCATCGCAATACCCACCGTGTCTCTGGACACAATGGCTCGATAACCGCTAATTACACCCTCCTGCTCTAAACGCTTAATGCGTCTTGCACAAGGTGATGCCGATAATCCTACTTTGTCAGCGAGCTCTGCCGTAGTCAGGGTTGCATCCTTCTGCATCAAGTTGATCAGTTGCCTGTCAATTTTGTCCATTTATCCTTCCATGCCAATAATCACTAACAATTAACATTTATACGCGCTTTATCACCAACATCAAGCTTAATTACGTCAAACTTTGCCTCCCTTTGGCACGAGTTTTATTCAACAATTAACACATCATTTACAAATGGACATGCCGACAATGATCTTGGGATACGCAGCTATATTAACGACCTTACTGCTTTGGTCTGGTTTCTTTATTTCTTTAAAAGGGGGCGCAATTTCTAACTTGCAGCCAGCCGATATCGCGTTAGTTCGCTTTCTAATCCCAAGTTTAATTTTATTACCATTTGTGATTAAGCATAAGCAGGCGCTTCGCGTCGTGCCTAAACGCTACCTAACTGGTGTTGTGGTAGGGAGTGGCCTGCCCTACCTGCTGGTCGTCGGCACAGCTATGCACTTCGCTCCCGTGGCGCACGGCAGTGCATTGGTACCTGGCACTTTGCCATTATTTGTTTCTGCTATCGCGGTGTTGTGCTATCAACAGTCGCTGAGTGCTCACCGCTTAATCGGGCTTTCTACGGTGCTGTTAGGGATTTTCGTATTTCTTCTTTCTAATAGCGGTGCAGAGTACAACTGGTCTCAATTACAAGGCCACATCTTGTTTCTAACCGGTAGCATTATGTGGGCTGTTTTCACCATCAGTGCTCGTGTTGCTAACCTTAATGCGCATGTCTGTGCTGGATTCGTTGCAATCGCGTCTTTGGCACTGCTCATCATTGCGGTTGGCTTCGGATGGGTAGATAGTTACCTAGCGATAACGCCGATCAGTCAGTGGCCGTGGGAAGAATTATTTGGCCACGCGATGTTGCAAGGTGTCGGCGCAGGCTTAATCGCCTCTTTTACCTTTATCTATGCAATCCGAATTATTGGCGCCGAAGCCAGTGCTGCTTTTGGGTCATTAACTCCAGTCGTAGCGACACTTCTTGCCGTTCCAATTTTTGGTGAACAACCAGATTCACTGACTTGGTTAGCGCTGATGCTGGTAACCTGCGGCAGTATTGTGGCAAGCCAAATCTTTATGAAAGATGGAATGAGCCAAACTTATCGCCCACCACTTCACAGATAGCGATAATTTTACAAAAACTTTTGTCCTACTATCTTGAATAACAAAATGGCGTTTTGATAGCCTCGATTTAACCAATAATTAAAACGCCAATGTAATGCCTGCCACTCATACTAAAGATGAACTGCATAGGTTCCTCAAACCGGGAATGAAACTTTCGACTAATTTCGAGTTTGGGCCTAAGGACCAGTATACGTATCCCACCACCTATCTTGGGATGAAAGAGAACGCGTATTTGATTCTTGATATACCGATGCGTTTGCTTGAAGAGCAAGTGATGAGAAAACTCCCAAACGCCGATGTCATCGTGCGTGGTGTATCAGATACGGAGTTAGGCCATGTCATTGCATTTAAATCCAGTGTTCTAACAACTGCGGTTCGTCCTTCGCCCCTTTTATTTATTCGAATTCCAGGAACATTTGCAACCAAACCAGTCCGGGAACACGAACGATATAAGCTGCAAATGGACTGTAAGATTGTTCACGCGGGGAATGTTTACGACGGTAGCCTTATCGACTTCTCACTGGCAGGTATTGGTATCTCAACCTTTATAGAGCCTGAATTCAACGTTGGTGAAAGTGTCACTATCGACTCTTCTCTAAGTCACTATATCGGAGAAGAAAATCGGTGTGTCATTGCCAACATTAAGAAGTTGGTGAAAGGCTGGGTAATAGGAATTAAGTTTGAAAGCCCAATAGCGATGAGTCACGAGCTAAAAACAGAGTTACTGGAGCAGTCCTTTCTAACCAGTAACGTCTGAACTTACTGCTGGCTAAAGCGCGTCGCCTCAAAGCTGTTGAGCACTCTGTGCACCGCATAGGTCACGAGCAGAGTGACAACAATAGCAAACAAAATACTACTCACGCGATACAGCGCGCTGAACATTAAATCGCCATCCGGGGTCAGGTATTGGCCAAATAAAATACCTAATGTAGTTAATCCGCCAAACCCAGCTCCTGACCCACTAGACTCTTTTACATGCATATAGCTGAACATCATCGCGCCAATCCACAGCAATGGGACGATAAACAGCAAGGTATCCGACCAATCGTATAGTACGAGCTGCCCAGCAATACCAAAGGTTACCCCCATCAAGGTCCCCATTGCTCTTTTGCGCGCATACCCTAAAGCACCGTTCCAATGCATAGGAAACAATAAAAGCAAGGTTGTCGCCTGAGCGGACATAGAATCACTGAGGTCAAATAGCTGGAATACAAGGAAAGACATTGTAGCGATGCTCGCCCCCATAAGGGCTTCATGACGCATGCGGTGACTCTGTTTAGGCTGAGATGGTTTTGCCGGTGGCTGACGAGGCTCTGCATCAGGGATCAAAAATGTCACGACGTAGGCCACGATCACTGAAATAACATTCGCTTGTAGGTTGCTGAATATCAGATCATTTAAGTCGGTTGTTGGATAACTCGCAAAATGCAGCATGATGCTCAAGCTCAGCACACTATTTGCCCCAAACAGGAATAAGCTCCCTTTTGACATACAGGCGAACTTATACAAAAACAACCCGAAGGCGATGATCGTCATCATTCCAGGATGTCCACCAAATAGCCCACCAAGAATACCGACCTCTAATCCGCATACGACCGCTGAAAAAATCAGCTGTCGTGCGGCATGCAGGCTCATGACTGGTACCATTCCAAGTAACAACATCGGTGTTACGGTAAAAAATACGCCATAATTCCAGCCAAAGACCTTACATAAGGTGAAGCCAATGGTCGCGCCAGTTGCAATGCGCAAACACTGACGGAAGTCGTTTTCCGACATGGGATGATCCCATAACTTCATATCGCCTCCCCGTTAATAAATGTAATGAAGAAGACTCAAAAATCGGATCTGACATCTCGCTAACCAGCCAGATAACGAGTTTTCTGGCAACAGTTGCACAGTCGCACGTGCCCCGGCCGGAAATGCGCGCTGTTGAGGTTCATCGATAGCTAAATGTAAACGTAAACGCTGCGCGTCTCTCACCCAACGGTTTGAGTCTGTCGGTGTCGCTAAACGGCCATCCGCATCAAACTGGCCCGAGCTTACCCCCGCATCCACACTCGTAATACGAGCTTCAAATACGGCACCTGGCAAGCTATCAAAGGCCACTAACGCCCGACTGTTCTGATTGAAGTGTTGCAGACTCTTTTCACGAAAGTCGGCAATAATATCCACGTCATCCGAGACTAAAGCCACAAGAGGCGTACCAGCTGCCGCATAGGCACCCGTTTCCAGCTGCAAGTTAGCGACAACGCCATCATGCTCAGCAATTACTTGAGTGTAAGACAGATTAAGTTCCGCTTGTTTTAGCTGGTTTTGTGCCACGCGGATATTTACATTCGTTGCACCTAAATCGCCTCGGTTTACTTCCAACTCTTTTAAACGAGCGCGCGCGGCCAGTAAGTTTGCTCTGGCGGCCGTTGCACTACTTTGTGCGTCATCACGCTGTTGTTGCGAGGTGCCATTGCGATGAAACAATGTATCAAGACGTTTGGCTTCGCGAACTTTTTGCTCGGCGACAATTTTGCTCGCTTCAACGTCCGCTTTTGCCGCTGCAATAGAGGCATCAAGCTGTTCATTATTTTGAATCACACGCTCAAGGTTAAGTTGAGCCTTTTCTACGGCGAGCTGATAAGGCTGTGGATCAATCTGGAATAGTAGATCGCCTTGGCTTATTTCTTGGTTGTTGGCAACATAAAGATGCGTAATCTGTCCACTCACACGGGGAGCTACTTTAGTTACCACTCGCGTTGCCATTGCCTGAGGCGTCAATGGCATAGCGAGATCTGCGACTAGAAAATAGGCAAAGACAAGGACAAACGCGACGCAAGAATACTTGATCCAACGTGCGAATTTTTGATCTGGAGTCATAGGCGTTTACTTCTCTTTTAATTCGGGTTTCTGACTTATTCGCTAAGTGAATCAAGTGCATTGTGAGCAATCTGATCTAGGATCAATGAAAGCTTTTGAAGCTCTTGGTCATTGATTTCCGTCAGTAGCTTGCTCCGTACTTGAAGAATTCGAGTCTCCATTTGCTTGAGTAGGGTTTTACCTTCTTCTGTAAGGCTAACAATGCGTGCTCGCTTGTCATGCTCACTGCAATGGCGAGTGATCAGAGATTGCTCTTCTAATAGCTTTAATGTGCGCATCAGCGATGCCAACTCAATCTCAAGCGCTTCAGCCAAATGCTTCTGACTAACGTTGTCGCCCATTCGATAAAGTTTCCATAACGCAGTCCAACGCGGGTACGTCAGGTTTAAAGGCTCCAACTCGCGATCTGCAACCATTTTCCACAAACGGGCAACACGAGATAACTTTTCAGCCAGAGAAAGGTCGCGCAAACTGTTGATGTCTTGAATCATAAGATCTACTCAATTACTTAGCTTGCTAAGTAATATAAAATAGTTAGCACGCTAAGTAAATAAGTTTTTGTGATTTAAATCACATAGAATATGCCATTGGGGAACAAGTTTGCGTAACGTAGTACTTGGGTTGAATAGTAGTGATATACGACACTAAAGGTGATATCAGCACTCCTGGCTTATCAACAAGTGAAGCATTGAGATACAAAAAAAGCACAACCCTAAGTTATGGCGTTGTGCTTTTCGGTTTAGTGAGCGATTGAATTATCAATTGAGGCTCATAGCGAATGAGTTCATCACGTTCGTTCAATTAAGAATCGCTGCTTGAAGTCAACAAAGGCTTCATGCAGCGCATTTTCTTTAATCGGTTTGAGCAATACGTAATTCGCGCCCGCCTCCATAAACGCATCACTGGTTTCTTTCGCCGTATCGGCAGTACAAGCATAAATTGGCGTGCCTAGCTTCAGCTTCTGTCGGATCTCTTTGGTTGTTTCAATTCCTCCAAGATGCGGCAGTTGGTTGTCCATCAAAATCAAATCGTAAGTATGATCTTTTAAGAACTCCATCGCTTCCAACCCATCTTTTGCCCAATCAACCTGCATTTTGTACTTGTTACAAAATGCTTTGAGAATGAAAGCATTAGTATGGTTATCTTCTACCAACAGTACTTTTAGACTCTCTGCGAATAACTCACCAGGTTTAACTCTCAAGCTTGAATCAAGAGGGGTAAGCACTCGTTCACGATCTTTCACTGGCATTGTAATAACAAAGGTCGTGCCTAAACCTTTTTGACTACGTACTTGAACGTCACCTTCCAGCATATCGACGAGGCTTTTCACAATGGTCAGTCCCAAGCCACTGCCACCGTATTCTCGAGTGGTCGTTGCTTCCTCTTGAACGAAAGGTTCGAACATTTGGTCAAGCTTATCGGGCTCTATGCCGATGCCCGTATCCGTAATTTCCACTACCAACACACTATTTTCAGCGCCGTAGAACTGCTCCAGTTCAGCATGCAAGCGTACGCTGCCCGAGGGGGTAAACTTAACTGAGTTACTGACTAAGTTGAATAAAATTTGGTTCAGACGAACTTGGTCAGTAAAGATTTCAACATTGGGATCAATCTTGTTTTCAATGACGAGGTTAACGCCTTTATTTTCGCAAATTGGACGATAAATGTTTTCTAACGTCCGAATCGTGTCAGTGAACGAAAACGGGTGCTTTTGAATATTAAACTTACCCTGCTCAATCTTCGAAAAATCCAAAATATCATTCAAAACAGCAAGTAAGTGCTCACCACTATGTCGAAGTACGTCGATTTGGTTATTCTGTTCTTCCGTTTCGACCGAGTCTTTTAATAATTGAGCAACTCCTAGAATACCATTGATTGGCGTTCGGATTTCATGGCTCATTTTAGCCAGAAAATCGGCACGTGCTTGGGCGGATTTTTCTGCCTCTTTACGTGCCAAGTTACTTTGTTTTTCCGCTTCAATAAGCGTCGTAATATCCTGACCTTGAACAATGATACCGCTGATATCACCGTCAACTCGAATCGGCGATAAGTTCCAGCGATATACCTTGTCTCCAATTGGTACATTGACGCCAGTTAACGTGGCTCCTTGAGCTGCCATTCGCAGGTGAGGCATCAACTTTTCTTTGAAGCTTTTAAACACTGGGTGCATGGTTTCAATGTCGTTTTCCATGACCAATTCTTTGCGGGCTGCCGGATTGATTTGGATGAGTACACCAGACTCTGACCACACCATAATCGGCGATAACGCAAAGTTAAACAGATCGCGGAATGAACGCTTTTGGGCTTCCAGCTCTTCAAAGGTGTTTTCTAGTGTCGAACCAATATGATCGAACTCCTCGATATCCGATCCGCCAAATCGTTCGAACCCTTTTTCTTCACGAGCCGAACGAGTGTATGCCATCAACGAGCCAAGCTCTTCGACGACTCGATTCTCAATCCACTCTTTGGTCATCAACGCAATCATCACCATCCCGATAACCGAAGCCAGCATCGCTAAAAGGTGCTGGATTTGCAGCGTCACAACACTCTGATTGTCTTGTACGGTTAGTAAACACAAATCCGTCGTGGCAGCATTGACTTCGATAGGGGTTTTAATAATCAACAACTGGTCAAGCTTTTGCTGAGATTCTCGCCGCTTCAGAACATCAAATATCTTGTACGCTTCATCTCCGACTAGTGAGCTGGCTAGTGGCGTATCGTTGGCCACCAAAACAACATTATCAACGTTCCCTTCGTTTTTTAGTCTTTCCATCAACCCGAAGTTGTTATCTAGAACAACAACATTGTAAGAATACCCCATCACTTCACCGGTTTTAGGTTGTAAAACCGGTACACGACGCAGTAACAGATGGCGAGTTCCCATTGGGGTATGTGAAGGAAGGTAATACCAATTGTTGCTAAAAGTCACTTGGCTCGCGAGATCATTGAGAATCAAGTTATTGATGCCATAGAAATGCGCATTCCCATCGTCCCAAATAATGCCTTGATGATCGGTGAGAAAGCGAAATTCTGGCGTATGAGAAGGATCACTCTGGTCAATACTCATGAAAAAGTAATTGAGAGCTTCTTCATCCCGTTCTGTATAAAAATCTAAAACAACATCACTCTTCGAGTTACTGTTGTGATGAATCTGAATCGCAGCAAAATGGCTATCAAAAATATTAAGAATCAGCGCTGACGTCTGTTGCTTAGTTCTATCCACTTCTTGCCAAATAATTTGCTTCGAGAAGTAATAACTCTGAACGAAGATGCCTAAAATGATCGGAGCAAGTACGAGAATGATTATTTTCGTAATAAGCGTCGACAATGAGCGACGCTTTCTTGTTTTTGATGTAGTTGTCATCAATTGTCTGAGTATCTAAATGCGCGTTTTCTTAATGCTTCAATTCTTTCTGGAGAATCAGATTTCGTGACGACTTCAAAATCACCAGAATAAACGGTTGGAACGGGTTTCCCTTCAAGATCCCACTTAATCGCTTCTGCCATTGCAATGCCAGTATCATCGTTCATACGCATAACAGTAACGTCTAACTCCCCTTTCGAAAGCGCTTCTAATTCTGCAGAGCCGCCACCCCAGCCGTTGATCATGACATCTTCACGCCCTAACTCTTTCAGCGCATCAACAGCACCTAGCGCCACATCTGTAGAACACGCATAAATAAAATCGACGTCAGGATATTTTTCCAAACTCGCTTTTGCTGCTTCGTACCCAGACTGCTTTGTCGCTTTGGTATAGTAAGCAGATTGTAGTTCAAAGTTGTTATCACGGTTGACTTGATTGATAAAGGTGTTGCCTCTGATATCGCTGATATACCCTTCTGAAAAGTAGAGCACACTATAATGGCTCTGTTTTGGAAAACGCTTACCAAACTCCACGGCAAGCTCACGGCTGCCTTCAGCATGATCAAAACCAACATAAAGGAACGGTTGGTGATCCTCCCAATCTCTTACCGGTGTAGTGATATTTTGTAAGATCAACTTGGTTTTCTTTGAGTCTAAGACGTGTTCAACAAACTTACGATGCCTAGTGGTATCGAGAGTGAAAATCAGATAATCGGAGTTGCTCTTCAGCGCTTCCATTAAAGACAAACTTTGTTGCTTAATATCTGCGTTGGGACGGGTAAATACTTGATTAAGTTGATAGTCGATATCGAGTTTATCTAAACGCTGTTCAAATGCGTCGATATTTCGAATCCAATAATCCGAAATCTGTTGACCTGGATAAACCACAGAAATTTTTAACGAACGTTTTTTGTCTCTTTCAACCGGAACAGGAGTCTCTCGCACGGCGTCAGCCAACGCATTCGTTAACTGCTTCTGTTCTGGAAACTGGTCTAAAAATTCTTGATATGCCCAATACCCATTGAGGACTTGAGTGGCTTGCGCTATCGGCGCGACAGTGGCCATTGACATCAGGGAGAATACTAACGCTTTTTTCATCTACTGCTCTTTTAGCTTTTTATGAGCCTAATTCAGCTCTATTCGTTACCTAGCCGAGTCATCCTTTACTCTTGTAATCTACCTTCCTCTGAGTGCCTGTTTCAATAATAAATTGGTTCTTAGTCTGAGTTGGAACGAATAAACGTTTATTGTGTACCTAATTGTAAGGTCACAAAATATCATTTCTCCTTTTCATACTCTGAGTGTTTAAACAGAACACCAACCCATTATGCGTCAGTTTGTTCTTACATGGTACTCCAAAACTAAAAAGAAACCGCCTCAGTGGACAGTTTCTTTGTTATTCGGCATGTCGCGAACGCTTATTTCGATAAAGCCATTTCTAACATCATCTGCTGATTTTCATCAACGACAATACTTGCTTTTGACGTAACAAGCAGCTCTTTCTTAGCTTTTGTTAGTTGCTTAATATAATACTCAGCCCGCATGGCAAGTGTCTTTGAATCAAAATCCGAAGACCACTCCAATACCAAGGGACCTTTTCCCTTTAAAGCTTTCGCTCCTTTGCCCGTTTGGTGCTGATTGAATCTTCGCTCAACATTGTTTGTGACACCGCAATACAGCGCATTGCGGTTATTTCGTATCAAATAGACACTCCAACGCTGCGCTGTATTTTCAATCATGAAAGTAGTGACTCGACCTTAGCTTTAAGTTCATCGAGCTCTTCTTTAAGCTGAGCAACTTCGAGCTCTAGCTGGCTGACTCGATCAGAATTAGAGCCAGCCGCTGACACTGGCACTGCTAGCTCAGAGACGTCAACGTCGCCACAGAACAAATGCATATAGCGTGATTCTCGCTTCCCGGCTTCACGCGGTAACTTGACCACTAATGGTCCTTTTTCTTCGCTTGCTAAGTGCTCCAAAACCGTTTCAACTTCTTTTACATCATGAAATGTCGCGAGACGATTGGTACGAGTGCGAATTTCCCCAGGCGTTTGAGCACCACGCAAAAGCATACAACATACGATTCCCTTCTCTTGTTCTGTCAGTTTTAAATCACCAAACTCCGTATTACAGAAACGGTGCTGATACTTGCTAACACGGCTGTTAAACGCACTTTCGTCACTGACGAGCCTACGTTCAATTAGAGCATCAACGGCATCGAGAACGTCTGACTCAGAGAGCGACATTACGGGATCACGGTTGCTTTTTTGATTACACGCGTTGGTTAAAGCGTTTAGGCTGAGGGGGTAAAGATCTGGGGTGGTGACTTCTTTTTCGATCAAGCAACCAATGACTCGTGCTTCAATTGCCGTTAGCTCAACTTTCATAATGCATTTCCTTATTATTTTTGCATTTGACTTGGTACCTAAATCGCTTCGATATCATGCATCATACATTGGCAAAGAGATGCAAGAAGCGTTAGCGATTCAGGTGTCGGTGTCAGGCTAAAGCATAGCGCAAGACCTGGCACCCTTTGCGAATCGGGTCAGGTATCAATGCTCCGAGAGAATTGGCACTTTCGTCAAATTGCCATCTTGATCAACCATCATTATTTTTGAACGATTCAGCTCAACTTCGATGATTTCGAGTTGCTCGCGAGCGTTGATATACGCTGTTTTTAACTTTTCAGCCACAGAGCGAGTGGCTTGCTCATTATCTTGACTACTTACTTGCTCCGCAGTGTTCCCAGAGTCCATATCAAGTTCATCATTTTGCATTCAATGGTGTTGATAATATAGTGAAGGCCACGTTATGACAATGAATCGATGGATTCTACGATGTTGCCCAAAACTCGATTAAAGAAGCGTGATTATGTGGACACATCGCAATTGGTTGAGAAATGTTCAACTCTGCATTGTGATTGATCTAAAGACTGTTATGCCACTGGATGTTGTGCTTTAATCGAGGGAGATATTCATAAAATTAGGAAAGAGAACTATGAGTAGCGTATTTGAAATCGTTAACCAAGCTCGTCGTAAAAACAAACTAAAACGTGAGCTGCTTGATAACGAAAAGAAAGTTCGTGATAACCGCAAACGTGTTGACCTTCTAGAAAACCTTCTAGATTACATCAAACCAGAAATGACTCACGATGAAATCGTCGCAATCATCAAAAATATGAAAGCAGACTACGAAGATCGTGTTGATGACCACATCATCAAAAGTGCAGAAATCTCTAAAGCACGTCGTGACATCAGCCGTCGTATTCGCGAACTGACTGAAGAAGACAAGCAAACTAGCGGCAAAAAATAAACGCTTGAGCTAGATTTTCCAACCCCGAGTAAGGCTACCTTACTCGGGGTTTATTTTTGTCTCTAAACTAAGCGCCGTGTACAATCAATCCAACTCTTATTCCTAACGCATTCAGCTTTCTATGTCCTCAACTACGACAAGTACACAACCAACACTTGCAAAACAATTATTTACGATGACTTGGCCAATGCTATTTGGCGTTCTATCTTTAATGAGCTTTCAGCTTGTAGATAGTGCGTTTATCGGTCAGCTCGGCGTTTTACCTTTGGCCGCTCAAGGTTTTACTCTTCCGTTGCAAATGGTCATTATCGGCATTCAAGTCGGTTTAGGTATCGCCACGACCGCTGTCATTTCTAAAGCGCTTGGTGCGAATGAAAGTCGTTATGCCAAACAGCTCGGTGGCTTAGTTTTGATGATTGGCTCAATCGGTGTAGCCGTTTTTGGAGGGCTAATTTGGCTTTTGCGCTACCCCATTTTATCTCTATTAAGTGCTCCAGAGTCTGTGATGCCGATTATCGACAGCTACTGGCCTTGGTGGCTGCTAAGTTCATGGACTGGCGCGGTTTTATATTTTTACTACAGTATTTGCCGAGCTAACGGCAACACCATGTTGCCTGGCACAATGATGATGGTGACCAGCGGTGTGAACCTTGTGCTCGATCCACTATTTATTTTTACGTTTGACTTGGGTATTAACGGAGCCGCAATAGCAACCATCGTTGCTTTTGGGTTTGGTATTTTAGTCGTCGCGCCTCGCGTAAAGAAGAATCACTGGGCAACAACGCAGTGGCAAGACCTCAACGTAGCTAAAAGTGTTGCGTCTATCGGTAACATCATGGGACCTGCGATGATCAGCCAACTGCTGCCTCCGTTGTCGTCCATGTTAGCAACAAAGTTATTGGCAAGCTTCGGGACCGCCGCAGTCGCCGCTTGGGCGCTCGGTTCACGCTACGAATTCTTTGCTATCGTTTCGGTGTTAGCGCTGACAATGTCTATGCCCCCAATGGTCGGGCGCTTACTTGGCGCAAAGAACTACCAAGATATCCAATCGCTAGTCAGTATTGCCGTAAAATTCATTCTGGGCTTTCAACTTTTGATCGCAGCCATTACGTTTGCCGTCGCAAACCCACTTGCACTACTGATGACCAGCGATGTTCAAGTAGAGCAAGTATTAGAAATGCATTTGCTGATTGTTCCCATCAGCTTAGGTTCACTAGGTGTATGTATGTTGATGGTTTCTCTTTGCAATGCATTAGGTAAGTCTTACACCGCGCTCACCATTTCAGCGCTACGCTTGTTTGTCTTTTTCCTTCCTTGCTTATGGGTTGGCGCTCAAATGGGGGGAATCCGAGGTCTACTGTTAGGAGCTTGTATCGGCAACATTCTGGCGGGCATTTCCGCTTACCTAACCTATCGACAAACCATACGTAAACTCGCTGGCGCTCAAGCAAACGCATAACAATACATGGTTAAAATAAAGCCCCTTTGATTGGGGCTTTATCGTCTTGAAATGTTATCGATTTAGGCGAGTTTTAATTCATTGAAGAGCTCAAATAGCTGATTCGATTTATAAGGCTTAGGTAAATAAGCATCCATACCTGCAGCAAAACAGTTGTGAATGTCTTCTTCCAAAACACTCGCGGTGAGCGCAATAATGGTCGTTTTCTCACGCCCGGCTTTCTTTTCCCAACGACGAATTTCTTTCGTCGCGGTCAGTCCATCCATCACCGGCATCATACAATCCATTAAAATTGCATCGAATTCTTCTCCCTTTGTGATGGCTTCCAACGCTTCTTGTCCATTGCTTGTTATCAAATAGTCATATCCTGCTTTATCCAGAAAGAAACTCGCTATTTTCTGATTCATCAAGTTATCCTCCGCGATTAAGATCCTCCTGTGAGAGCGCGACGTTCGATATTCAGACTTTGGAATACTATTAGTGACAGCGTCACTTGAAATGGTTTTTTCTACCTTCGCTAAATCGTCAATGACATGCTTAAATCGATTGCCAAGAAAAGGCAATGTGAGCACAGCATGTACTCTTTCTGCATTGTCGTAGGGAGTGGATAGATGATGCTGACAAATAATCACACGACGAAGATCATACTTGAGTGACAACTCATCTAAGGCTTCATCCGTATTGGAGTCGTCACTATGGCACAGAAATATGACATCAAAGTCATCGTTTATTGCTTTTACTTCATTAACATTATTCGCACCAAAGAGATTGATTTTCGCTAATCGACACTCTTTCAAAAGTTGATCAGCGTAATCGTAATTTGTGCAGATCAAGAGCCCTTTATTTATCACGTCCGAGCGCCAGCCAAACATCGGAATAACGTCAACCTCAATAGAGAATTCAAAGCATGTGCCCACTCCTTTTGTGGATGTCGCTATAAGCTGCCCTCCCATCATGGATACCAGTTGACGACAAATTGCCAATCCCAGCCCCGTTCCACCGAACTGCCTCGACACCCCTTCATCTTCCTGAGTAAAGGGTTCAAAAATCGTCGTTAACTTATCTTGTTCAATGCCTATCCCGGTATCTTCGACTTTAAACATCAGCGTTCCGCGCTCGTTCTCAGGTAACTCGTCATAACTGACATCAACACGTATATGACCGCTTTCGGTAAACTTGACCGCATTCGATACCAGATTCGTGATGACCTGCTTGATTCGATGATCATCAACCATCACTCGAGTTGGAATGTTTTCAGCTAAGTTAATCCCCAGCTCTAGCTGTTTAGATGTGGCTTTGGATTGAAATAAAACCATCGACTGGTACACCACCTCTCGGATATCGGCCTCGACTAACGACAACTCCAGTCGACCAGATTCGATTTTAGAAAGATCCAAAATATCGTTAAGCAAGGTAAGTAATGTTTGAGATGAAGAGTCAATGTCATCAACGACTTCTTGTTGATGGGAAGATAACGCGCTTTGAGAGAGTATTTCCGTCATGCCCATAATACCGTTTAGGGGGGTACGTATTTCATGCGACATGTTAGCAAGAAATACTGATTTAGCGCGATTAGCAGACACTGCTGACTCTTTAGCATGGAGTATTTCGTCTGTTTGTCTCTGCTTTTCTTCAACCACTCGATTAACTTGCTGAGCGAAAATAGTCAGTTCATCACTGCCATCGACTTTGACTTTCGTCTGTTTCTCTTCATCGTTGATCAGCGCCGTTAAGGTATGAATAATCGCATCTAGTTTGCTATTAACCCGAAACCAAGTGCCAAAGCCAAGCCAACAAAGCATGACGATAACCAAAATAACGCCAGAGGTAATCATCGCAATATTGGTCTTTTGTTCATGAACTTGTGTTAGGAGCGACTGCTCTGTTTGTTTCGTGAACCCATCAATGAGCACCTGCAAGCGTTGCACACGGAAATCGAGTTCTCTCAAATACGCTTCATAGTCACTACGTGACATGTCCCCTGACATTAATCGCCCACGAGATGCCAAATTTCTCTGATATCTCGGCGACGTAAACAAGCCTAGTAATTTATCAACTTGATCGTATGACCCTCCTAAATTTAAAAACGCATCCAAATTTTGCTGCTGTCGATCAATAGCCTGAAAAAACAGACTCTGACTCAACCGACTCTTAGGATCTTGAACTAGGCGATGCGTCAACCAGGCTTCTTTCTGTGTCCAAAAAGACAGCTGAGCAAGGTAAGCAATAAAATTCTGCATTCGAATACCGTCCTCACTGCCATACCACTGATGATTTTGTAGCAAAGAGCGCGACATATTTTGAAGCAGTTGAAATGCCCAATCGCCAAGGTCATCCATCTCGTCCAACCTACCGGATAATACCCCTAGCATGGCCTCTTTCAGCTCATCAGCATATTCCGCGGTATTGGGGTTACTGACGAATTTTTGATGCATGGAAGAAATAACACCGTCTTGTTCTTCTATATTAAGTGCGGCTGATGCTTGAAGCGTAGGCTGGCGGCGTGCTTTCTCTATGGAGTATATAAAGTGAGAGGCTTGGGATATCAACTGGAAACCTTGGATATTGATTACCGTTTGATTGAGACGGCTTACGCGCAACGCATTGTCAGAAAACTGCTGAACTGCAAAAACCACTATCACCACCGTGGGTAATAGTGCGAGGAGTGCTAAGCGTGTTTTTATTGATAATCTCAACATCCATCAGCCCAATGGTTGATCTCATCCGATTATTTAATACTAGACTAGTTTCTAGCATTGAAAGGCATATACGACATGGTTACTTTAAAACAACATTCACCTACCAAAACCATGGTCATTCCGCTTATTTCGCCATCGGTCAATGAAATGGTAATTGTGACTCGAATCATACTTTTTGATCTTCAAGCTGAGTACAAACAGTGAAGTTTCACTCATACCTAAGATGCACATCACTTTTCATAAAATTCCAAACCATATGTTCACCTATTTCGTTGCCTTATCGAGACAAATCACACAAAAATGCAAACGAATTAACAGTGACAACAAAACTAATTTGAAAACACACATTATCATCGCGAAAAAAGTGGATGACTTTTTAAATGTCAATACGTGAAAACCACCGCTTTAGTCACATTAATTCACCACTAACACGACCTTAACTAGTGTTTTACACTGGATTTAATTTTCCTAGCAGAATAAGGGCTCCGACCTTAGAATCCGCACACATAACTATTACAACCCGATTACATAACCCACCACACTCTTGCACGCTGCCGAAGAGGCAACAGCAGAGAGTATGGTTAGCCCCCAAAACGTGAAAGGTCTAATACAACAATGAGTCCAGAGAAATATCTCCAAGACTGGCAAACTAGCCAAACGATTGCTGAATCTATTTCCCCTCTAATTGGTAAGCTATATCGTCAAAAAGGAATCGAAGTGGTTCTGTTTGGTAAAACGCTTATCAATGCTACTACTATAGACATTCTCAAAACTCATCGCGTTGCAAGACGTTATACAGGCAGCCCACTCTCACTTGAGCACACAATGCCTATCATTCAAGCGCTATGTGAAATGAGCATTTCTTCGTGTCGTGTCGATGTTGGCCAATTGGCAACTAAGTACTGGAATGAGCATGACGATACTGCGTCTCTAAATGATTTCCTTATCACTGCACTTGATGGCGCACGCGATGCAGACTCTTCATTGAAAGCGCGTGATGTAGTTCTTTACGGTTTTGGTCGCATTGGTCGACTACTAACTCGCCTTCTGATCGAGAAAAGTGGCCCAGGTTACCCACTACGACTGCGAGCGATTGTGGTTCGTGGCGGCAAAAAAGGCGATTTAGAGAAGCGTGCTAGCTTACTGCGTCGTGACTCAGTCCATGGTCAGTTCAACGGTAGCATCGTGATCGATGAGGAACGTAAAGCTCTGATCGTTAACGGTAACTACATCCAAATCATCTACGCAAACAATCCAAGCGAAGTGGACTACTCTGCTTACGGTATTAACAACGCGCTTGTTGTTGATAACACAGGTGTATGGCGTGATTCTGAAGGTCTAAGCCAACACTTAGCGTGTCAAGGTGCAGAGAAAGTGCTGCTAACGGCACCAGGTAAAGGTGATATTAAAAACGTTGTATTCGGTGTAAATGAATCAGTTATTCGAGAAGATGACACCATCATCTCTGCAGCGAGCTGTACCACAAACGCAATCACGCCGGTTCTTAAAGCGCTGAATGATAAATATGGTGTCCTTTCTGGTCACATCGAAACCGTGCACTCATACACAAACGACCAAAACTTGATCGACAATTTCCACTCTGGTGACCGCCGTGGACGTAGTGCTTCTCTGAACATGGTTCTAACTTCAACTGGCGCAGCTAAAGCAGTAGCAAAAGCACTGCCAGAGCTAGCTGGTAAGCTAACAGGTAACGCAATTCGCGTACCGACACCAAACGTTTCGATGGCAGTCGCTAACCTAAACTTAGGTGAAGACGTAGACCGTGATTCACTGAACGATTACTTGCGTGAAATGGCGTTGAACTCTGAGCTTTCGGCACAGATTGACTACACCGATTCAACAGAAATTGTATCAACTGACTTAGTTGGTTCTCGCCATGCAGGCGTCGTGGATGGTCAAGCGACTATCGCACAAGACAAACGTTGCGTACTTTACATCTGGTACGACAACGAATTCGGTTACAGCTGCCAAGTTGTGCACTGTATGGAACAAATGATGGGTGTTCGTTACCAAACATTCCCTCGATAGGTGAACTTTGCTCCACAACGTTAACCACATAGCGTAACGGACAATATCTCATATTTGTTCTAAATAATAAGCGCAAAGCGCATTACTAATATTTTTCCCCGTTTATACGCCTGATCACCCTCAGGCGTTTTTTCATTTCGCTCATTTGACACTCTCCGGACAAAGTGAAGGCTATCATTCATGTTTTGTTCATGTTCACAGCATTAATCTGAACACATGAATTACAGAGAGGTCATGATTATGAATCGGATTATTGTTACCGCACTGGCACTGATTACGGGCTTTTTTACATTAGTATTTAGCTTGATCATTGCGATTCCGTTGACCATCGCAGCATTGATTACAGGCAAGCGTATTGAGAAGCGCGTGAAGAAAATGCAGAAAGAAATGCATGAAGAGTATGAATTCAATACTGGTAAAGCCGATGCTATCGAAGGTGAGTTCGAAGAGGTTCGCCGATAAGTAAATAGAATTTATATAAGTTTCTCTCCCCCGACTGCTCCTGAGAAACTTCTTGCTTTCACCCTGTCTTTACAATGGCAGGGTGCTTTTTTACAAAAAAGGCAGCCATCCGGGCTGCCTTTAATATTTTGTTGTCTTTGCAAATTTATACGGTTACGACCACTCGAAGTGCCAATAGCATGAGAACAATCCCTGACAAACGATCAATTAACACCGCTTTAGAACGAATTCTGTCCACTACTTTAGAGCTCGATAACACTAGGGTGATAAAGGTATACCAAAGCCCGTCCACAACAAATGGTGTAGCCACAATGATCATTTGATTGCTCAAATCATTACCTAGCGCTACAAACTGACTGAATAATGCGATAAAAAACAAGGCAATTTTGGGGCTTAAAATCGAGATAAAAAAACCTTCTCGAGCAGACTGGCTTACCGTTGTTTCTTCGCCTGACTCCAACTTCGCCGCCACACCGCCTTTCGAACACAGCGCATTGAACCCTAAATATGCAAGATATGCCGCGCCTGCAAGGCTGATCGTCTTGAACAACATCGGGCTTTGCTGCAAAACAACAGCGAGGCCAATCAGCGTAATAAAGGCATAAATGCCAATTCCAAAGGCGTGTGCCCAAGCCGTTGCCAAACCATTGATGCGTCCACCAGCCAAGGCATGTTTTGCCACAATCGCTAGGCTAGGCCCAGGTGACATAGCACCGAGTAAACACACGGTAAAAAGTGATAACCAAACTGTTAGTGTCATAAATAACCTCTCTCCATTTGAATTCAATCTATCAATTGAAGAGCTATAATTTGAAATCAAAGTTTCGCATAAAAGTCATGATTTAAAATCATAGCCTAATGGATGGAGTATTCCGATATTTTCATCACCGCGTGGATTTGCTCTCGCACCCATTGATGAGCTGGATCATTGTCGTATTTAGGATGCCACATCAGCCAGTATTCATGGGTAGGTGTCTCAAAAGGAAGCGCTTTATGAACCAAAGGCCAGTGCTTGGCCAAATTATTTGCAATGTGCTCCGGAACTACCATTAAGTGCTCACTTGAGACCAAACGATTTACCGCCGCAGAGAAAAAAGGCACTTTAAAGGTAACATGACGCATCAGCCCCCTGTCTTTTAGTGCCATATCGGTACTTGAGTCTTTGTCTCCCCCACCCGTCACTTGAATATGCGAATGACTAATGAGGTCCTCTACAGAAATCGAAGCCTTACCAGCTAAAGGGTGAGACGCCTTCATCAAACAAACTGACTTATCAGAACCAATATTGATGCTAGATACACCTTCAGGCTGAGTGGGATACATAGAAGAAGCAAGGTGGATTCCTAACTCGTGAAGCTTATCGATAAAATCTAGCTGCCACAGTCGATACGCCAAATCCAATTGTGGTGCTTGTTCACCCAAGTGAGATGCAATATCGGGCAAAACGTATTGTGCCACGTAATCGCTTGAGGCAATAACCAGCTCGCCTTGCCACAGTTGCGGCTCAAAAGGTTTGTCATCGAGTAAATGGTCAAACTCAGCCAGTAACGCATCAAGCTTTGATTTTAATGCTATTGCTCGCGGGGTTGGTATCAGCTGATTACCTTGCCGAATAAGCAGTGGGTCACCACACAGATCGCGCAATTGTGCAAGCTGTCGGCTAACCGCAGACTGAGTAATGTGCAAACGTTCTGCAGTTCGGCTGACATGACACTCTTCTAAAAGTACATGCAAGGACCTAAGTAGATTCAAATTGATGTTGTTTAACATACCGGCTCAAGAAGGTTTAATAAATAATGGCACCCATGATGCTTATTTCACAAACTGGTTGCCAGTCGTATTAAAGAACTCAGCTAAAACGGTATGAGTCATGAGGTGCCTTAGCTCTGGGTAACGTTGAATTTGATCTCTGATTTCGTTCAAACGAGTCATCGTAGGTACTTCGACAAAAACCATCATATCCGTTTCACCACTGATTGCATGGCACCATTTTACGCCATCGATTTTGTATAGTTCGTCGGCATATGATTCGCAATAATACGTGGATGTAGATTTATCGAACTTTAGAGCAAAATAAGCACAAATCGAGTCCCCGCCTGAAGAGGCAATTTCAGCGTGATACCCGAGAATCACTTTGTCATGTTCTAGCTTACGAATACGAGCAGTCACCGCAGAACGAGAAAGGTTTACTTTATCCGCAATTTCAGTCACCGACAGCCGAGCGTTGTGTCGGAGAAGATCCACAATCTTGTGATCAAACTTGTCCATATACTTACCAAGCTTTCCTTATTTTTCTCATTCTATACCCATTCTAACTGCATAAGAAACCAACATTTTGTTGGAAATATTTAAAACAACCGTCATATTGACGGTTCAGTAAATCATTTTGTTATTAAGATTTTGGATATGCTATTTGGTAAGCATGAGATGAGCACCGTTATCCATTCAAATAAAAGAGCGATAACGCATTGAAATCAAATACGCTTCTTATGCACTCAGCGCACTAGCGGGCTCATTAAACTCCAATAAATGAGATAATTAGAAGCCACAAGCGTTTTCGTCATAAGTCCTACAACATTGGATGAATCAATTAGCATGGAACAGCTCAAAAAAGACATTTCACTCACATCCGGTATCGCCCAACTATCCACAACATTAATGGGAACGGGGCTTTTTATGATACCAGCTATTGCAGCAGGCATAGCGGGTCATTTTTCACTATGGGCCTGGATTTTATTATTCATCGCCATTTGTCCTATTGCGCTGACTTTTGCCCAGCTAGGCAAGCGATATCCCAACGCGGGCGGAACCGCATTTTTTGTGCGTAAAGCATTTAACGCCAAGCTGGAAAGTAGTGTAGCTTGGCTATTTGTTAGTGTCATTCCGGTAGGGGTTCCGGCCGCGATTGCACTCGCCGCAGGCTTTCTACAGCAAATATTGCCAGAGCCTATTAGCAATAATCTGTTTGCACAAATTCTAACGGTATTACTTCTTGTGTTCGTCAACTTGATGGGCACTAAGTCATCAGGTCATTTACAAACTCTTATTGCTTTGAGTGTCTTTGCGCTCGTTGGCACATTTTTATGGAAAGGTGACGTTAACAGCGCCGATCTCGTGATGCCAGCTATCACACAAGAGTCAATTTGGCCTATTACCGCAGCGCTTGGCGTGATGTTCTGGTGTTTTGTTGGCATAGAGGCTTTTGCTCATATGGGGGAAGAATTCAAAAACCCTCAAAGAGATTTCCCTATTGCCATTATTGTCGGTTGTTTTGTAGCGGGAGCTACGTACTGGGCTTGCTCTGTTGTTATTTTAAAGTTTGGTGCATATGGTAATGCTCAATTCGATAATGCATCGATTCCATGGTTGAGTGCTCAACTACTTGGCGATGGGGCCAAATGGATAATCAGTTTGATCGGATTCTCCGCTTGTTTCGCGAGCGTTAACTTATACACACAGAGCCTAGCGCGAATGGTCTGGGCTCAAGCTCGGGAACATCGTCCTTACAGCCCACTAGCCAAGATTTCGCGTCGTGGTGTCCCTTTCTCAGCCACCTTATTAGTTGGCGGCGTACTGCTAATATCTTGCGTGATAGGAACGCTATCGCAGCTCGATCTGGAGTTTTTCCTAAAACTAGCAAATAGTGTATTCGTTTTGGTTTACATGTTGGCGATGTTAGCCGCTTATAAATTGCTTCGTGGGTTTGGTAAAGCGCTTGCGGGACTTTCTCTACTGCTTTGTACCGGTGTTTTTATATGTTTAGGCTGGTCAATGTTATATGCACTTGGCATTTTCACTCTACTTTTACTGCCTTGGAAACAGTGGCGACATAAACGACAAACACGCGCAGTTGAATAGTCACCGCTTCCCATGTCGAAAAATTAGGGCTAAACGTTGAATACCAGCGTCTATGTTCTCTAACGCGATATTACCGTAACCAAGCACGGCACCATGCCAGTGACGTGCTTGGAAACCTGGATGTTCATAATAGCTCAAAGGTCGCAAGATGATCCCTTCATGTTCTGCCAGTTTTGTAAAACGCAGCTCATCCATACCGTTTTGCCATTTCAACGTAATATGAAGTCCCGCCGCTTGGCTAACGACGCAAACACTGTCGCCAAAATGCTGTTGAATGGATAAATGTATCTGTTCATGCTTGGTTTTATATAGTCGGCGCATTTTTCGGATATGGCGCAACAACCCACCCTCGGTAATAAAATCCGCCAACGCTTCTTGAGTGTGCGTCGGTGAATCACCACTTAACGCATCTTTAACCACCAAACATTGCTCTACTAAACGTTCAGGAACCACAAGGTAGCCAAGCCGCAATCCGTTAAACATTACTTTACTGAAGGAACCCACATACAACACACGATCATCTCGACCCATTTGAGCTGCTAGCCCCTGTAAGCTGGTGTAGGGACGATGAGCAAACTGAAATTCGCTGTCATAATCGTCCTCGATGATCCAACTTGATTGCTCGACCGCCCAGTTGATGATCTTTCCTCTTTGCTCGGTATTGAGTGTGGTCCCCATCGGATATTGATTACTTGGTGTGATATACAGCGCATCGGCATCGCTTGAGGTCACCGCTTCCACATCAAAACCTAATTTCTCTCTTACGAACAAAGGCTCAAATTGATAGTTTTGGAACTGAATCAACTTCCGCATTTGCGCGTAACCTGGTTGCTCCATCAGAACCTTATCACCTTGTTTGAGCACTACCATCGTCGCAATTGACAACGCTTGCTGCGCCCCAGAGGTAATAATAATGCGCTCTGGGGAACAATTCACTGAACGACTTGATGCGAGGTAGTCAGCTAAAGCACAGCGCAATGCCCAACTACCCTGAATATCTTGATTCCCCAACAAGCAGGGGCGGGACATGTGGCGATTGAGTAACTTTTGCCACTGCGCCATCGGAAATGCGTCCAAATCCGGCACACCCGGTGCAAATGCGCGGTTGATATCAAAGTGAGTTTTCGGTGATGAGTCTCTCTGAACTGAATTAGGTTCAGGCAAGTACTGCTCCGGCAGTTCTACGGCAACATAAAAACCCGAACCTTTTTGGCTGTTCAAGTAACCTTCCGCCACTAACTGCTCGTAAGCAGAAATCACGGTATTCCTACTTAGATTAAGCGCCTGTGAAAGCTTCCGCGTAGAAGGCAACTTCCCATTCTTCACCCACAATCCTTGAACAATTTTCTTGCGAATAGCAAAAAACAACGCTTGCTGACGCGTTCCATCACTTTCTTTTAAATGTAGGTCACCGATATCAATCAAAGACAAACTGGATCCATCCATTAGTTAAAACTGGCTCTCTTTAAGCTACCAGTTAAACGCTACATTGCAATCAAAGAATGAGGATCAATCGCTCGTAATCATGAGCAAACAAGGAGAGACAATGCTATCCAACACCAATAGAACGGAAATTAAGAAAGGCGCACATAAAGCAGTCTCTGATGTTAGCAAACTGCACGCCATCATAGATGAAAGCCTAATCGCTCATATTGCGATAACCAACGAATCAGGCCCTGTGGTCATCCCTATGCTGGCATGGCGTGTCGATGATTACGTGTGTATCCATGGTGCCAACAACAGTCGACTGTTACGCTCACTCAAACAAGGAGTGCAAACGTGCTTAACCTTTACTTTGTTTGATGGTTGGGTATTGGCTCGAAGTGCATTTCACCACAGTGCGCATTATCGTAGCGCCGTGGTCTTTGGCCAGTTTGAGATGGTGGAGAATAACCAAGAGAAAGACAGGTTGCTGAATCACTTTATCGAACAGATCGCTCCTGGGAGAACAAAACAAGTCCGTTTGAGCAACGAAAAAGAGCTCAAAGCCACCATGCTGCTGCGTATCCCACTCACAGAGGCATCTGTGAAAATCAGCAATTTTGGCGTCAACGACGATGCGGAAGACATGGACATTCCTGTTTGGGCAGGTGTCCTACCCTACCGAACCGTCGTAGGTCCACTGCAAGCTTGTGAAGATTTGTATGAAGGTATCGCTGAGCCAGACTACCGCAGTGCCTACTCTAATCGTTGGGACAAGTAGCATAGCTTCCAAATCAAAGATAAAGCTCTGTTTTTGTTGCTTTATCTTTCCATTCTACAAACAATTACTTTTCTAAACGAGCGATGTACTGCTTGGGCGTTAATCCACGATGTTTCTTAAACATACGATTGAAGCTCGCCACATTGGTGTAACCAAGGCGCATGGCTATGTCATCAATACTCACGCGCTTACTCAATAACCCAGCCGCAACATTACTCAATACATAGCCGGATACCATCGAGAAGTTGAGGCCTAATTTGTGCAAACGACGTTGAAACTGCTGTTCAGATAAATCAAGCAGAGAAGAAACGCGCTCTAACGTTGGCAATCCATAATGGCTGCTGTAGTTCACCACTTCATAAATCACTTTCAACTCATCTTCTGGGTCGGGCATATTAAGCAAATCATCCAAATCGGAAAAACTCATCGCTAGACGGCTGTCTTCGCGATGGCTCACTTGGCGGGAAGCTAATCGGTCATCTCCCGGGATCCATATTTCTGTTTTTGGCTGACTCCATTCCACCTCGCAGCCGAAATATTCTCGGTATGATTCAGTATTTTTTCTCGACCCTGAAACCTTCACGCGCAAAGGCTGATAGTCTTTACCAAGAAATTCGCGTAGCACTTTAATCATAAATACCGCACAGCGGATACTATCGTGCACCTTTACTGACGTTTCTATAAACGGATTGTGGTAAGTCCATTTGATGATTTTACCCGACTGTTCGCCAGCAAAAAACGCCCCAGATTGTAAGTTACTCGCACCATAATTAACGCGTCGAATCGCGCTGGCTAAATCATTCCCAGAAAATAGCCAGCGTCCCACAGGTCCAAGCTTTTGCAGTTCAATACCTCGGCTGAGACTCAAAACCACATCTGGATCACTACTGGCTTGTTCAACACAACGATACCATTCTGCGACGGCTTTTAGCGGGATCAGTGTCATTGGGTTGTGAAACACTGACGACGGAATCCCCAGTTCATCCGAGCCCAAATTATATTTAGATAACGCGAGGTTATGCATGTTTAGAATGCCCATCGCGCGAATAAATCGAACCGTCTTCATTACCAATCACATCAAATTTAATCCTCTATTGATTGAATCTGTCACAAAGAAAGACCTAAATCAAATCCAGATCACAATACGCCAACCGTTTGATAGAGGAGTGTTTAATGAGTTTACTGAGTGTCCCATTTGTCGGTACAGGCGCAGATACGGCGTTACATGTTGTCGCTGCCGTCGTTTTAATCGCGAGTGTCGCGGGCGCGTGTTACGGCTTTTGGAAAATCCATGAGTTGCCAATTAATAAGGCGCACAGCAAAGACCATCATCAGATAGGGCTCATCACTGCGCTCACCTGGATAGGGTTTGTCTGGCACTGGGTTTGGGTGCTAGCTGTTATCTTTGCATTCGTTGATATGGAAAAAGCCATCATCAATCTGCGTGATACATGGAGAAGTAAACCGCAAACAGAAACACAGCCAAAAGAGGAAGCGTAATGTTAGAAGGTTTAGCGGTATGGGCTCTCTTCATCTATCTGCTGCGTTTGGTTGGCATGCCTTGGAACAAAGCAACCAAATCGTTCGCTTACCTAGGCGGCTTGGGTTGGTTAATGTTCGTCTGGGTAGGCCTCATCAACTTCACGCCGATGGATCTATCCGGCGGCTCAGTGGTGCAGTCACCACACATCCAATTGCGTCCAGATTCAACCAATGTGAAGGGTAAAGTTGACCACATTTACATTAAGCCAAATCAACAAGTTAAAGAAGGTCAGCTTATTTATGAACTTGACCCAACGCAATACGAAATCGCATTAAATCAGGCGAGCGTATCCGCCGATTCTGCACGAGTCGCATTAGCGACAGCAAAAGGCGACATCGAGATTGAGGAAGCGAATCATCAAGCATTGGTGCAAGATCTAGAAACATCAAAGAGCCAATTGGAAGCGGCGAAAGTTGACTACAAATTGCAGAAAAAGATGCTAGATCGTTATGTTGAGCAAAACCGAGTGGTGCAAAACACCATCACGGAAAGCGACATCGACAAACAATCGAGTGCGGTTGATATGGCACGTCACAACGTGTTAACCCTTGAGTCTCAAATTAAGAAGAAACAAGTCGATATTTCACGTGCAAAACTGGCGATTCATAAAGCAGAGCTCGCAGTTGAAACCAAACAAGCCGAACTGCGCCAAGCTGAAGAGCAAATTGCAAAAGCGCAATGGGATTTGAACAGCACCAAAGTTCATGCCCCAACAGATGGCTTTGTCACCAACTTTATCCTGCGTGAAGGTCAGCGTGTATCGATGATGCCACGTATTAATATGTACACTAACGAGAAGTACGTGCTGATGCGAGTCAACCACCAGGCGATTCGTAACATCAAACCGGGTCAGCCAGCGGAATTCTCTTCGTCCGTTTACCCAGGCAAGATCTTCTCAGCGACCGTCGAAGGCATTGTTGAAGCAACAGGTGAGTCACAAGGTAATCTGCTGGGTTTCGATGATTCTGTTCGCGTTACAACCGGCAAGAACTTACAGAACAAACACCACTTTGTTCGTCTTAAGATTGATGAGCCAGAAGGCTACGACATTCCTGTTGGCTCTGTTGGCCTCGCATGGGTCAGCGGTGAAAAACCGATAGGCTTCATGGCCTTCTTGGATGTGATTCGCGGGATCATCATTCGAATGAAGTCTCAGCTGTACTTCTTCTACTCCATCTAAACTCACAAACCGCCAGTTTCGCTGGCGGTTTTTTCATTTGTATCCAAACACATCCTTTTCCCGTATAACAATTAGTTAGTAAACAGCGGAGAAGATTCATGTCGGCAAAGGAAAGAAGCCTACCTACCCATCGTATCTCAAGGTTCAGCAAGTTCGCTTCACTTGCTACCCGTGTCGCAGGCAATGTGATTGCAGAAGGCACGAAACAAATCGCCAAAGGCAATAAACCAAAAGCGAAAGACCTCTTGCTGACGCCACAAAACATCGCACGGTTGACAGACCAACTTGCTCACCTACGTGGCGCTGCAATGAAGCTTGGTCAAATGCTCTCAATGGATGCTGGTGATGTTTTAGAACCTGAACTCGCAGATATTCTCTCCCGCCTTCGCTCCAACGCAGACCCAATGCCTGCAAAGCAACTGAACGGAGTCATGGAAAGTTCGCTAGGAACGAGTTGGAAAGCTGAGTTTCTATCATTTAACTTCAAACCAATCGCCAGTGCATCAATAGGACAAGTGCACCAAGCCTACAGCGATGCGGGCGATAACCTAGCCGTCAAAGTGCAATATCCGGGCATACGAAAAAGTATTGATAGCGACGTCGATAATGTCGGTACACTGCTCAAGGTCGTTGGGTTGATTCCCGAGTCTGTCGACTACAAAGGATTGCTCGAAGAAGCGAAAAAGCAACTGCATGATGAAGCCGATTACACCCGAGAAGCGCAATTTGCGATTCGTTACCATGATGCTTTGAAGGAGCATCCTCATTTTGTCGTACCAAAGATTCACACTGAAAGTTGCTCAGACTCCGTTCTCGCCATGGAATTTATTGACGGCGTACCCATTGAACACATCGAACATTATGATCAAAGTACGCGAGATTTTGTCATGCACAGTTTGCTCGAATTGCTGTTCAGAGAGCTGTTCGAATTCAAGATGGTGCAAACCGATCCTAACTTCGCCAATTACTTGTACATTGAAAGTACTCGCCAAATCGGCTTGTTAGATTTCGGTGCAACTCGCGAATACAGCGAACGATTCAGTGCCGGCTATCGCCAAGCCTTTGCGTCCGTCATGAATAATGACGAACAATGCTTGAATGACGCGCTTGAGCAAATTGGCTTCTTCAGCCAAACCATCTTACCTGATCAGCGCCAAGCGATTCTCGATTTAGTAAAAATGGCATGTGAACCCATGTTAGTCGATGAGCCATATGATTTTAAAGCCAGTAGCTTAGCGCAAAAACTTCGCGAAGCTGGCACTATTTTGAGCATGGAACAAGAGTACTGGCATACCCCACCTGCCGATGCCCTATTTTTACATCGTAAAATTGGTGGCATGTATTTGCTCGCAGCGAGAATTGGCGCAAAAGTGAACATTCGCCAATTGGTACAGCCATATCTCACTATCAACAGCGAATAGCCTATTGTTTTTCTGTTACTTTCAAGTACCTTGAGCAAGGCTAAGATGCATAGTTGTGCATCTCAATAACATGCCATACTTCCATAAAACGAATTAACTATCGGGGTACTCGGTGAGCAAGTTTCAAGATCTCTCCACTCTAATCCAGCAAATTGGCCAAGCCGAAGAAGCGGATCAAGTCGCAACGCTCAATGAATCTATTGAAGCGGGTCTCGAACCTGGCGCAGTCGCCCTAATTCTGGAAGCCTTTCCAATCGATGATCGTGTTCGCTTATGGCGAGCTTTGCCACTAGAACTGCATATCGACGTGTTAACGGAAATGCGTGCCGACGTACGTTTTTCTATCATCAATGCATTATCTGAAGTCGAGCTAAAACTCACCCTCGCTAAACTTGATAACTTATCGCTGATCGAATGGGCGGATTCATTGCCTGAGTCGATCATCAACGAAGCGCTCGCGTTAATCGAAAAAGATGAGTTAGAGCTTTACGATCAGGCAAACGAATATGAAGATGAAGAACTCGGCCACTGGGCTGAGCGTAAAATCATCACCCTGCCCTTTAATATTACGATTGGAACGGCTAAGCAGTTAATGGAGCGCTATAGCTACGACACACCTCAACAGGTCTACCTGATCAACCGTAATAAACAGTATCGAGGGACTGTCAATTACTACGAAATTTTACGTAGTGATCCTGATACTCGCTTGAAAACACTCGTTATTGAAGCGGTGACAGTGCTAGACAGTAAGATGATGCTTCCCGAAGCGGTAGAAGCATTAGAGCACAGCACACTGCCCGCTCTGCCTGTGACTGATGCAGACCAAACTCTGATTGGTGAAGTCGATTGGCAATTTGCATTAAGTACGCAACGTGAAATCTACGAAGCGCGCTTAATGGCCGGTACTGGTATGGATGAAGGCGATGACTTGTTTGCGCCAGTATTAAAAAGCTCACAAAAACGCGGCGTGTGGCTGGGCATCAATTTGCTGACTGCAATTTTAGCGTCTGTCACTATCGGGCTATTTGAAGACGTGATTGCTCAAGTGGTGGCTTTGGCCGTACTAATGCCAATTGTTGCATCGATGGGTGGCATTGCAGGCAGCCAAACGCTGACTCTAATGGTTCGTGCGATGGCGCTTAATCAGATTACCCCAGGTAACCGATTCAAATTCTTAAAAAATGAGTTGGGCATAGGCTCACTGAACGGCATTGCTTGGGCGCTAATCATCGGCGGGTTAGCCGGATTGTGGTTCCAATCGCCAGTTTTAGGCGGAACCATCGCGCTGGCCATTATCGTCAACATTATTACCGCTGCTTTATTTGGTGTGTTGATACCCATTATTTTGGATAAGTTTAAATTGGACCCTGCTTTAGCTGGCTCGGTGATTCTAACAACAGTGACAGATGTGGTTGGTTTTTTCGCCTTTTTAGGGACGGCGAGTTTAGTCATGCTCTAAAAAGTCCACTGTTTATTAATCAATCATTAGCATAATAGAGTCAAATTGCATAACGCAGTTGCAAATTGCAAACAAACTCAAACTTTAAGCAACGCATGTCACAGAAACTACGTATTTTAGGGCATATTAAAGTTGGCACAGTAACTGCATTATATAAATCGACCCTTCTTAAGCCGAGGGTCACCTAGCCAACTGACGTTGTTAGTGAACTTGATTTTGTTCACATGTATATAAGCCAATCGCACTCTTTGCGGTTGGCCTTTTTTTTATGTGGCTATTGCTCTCTTATCCTCTGACCGAGCTCGGTTGTACTTTTCTTGCCCACAACAGATTGTTTACTGTTTATAAAATTCAAATATTCGCCCACTAAACCATTAGAAATACCAGCTTCAACAAAAACAAATCACCTACATAAAATAAAACCAAGAAAACACACCCCAAAAAAGAACAAATAACGTCCAAACCGAAAATCTCATCATGAAATCGTTTTCTTTTCATAGAAATCGACTGAACAATCCAGAGTTATAGATAAATTTAATCCATAAAAACAAATAGCAATTCAAAACATTCATTTCACATAGAAAACCTGTCTATAAATCATAGAAAATACGTAAAAATAAACTTTTCACTTTTAGAACTTAAAAACCAAACAATTGTTATTAAAAGAAAAAACAGACACCAAAAATCAAGCAAACGTTTAAATTGCAATTTTATCATTGACTATTAAATTTACATCACGATAATACGCGCCGTTTGCCTGAAAACCAGGTGCTATAATTTAATATTTCAATGTGCGGAGGTAATAATGGCTGGAGACAATAACTACAGTCTTGGACCAGTTCCCAACACGGCCAGAAAAGGCGTGGCGTCACTAACCATGGTGATGTTAGGACTCACTTTTTTCTCCGCAAGTATGTGGACAGGGGGTTCTCTCGGTACTGGGCTCTCCTTTAATGATTTTTTCCTCGCTGTTCTCATCGGTAACCTAATCCTCGGTATTTACACTTCTTTCCTCGGTTACATCGGCGCTTCTACTGGTCTCTCTACTCACCTTCTTGCTCGTTTCTCTTTTGGTTCTAAAGGATCTTGGCTTCCTTCTGCTCTTCTTGGTGGTACTCAAGTTGGGTGGTTTGGAGTTGGTGTCGCGATGTTTGCGATTCCGGTGCATAAAGCAACGGGCATCGATACCAATACATTGATCCTCGTTTCCGGTTTGCTCATGACCGCGACCGTTTACTTTGGCATCTCAGCACTGATGGTGTTGTCAGCAATTGCCGTTCCTGCCATTGCGCTACTTGGCGGCTACTCTGTCATCGAGGCAGTAAATAGCGTTGGCGGTATTAGCGAACTGCAACAAGTTCAACCAACCGAGCCACTCGATTTTTCAATAGCTCTCGCGATGGTTGTCGGCTCTTTTGTCAGTGCTGGTACATTAACGGCAGATTTCGTGCGCTTTGGCAAAAAGCCGCGCAGCGCCGTGATGATCACCATGGTGGCATTTTTCATCGGTAACTCGTTAATGTTTATCTTTGGCGCGGCAGGTGCGTCGGTGACTGGTCAATCAGACATCTCTGAAGTGATGATTGCGCAAGGTTTATTGATTCCTGCCATCATCGTACTTGGGTTAAACATTTGGACGACCAACGACAACGCGCTCTACGCATCGGGTCTTGGATTTTCCAACATCACTGGCTTACCAAGTAAATACATCTCGATGGCGAACGGGCTTGTTGGCACACTTTGCGCTCTCTGGCTCTACAATAACTTTGTTGGCTGGCTAACCTTCTTATCGTTGGCAATTCCACCGGTTGGCGGCGTGATCATCGCTGACTTCTTCACGAACCGTAAGCGCTACGCAAACTTTGAAGCCGCCCAGTTCCAAAGCGTAAACTGGGCTGGCATTATCGCTGTAGCGATTGGCGTTGGTGCGGGACACTTCCTTCCTGGCGTGGTACCGATTAACGCTGTACTTGGCGGCGCAATTAGCTTCCTGATTCTTAATCCTATTCTTAACAAAAAAGCACTGGCTACACAGCCAGCGTAAGGAACCATCATGACAACACTACTGATCAAAAACGTAACGCTAAAAGGACAAGAAGGTCTACAGCAAATTTTGATTGAAGATGGTCAATTCAAGCGCATTGAAAGCAACGATGTGGAGCTTAGTCATAACGGTGACATCATCGATGCTGAAGGCGGTATGGCGGTTGCGCCTTTCTGCGAGCCACACATTCACTTAGATACAACTCAAACCGCAGGCGAGCCAAGCTGGAACATCTCTGGCACATTGTTTGAGGGGATTGAACGTTGGGCTGAGCGCAAAGAAATGCTGTCGATTGAAGACGTGAAAGCGCGCGCAAAACAAACCTTAAAATGGCAGATAGCAAACGGCGTACAACACGTTCGTACCCACGTCGATGTTTCAGACCCTACCCTAATTGCCCTAAAAGCGATGGTAGAAGTACGTGAAGAGATGAAAGAATGGGTAGATATCCAAATCGTCGCCTTCCCGCAGGAAGGAATTCTCTCTTACCCAAATGGCAAAGAGCTGCTAGAAGAAGCCGTCAAATTAGGTGCAGACGTTATTGGCGCGATTCCACACTTTGAATTCACACGCGAATATGGCATTGAATCGCTGCACTACGTGTTCGAATTAGCGCAAAAATACGACCGCCTGATCGACGTGCATTGTGATGAAATCGATGACGAGCAATCTCGCTTCGTTGAAACGCTGGCAGCATTAGCGCACAAGTTCGATATGGGAAGTAAAGTCACGGCTAGTCACACAACAGCGATGGGTTCCTACAACGGCGCATACGCATCTCGCCTGTTCCGTTTATTACGCATGTCCGGTATCAATTTCGTGGCAAACCCTCTGGTGAACATTCACTTACAAGGCCGTTTTGATGATTATCCGAAACGTCGTGGCGTAACACGAGTAAAAGAGATGCTGAATGCCAACATCAACGTCTGCTTTGGACACGATGACGTATTCGACCCATGGTATCCACTTGGTACAGCAAACATGCTGCAAGTGCTGCATATGGGTCTGCACGTGTGTCAGGTGATGGGTTACGACCAAATCAACAACTCACTGGATCTGATCAGCACCAATTCAGCACGTACACTGAACATTCAAGACAAGTATGGAATTGAAGAAGGCAAACCAGGTAGCCTACTGATTCTTCCTGCAGAAAATGGTTTTGACGCCGTACGTCGCCAAGTGCCGGTTCGCTACTCTGTTCGTCACGGTAAAGTGATTGCAGAAACACAGCCTGCGACGACTCATATTCATCTTGAACAAGCAGAGCAAGTGACGTTCAAGCGCTAAAAAGATCGGCGAAACGAAAAAGGCCTGACGACATCGTCAGGCCTTTTTGCTATTGGCAAACGTCACTGCTGTTCTGTGTCTTACCACCTTAATAGCCAACCGAACGCACAAAAATGCTATTTAAGATGACCCGAGACTCACTAAGTTGCATAAGGTTCTGATGGCTAAATCTCAATTACACTATCGAACTTGGAAATTCCTCTCTGCGTTCGGCATACTTCTGCCTTCACTTTAGTTGTAGATATAACTCATGACCTTATTAAGCCAGATAGAATCGCAATTTTTGGAATTTATGCAGCAAGAGATGCAAGTCGATGCGGCGCATGACATAAGCCATGTTCAACGGGTCGTAAACACTGCAAAAAAACTGGCTGTAGAAGAAGGCGCCGACTTATCTATTGTGCTTCCCGCCGCCTATTTACATGATTGTTTTACCTATCCGAAAGATCATCCAAACCGCAAGCAGAGCTCAATCATTGCAGCCAAAAAAGCGGTCGCGTTTTTAGAAAGTATCGATTATCCGCAGCAATACCATGATGCCATTGCCCATGCGATAGAAGCACACAGCTTTAGCGCTAATATCAGACCCAACACATTGGAGGCAAAAGTCGTTCAAGATGCCGACCGTCTGGACGCTTTAGGCGCAATTGGCATTACTCGCTGTATACAAGTGAGCACTGAGTTTGATGCGCAACTTTACGATGACAAAGACATCTTTGCTCAACAGCGAGAGCTCGACGATAAACAATTCACTCTGGATCACTTTCAAACCAAGTTATTCAAAATCGCTGAAACCATGAACACGGAGTCAGCGAGACGCGAAGCTCAAAAACGCAAAGCCTTTATGCAAGCGTATATAGAGCAATTACACGACGAGGTGACAGCATAAATGTCAGAAAGCTATACGTTAATTAAAGAGCTTAAACGCCAACTAAAGTTAGCTGGGCTGCATTATGCCGATGTTGCACAACACCTTGATTTAAGTGAAGGAAGCGTCAAACGTTTACTCGCTGAAGGTCAACACATTAGCCTTGAGCGCTTAGAGCGAATTTGCCAATTGATTGGCTTAGAAATGGCGGAACTGTTTAAGCTCGCGGCTGCGCACAATAAAGGTCTAGAGTCGCTAACATTAGAGCAAGAAAAGCAGTTGGTTGACGATAAAGCCCTGCTACTCGTGGCGATCTGTGTTGTAAATGGCTATCAGTTTGAACAAATCGTTCAGCAATACACCTTCAATGAGTTGGAACTGGTGCAAAAGCTTGCTCAGTTGGATCGTCTGAACATCATCGACTTGCAGACAAATAACAAAATTCGTTTGCGTATATCTCCGACATTTAAGTGGCAGATGGGCGGCCCTATTCAACGGTTCTTCCAACAGCAAGTTCAAGACGCCTTTTTCCAAAGCTACTTTTCCGGTGAAGATGAAAAGTTCTCCATGGCAACAGGATTGATGAGCGTACCAGCCAACAAGAAGCTACAACAGAAACTGCAAAGGGTCATCGATGAGTTTTATCAGGCTTGCCAAAGTGATAGCTCTCTCGATATGGACGAAAAGCACGGCACCTCTCTGATTATTACGATGCGTCGTTGGACGTTCCCTCTGTTTGAACCATGGGAAAGAAAACCTACTCAGAAGTCTCGAAATTAGTAACTCAACAAACAAATGGAAATGAAAGTAACGAATTTCGTTACTTTTGGTGACACCCAACGTCACTTGAAAGAGAAAGCTGGTTTAATCGTTCATTGAGCATAAAGTGCTTCCATCTCATTCGACTTTGTTTAATCGGGGCCAGCATGTTTTTCTCAAAACGCTTTTTTCCTTACTTTGTGACGCAGTGTCTTGGCGCACTCAATGACAACATCTACAAAAACGTTCTGTTATTGATGGTGACTTACAGCCAAATTGATAACCTACCAATATCCGTTAATCTATTTGTTAATTTGGCGGCTGGTTTATTCATCCTACCTTTCTTTCTATTCTCTGCGCATGCTGGTGCCGTCGCTGACAGCATGGACAAAGCCAAATTAATCCGACGTCTAAAGCTCATCGAGCTGGCTATCATGTCTTGCGCTGCAACCGCTATTGCCACCCAAAGTGCCATGCTGATGCTTGCTCTTTTATTTATGACAGGCACTCAATCGGCTTATTTTGGTCCTGTGAAATACGCCTTGCTACCACAAGCGCTCAAACCAAATGAGCTTGTTAAAGGAAATGCTTGGGTTGAAATGGGCACGTTCCTTTCGATTCTTATAGGTACGCTAAGCGCAGGCCTACTGCTAGCCATTCCTAATGGTACCTTGATTGCTTCTTGTGTCGTGATTGCCTTGTCTTTGCTTGGGTTTATGAGCAGTGTGAATATTCCAACGATGCCTAGCCAATCGACTGACAAAGCGAAATTTGAACCGATTTCTGGTTTAAAGAACACGTTAAAAGTGGCAAAAAAACAGAGAGGCATTTGGATGTCTATTCTAGCCATCAGTTGGTTTTGGTTCATGGGTGCGACTTACCTGACTCAATTCCCTAACTTTGCGCGTGAACATTTGTTTGCAGACAGCACTGTCGTTTCTTTACTGTTGGCATTGTTTTCCATTGGCATCGCGACAGGCTCTTGGTTGTGTGAAAAACTTTCCTTCAACCACGTTGAGCTTGGTATTTTGCCATTCGGTATCCTTGGTCTGACCGTCTTTGGCGTCTACTTGCTATGGGCAGTCCCAAGTTATCCATCACTTCCGGTGCACTTTTATGATGTGCAAAGCTTCGTTGCCGAATCCAAACATCTGCGCGTCATGATTGACCTGTTTCTTGTTGGTGTAAGCGGCGGTATCTTTATTGTTCCTCTTTATGCGTTCATCCAATCGCGTTCAAACAAAGGGGAATGTGCACGTGCCATTGCTGCTAACAACATCATGAATGCGTTGTTTATGGTGGTGTCTGCTTTGGTTTCGATCGTTGTACTCAGCGTACTAGAGCTTTCTATTGTGGAACTGTTTGCCATGATGGCAATAGGCAACTTCTTCGTGGCAATCTATGTCTATCGTCAAGTACCGGAATTTACACAACGCTTTATCAGTTATTTACTCAGCCATTGTATGTATCGTGTGTCAGTAACGGGGCGCCAACATATTCCTGAACAAGGTGCTGCGTTAATCGTGGCTAACCATGTTAGCTATGTCGATGCGTTGATTTTGATGGGAACCTCTACTCGCCCGGTTCGTTTTGTGATGGACAAGTCCATCAGCGAGCTGCCTGTTCTTAAATATGTTTTCCGTCATGCCGGTGTTATCCCTATCTGTTCCCCACGTAAGTGTGCCGATACTTACCGACGAGCATTTGAGCAGATTGAACAAGCGCTTAACGACGGTGAGGTTGTCTGTATCTTCCCTGAGGGTCGTTTAACGTCTAACGGTGAATTGGGTGAGTTTCGCCCTGGTGTGGAAAAAATCCTTGAACGTAATCCTGTTCCTGTCATCCCTATGGCGTTAAAGGGGCTTTGGGGTTCTTTTTTCAGCCACAAAGGCGGACATGCTCTCACAAAACGACCGACTCGTTTTTGGTCAAAAGTGGACGTTGTTATTGGTGAAGTGTTAAGCCCAGCTTCTTTAAATCGTCATCAATTGCAACAACAAGTACAGGATTTACTGGGCTAATACGCTTGCTATACCGATCAAACTTTTCAGCAAAACGTAAATATGCACCATAAAGCACAAGTAGTTCTTTGTTAATTAGAGTAGGATATCTACAACGTCATAAATCTAGGAGGTATTATGAAAATCATCATCTTACATGGTCTTTATATGCATGGGCTGGTCATGCAGCCTCTTAGCCAAAAGCTGAGAAAACTCGGATACGAAACGCAAGTACTCAGCTATAACACTGTTGCTATCAATGAGTCTTCACTGTTTGATTCTATTGATCATTCGCTTAATCCACTGACCACAAACGTGCTCGTGGGGCACAGCTTGGGAGGCTTGATGATTAAGCGCTATCTCGCCAACAGAAAGCCAACCACCAGCTTGATCTCTCATGTTGTCGCTATCGGTTCGCCTCTTAAAGGCGCGTCCATAGTAGGTAGGATTCAAGATCTCGGATTGGGTGCAATTTTAGGCAATTCGCCACACCACGGATTAAACAGACATGATGACGCTTGGGATTTCCCTCAAAAACTCGGCAGTATCGCAGGAACGATGCCGATTGGCGCTCGCCCATTGTTGATCCGTAATGACAACACCATGTCGGACGGTACCGTTACCGTAGAAGAGACAAGACTGGACGGTATGCAAGATCATATCGAAGTGAAGCAAACGCATACGAGCCTGATTTACAACACCTTCGTGCCGCAGCAGATTGATCACTTTATTCGCACAGATTATTTCCGTCGATAGCACACTTTTCCATCATACAGATGGAATCGACTTTCCAAGCTATTCAGTTCGCAGTACTATCCTAGCTCCACTTCCTCACAACTTGGATGAAGTGGCACATTTTTAATTGTTCTCAGGGCGGGGCGAAATTCCCCACCGGCGGTATACTTTTTCAAGTGAGCCCGCGAGCGCTCGATTCGTCGAGGTCAGCAGATCTGGTGAGATGCCAGAGCCGACGGTTATAGTCCGGATGAAAGAGAATAAGAATACACCAGCATAGCGAGTCAGATTGCTAAGAGTGCTGGTGCACTTCTTTTTGATCGTATTTTACGACGATCTCTCATACCGCCCTGATTCTGGTGAAATTTAGGAGTTAACCATGAATCAGTCATCACTACTTGCCGAATTCGGCGACCCAATTACTCGCGTTGAAAACGCACTTATCGCTCTAAAAGAAGGCCGTGGCGTACTTCTTCTTGATGATGAAGATCGCGAAAACGAAGGCGATATCATTTATTCAGTCGAGCACCTCACCAACGAGCAAATGGCGTTGATGATCCGCGAATGTAGCGGCATCGTTTGTTTGTGCTTAACAGATGCTCAAGCGGACAAACTGGAACTGCCTCCAATGGTAGTAAACAACAACAGCGCAAACCAAACCGCATTTACGGTTTCTATTGAAGCGAAAGTTGGTGTAACAACGGGGGTTTCAGCAGCAGACCGAGTGACGACCATTAAAACGGCGGCAAACCCGCATGCGAAACCTGAGGATCTTGCTCGCCCGGGCCACGTATTCCCTCTGCGCGCACGTCCAGGTGGTGTAATGACTCGCCGTGGTCACACAGAAGGTACGATTGACCTGATGCAAATGGCAGGGCTTCAACCCGCTGGCGTACTATGTGAAGTGACCAACCCAGATGGCACGATGGCAAAAGCACCAGAGATCGTTGCGTTTGGTCGCCTGCACAACATGCCGGTACTGACGATTGAAGACATGGTAATGTACCTGAACCAGTTCGAGTTGAAACTGGCATAGTCAGATCTCAGCTCTTGAAAGAAGCCGCGCATTTGTGCGGCTTTTTTGATCGATCCTCTTTGCACTTGAGTAGTTATACTTATTGAAAACAAGGGGAACAACACCATGAAAGGATTACTGAAACTCGTCGCTCTCGTTGGCTTTATCTCCATGAGTTCGCTTGCTCTCGCATCTGAGTGCCCTGATATTCTTCAAGGTAAACAAAGGCTGTTAAATTCAACAGAAGAAGTCGACCTATGCGAAAGCTTTAAGGGAAAGACGCTTCTGGTCGTCAATACAGCAAGCCAGTGCGGCTTCACTCCTCAGTTCGAACAGTTAGAAACCCTCTATCAAACTTACAAAGAGCAAAACTTCACCATCATTGGTTTCCCGAGCAATGACTTCCGACAGGACAGAGGAAGCGAAACAAACACAGCGAAAGTCTGTTATCTCGATTACGGGGTCACCTTTCCAATGATGGCTCGCTCCTCAGTATTAGGCGTAGATGCAAACCCCGTATTCAGCGAGATTACTAACCAAGCTGGCATCAAACCAGAATGGAACTTCTATAAGTTTCTAATTAGCTCCGAAGGCAAAGTTATTGCTACTTTTCCAAGCTCCACTTCACCGACAAGTACTACGCTTACCAATATGATAGAGCAACAATTGTAAGGTGACGACCATGACAACACGCTCAACCATGCTACAACTCGGTTACTTAGGCTTGGTTCCATTTGTGTTTAGCTTAGGGCTGATTTTCACTGACATCTCACTCTTCAATTTAAGTGGCCAGCAATTTTTCATCGCATATAGCGCCGTTATATTAAGTTTTTTATCCGGCATCCTTTGGGGTAATGGCATTGAGCATTACTACCACCGCCTTAGCCGAAATATATTAATTCTCAGCAACCTTTTTGTCTTACTGGCTTGGGGCGCATTACTGCAGGGCCACAAACATTACGCGGTCGCTACCCTACTCTTAGCAATTGGGTATCTTGCTGTTTGGTATGCAGAAAAACTCGTGAGGAAAGTCGAACAAGACGCCGAGCCCAAGGGATATCAAGGAATGAGGAGCAAACTGACCTTCGGCGTAATCGTGATGCACGGATTGGCTTTAGTTTCATAGCCTGGTCTGTCCAGTGCTAAGATCACAAAAAAACGTCTTTTTATAAAACAATGTTCATTTCGTGAATGCACACATATTTTGAACACTGTTTTGTTTCATTTATGAATCAATCCACATATAAGTATTTCAAAGCATTCACAAAGGATATGAATATGTTTTTTCGCAAACTTTTGTTTAGCACAGCGATGATCAATGCAACGACAGGTTGCGTGTCTTACCAGGCACAACAAGCCGCCGCTCAAACAGTAAACAATAGGTGCCGTGCTTACCAATGTGATTAAAACCACGATTGCTCAGCCATGTAATGTCGCAATCACTGCAGCTAGCTTGTTTTATCCGCATGCCATATTTATGACTAGTGTTCCGACTCAAGCATGCACAAGCGTTCTTAGATAATGCGAAAGTGATAAGCATAAAAAATGGCGACTCTATCGTCGCCATTTTTAAGCATCAATGCTATTTATAGTTACAGCGTCAATAAGTAATTAACTAATTGATTGTACTCGTCGTAAGTACGAATTTCGTTGGCCAAAACAATGTATTTATTGTTCACAACCACACCTGGAACCCCTCTTAAAGTGCTGGCTGCAAATTGTTTGTCAAAGCCTTTCTGCATTGAGTTTACGGCAAAGCTATTGTAAGCGGCATCAAACTTCTTACCTTCTACGCCATTATCAACGAAGAGCTGTTTCAGCTCAGCGTCATCTTTTGGCGCTTGTCGCTTTTGATGAATTTGGGCAAACATGGCAGGAATCATTGTATCTTCAACCCCGAGCGATACCATCGTCGCGTAGGACTTGGCCATCGGAATCGCCATATCTCCGCCCATGAACCCCACATGTACCTTTTCAAACGTTGCCTCTTTTGGCAGAGCAGGTTTTAAACGCTCAATAAGCGACTCAAACTTGTAGCAATGTGGGCAATAAAAAGAAAAGAATTCCGTCACAACAGGTTTCGATGCTTTCTTAACATCCAGAACTTTGTAGTGCTTCCCTTCTTCAAATTGCGCTGCGTGAGCGGTAAAAGTCAGTAAAAGTGCACTACATAAGGCAAGTAGTTTTTTCATTGTTTATTTCCTTGTGGCATTCAAATGCCAAATCATTTCATTTGGTAAAAGGGGGGGAAACCCCAAGTAATTTGAGATGAGGAATTAAACAATCGGAGGACGATAAAGCTTGGTGATCACTGTCACTACTTTTTCGACTAAAGGCCTATCAATCAATGCAAGGCTGTAAGGAAGAAGCAGTAAGTCGTTTTGAGATAAGTTGGCGGGAATTTTGACCATGCAGGAAGAGCTACAACTCGTGTGAGACTGTTGCACCTTATTGATAGTTGACTCATCGTGATGTAATTCTACGCAGTCGTCATTGACGCCAAGTTGTTTGTGCAGAGCAGCCTGTTGAACAATAATATCGCGTACTTCAATTGTTTTCACCGGGGCTGAAGCCTTCGCCATAGGAGCGACACTGCTCAAAAGCATAGCGGCTAAACAAACTATCGCGGTCAACAATGTACGGTTAAACTTCAACATAGCTACATCAACAAAAATGGTGATTTAAGATAATACATGATAACGGTTTGACTTCAAGATACGGACTCTGAGTTCCGCCTCGCCTAAAAACTTGGTACGTTAACGGTTCCATATCCTTGAGGCATCTCAATACCGCTCCCCTCTCACAAGAACTCATAGCGATTAAGCTATTCATCATTTAGATAGTTCTTCACCTGATACCAGCGACAATTCGATAAAACTTGAAATCGTTATGAAACACGAGTAATAGTTAGAACAGTTTTTGTACGAACAAGGAAAGATCAATGCTTAAAAAGAGATTCTTTAAGACAAAAGATGAAGTTGAAGTCACGTTCGAGCTAGATAAAGACCAGTGGGACTCCATCCATATTGCTGGGGATTTTAACAACTGGCAGCCAGAACCGATGAAGTTAGTGAAGAAAAGCCGTCAATTTAAATTTAAAACGCGCTTACCTAAAGAGCAGAATGTTCAGTTCCGCTACTTGCTCAATGATGCAAAGTGGGAAAACGATCCTCAAGCCGACGCTTATGTTCCCAATGCTTTTGGCAGCGACAACAGCGTCGTGTGCACCACCGAATAAAACGTAAGTTCACTCTAATATTCCATATTAAGGCGCAGCAGTTGCGCCTTTTTTAGCCTCTTCATAATGTGATTAATGATTAAGTTTGAATCATTACTTGGGGTATTTATCGAATCAACTCATCCGATAACCTTATTCTGAGAAAGCTTTATTTGAAATAATTCGTAAATTTGTTTAAGTTCCAGTGATATTAAATATTGTATACATCACTCAAATGAACGCACAACAAGTCAAACCATCTTTAATCATCGTGGAAGACGATCCCAAATTACAAGCTATGCTGGGAGAGTATTTTGTTGAACAAGGTTTCCAGGTCAAATGTATCGACAACGGGACAGACGCACCCGAAGCGATTATTGACACACAGCCAGACGTGGTTTTGTTAGATTTGATGCTACCTGGACAAGACGGCCTGAGCGTATGTCGTCAAATCCGTGAATGCTACAAAGGCAAAGTGTTGATGCTGACAGCGAGTGATGACGACTTCGATCACGTCGCCGCATTAGAAATTGGCGCCGATGACTTTGTTACCAAGCCAATCAAACCTCGCGTGCTGCTGGCACGCATTCGCATGCTATTGAGAAGAAAAGAGGCAGCCTCTACCGAGTCCGAAAACGGTCTACAAATTGGAGTACTGTGTTTAAACCGATTACGTAAATCATGCGTCATGAACCAGGAAGAAATTGCGCTGACTGACGGTGAGTTCGATTTATTATGGGTTCTCGCAACACACGCAGAAAAAACACTCTCACGTGAGTGGTTAACGAAAACACTACGTGGTATTGAGTACGACGGTACAGATCGCACCATTGACAACCGTATTGTGACATTGAGAAAAAAATTAGGCGATGCCTCTTGCTCTCCACAAAAAATCATCACGGTTCGCGGCAAAGGCTACCTATTTATGCCTGATGCATGGAATGAATAATGAGACGGATTTATCTGGAAAGCTTTGTCGGTCTTATCATTCTATTTATGGTGAGTTTGTGGGGTTACGAATTCTTGGTCTATGAGATCAACACAGATTACGATTACCTGCTACAAGAGCAAGAAGGTCAAGCTTTCCACGATCTTATCTATCCTATCTACGAAGAGCACGGACTAGAATACACTCAGCAACAGCTTGAGCAATTTGCCACGTCCAGCCATCGCTTGTTGATTCCTCACACGCTCGAAGAACTTCCAGAAGACATCAGAAAAGCATTTGAAAGTGACACCTCTGTTAACGTTGCTTACGACGAAGAAAGGGATATATGGTTCCGCCTAGATGCGGACACCCCTATTTTCAAAATGATCGATGATCCGGATAGCTCAGTTATTCAGGCGATTAACTTTGATGACAACATTGTATGGTTATTCTTTTTAGCCGGATTTGCTCTGTATTGCATACTGCTGATCTGGTTTTTGAGCCGTCGAATTCGTGAGTTAGAAAGAGTCACGGTAGAGTTTGCTTCAGGCAACTTCAAAGCACGAGCAAGCACCTCAAGTGCTAAGTCCGTTGGAACGCTGAACAAAAGCTTTAATACGATGGCTGACAAAGTTTCTCGCCTGATCACTAGCAATAAAATGCTGACCAATGCAGTTGCGCATGAATTACGCACTCCTATTTTTCGTTTACAGTGGCAAGCTGACTTGTTATCGGACTCTACATTAACCGAACAACAGAAAAAGCATGTACGTAGTATCGTCGAGGACATTGACGAGATGGAAGACATGGTTGAAGAGCTGCTTTATTACGCCAAAATGGAACGCCCAGATACGGCGTTGCAAACAGAAAACGTAGCGCTCGCCAAGTTAGTTAATGAGTTAAAACAGAGATGGCAAAAAGAGACCAAATTATCAATCTCACTCAATGAAACAAACTCTGAAAACGCGCGCGCATTCGCCGATCCAAAACTGCTAAAGCGTGCCTTGGATAATCTGCTACGCAATGCAATGCGATACGCAAATACTCAAATTATGGTTGAGATAAAAAGTGATCAGCAAAGCTACTTAATCCATGTACATGATGATGGTATAGGTATAGAAGAGCAGCATTGGCCTCACCTTTTTGAAGCATTTTATAGCGCCGATGAGTCCCGAAACAAAAACACCAGTGGATTTGGGCTTGGTTTGGCGATCGTCAGGCAGATAATGGAACTTCAACATGGTGAGGTTTCGATTTCTCATAGCCCACTTGGTGGTGCTTGCTTCACACTTCGTCTTCCAAAATCAGACAGTTAAGTTAACGTCTTTCCTCCTTTACAGAAGACGACACTTCAATACACTCCAGCGACAGAGCCCAACAATAAAACAGTGTACATTTAATCCATAAATTCACAGAACAAATGGATAATACTCATGTACAAACCTTTTATTCTGGTTATGACTCTTGCCTCTACTCTTAGCGCTTGTACTTATAATCAAAAGCCTGTTGTCGACATGACTAATGTTGATCCTGCTAAATATGAACAAGATTTTCTTTATTGCCAAGGGTATGCGGACAACGTAGACAAAACGGAAGCTGCAAAATCTGAAGCCGCTAATGGCGCAGTTACAGGTGCACTAATTGGGGCAGCAGCTGGAGCGCTAGAAAGCGGGATAGGTGGGGCTGCTGTGGGTGCCGCTGCAGGCGGTGCTGTAGGAGCAGGGGCCGGAGCGTTGAGTGGAAGCAATGACTCCACCAGAACACAATCTCTTGTACTGCGAAAATGCCTTCAGAATAAAGGCTATACCGTCTACGACCTTGATTAATTCAACTCTTTTTTCTTATTCAAACCCTATATCGTTGTGTGATGAATGCCATTCACAAATGTTTCACGCAAGAACGATTAGTCTCATTTCATCGTTTGGATAGATGCACAATCTAAATTATTAAGCTGTAGTAAGGTCATATTTTGAAGCCAGGTAAAACAGGTCTACGCCGTGTCATGGATGCGACCGGCTATTCATTTCAGGGATTGAAAGCCGCATGGAAATACGAAGCCGCCTTCAGACAAGAATTGATTCTAGCCTTAGTGCTTTCCGTCTGTGCTTTTTTCCTTCCAGTCACCACATTTGAAAGAGTACTGATGATCAGTAGCCTGTTATTGGTCCTGATCGTCGAACTTATTAATTCCGCCGTAGAAGCGGTTGTCGACCGTGTTAGCGATGACTGGCACGAGCTCAGTGGTAGAGCCAAAGATATCGGCTCGGCTGCAGTATTTGTTGCGCTCACTCTTGCCCTTTTTGTTTGGGCTTCGTTCTTGCTCTAATTTTGATTCAAGACATTTACTTATGAAGACACATAATTTGCAACAGAAAGGTATCTCGTACGTTACCTTTACTTTCTTGTTGGCACTCTATTTCGCGCTGGTTGTAAACATTCCTATTTACAAAGAGCTGAATGGTATTTTTTCAAGCCTAGATAATGTCAAAATTGGTTTTATTATTACGATACCCATTTTCTTTCTTGCCGCGCTCAATTTCCTTTTTAACTTATTTAGTTGGCCTTGGGTTGGAAAGCCATTCTTTATTATTTTGCTCATAATTTCGAGTATGGTGAGCTACGCAAGTTACAACTATGGCACGCTTTTCGATTCTGGAATGATTGCTAATATTGCTGAAACCGATTCGAGCGAGGCAAGCTCTTACCTGAGTACTTATTCTGTAATCTGGACGCTACTTATGGGGGGCGTCCCTGCGATGATTGTCTATAAGGTCAAGTTGCAATCTCAGCGCCACCAATTGCTATATTTTTCTCTCACGAAGTTGGTATCGATGTTGTCATCTCTTGCAGTAATTGCTGTTATTGCCAGTGTTTACTACCAAGACTATGCATCTGTCGGTCGCAATAACAGCTATCTGAAAAAAATCATTATTCCCACTCAATTCGTTTACAGCGCGACTGGGTATGTAAAGGAGAAATACTTCACCACGCCAGAGCCGTATCGCGAGATTGGAATCGATGCAAAGCAGTCAGATAGCGCAGTAAAGCAAGCACAGAACAAGCCGACACTACTGGTGTTTGTTGTCGGAGAAACCGCTCGAACACAGAACTACCAACTCAATGGCTATAAGCGAGAGACAAACCCTTACACCAGTAAGCTGGATGTGATTTCATTTCAAGAGGTTGCGTCTTGTGGCACTGCAACTGCAGTATCTGTGCCTTGCATGTTTTCTCAGCTCACGCGAAGCGAGTTTGAACGGACCAAGGCAGATAACCAAGATAATGCTCTCGACATCATGCAGCGCGCTGGAGTTGACCTCATCTGGAAAGAAAATGATGGCGGAGACAAAGAAGTCGCCCACAAGATCAAGAAAATTGAAGTGAACCGAAAGCAAGCAAGTCCTCTGTGTAACGGTCAAACCTGTTACGATATGGCGCTGTTAGATCACTTTGATCAAGAAGTTGCGGATATGCACGGCAACCGCGTTGTCGCCATGCACCTTATAGGAAGCCATGGTCCTACCTACTTCCAGCGTTATCCTAGAGACAAAGCGTTTTTCAAACCAGACTGCCCACGTGCAGATATAGAAAACTGTAGCGTCGAACAAATCGTGAATACGTACGACAATACGATACGCTACACTGATCTTGTGTTGGCAGAAACCATCAACAAACTCAAAGCATTAGAGTCTCAATATAATACCGCTCTCATCTACGTATCGGATCATGGTGAATCATTAGGCGAAAACGGATTGTTCTTACATGGCATGCCTTACGGCCTTGCACCAGACTTCCAAAAACGTGTTCCTTTGCTCATGTGGCTATCTTCCGGCTTTAAGCAAGTGAAACAAATCAACACCGACTGTTTGTCGAATGAAGCGCAAAAGGCAGGCCAGTACTCACATGATAACGTGTTCCACTCTCTATTAGGCGTTATGGATGTACAAACCCAAGCCTACGACGGCAAGTTAGATATATTCAAAGATTGCCGCACGACTTCCTAAGTGGACCAACAAAGCCTGACTCAAAATGTGAGTCAGGCTCTTTTCTAACAAGGCATTTAAACTCATCAACTTGCCAAGCGTTATACTACAACCTGCCATCCATACATCGAAATAAGGACTAGGATGAAAATTGGTATTATTGGTTTAGGAGATATTGCTCAGAAAGCATACCTTCCCGTTATCACTCAGCTTCCAAATATCGAACTTGTATTTTGTACACGCAACGCAAATGCACTTGAGAGTCTGGCTAAGCAATATCGAATCTCAGAGACCTGTCAAGACTACCAGCAGCTTCTGCACTTTGGCGTAGATGCTGTCATGATTCATGCGGCAACAAGCGTACATCCTCAAATCGCAGCATTCTTTTTGCAGCATGGAATCCCAACCTTTGTCGACAAACCATTAGCGGACAATGCTGATGACGTGGAAAAACTGTACGATATTGCCGAAAAAGAAAAACAACCACTTTATGTGGGCTTCAACCGACGTCATATTCCGCTTTACAACCAACACATGCCAGAGGTACAGCAAGGCAACATTTCTGACCTAAAATCGCTACGCTGGGAAAAGAACCGTCACCAACTACCAGGCGATATTCGTACCTTTATATTTGATGATTTTATTCACCCATTAGACAGTATTAACGTGACAGCCAAAACCGATTTAAAAGAGGCTTACATAACGCATCAGCTTGAGGGTGACCAATTGGCGCGTTTAGATATTCAGTGGCAACACGGAGATACTTTACTCCACGCTTCGATGAATCGTCACTTCGGTATGACTATGGAACGCGTTCAAGCTTGTTATGCAAATAAAGCAGTGGAGTTCGACTCCTTCGTTGAAGGGAGACGATGGCAAGCGAACCAAGAGCAAAAAATCAATTTGAAAGATTGGACGCCAATGCTGACGAGCAAAGGTTTCCATGCGATGTTGCTCGACTGGTTTCACGTCGTTGAATCTGGAAAAATCGCTAGTGAAGTAGTGAAACGCAACATTGCTAGCCATCAGTTAGCAGAGCAAATTTGTCAATATATCGAGAAAGTTACCTCTAGGTAGCTTAATTCTTGGCTATATGCTTAATCGAGTATTACGCTCTATACTAAAACAAAACGTAGCTTCAGGGAGTCATTCATTCTCTGTTAATACTTATGCGGCTATTCTATCAAGCAAGTGAATGAGGGAACGGATCACGTTTATTAACGGAGTGGTTCTAGTTTTACATTACGATACCCTCAGGAACCTGCATCGTCATATTCAAGAGTAAAGGAAATAGAATGAGAACACTCGGTAACATCATTTGGTTTGTATTTGGTGGCGTATTTATGGGGTTGCTATGGTGGTTTTTCGGTATCTTAGCCTTTATTAGCATCATCGGAATACCTTGGGGGCGTGCGTGTATCGTTATGGGTAATTTTTCCTTTTTCCCATTCGGAAAAGAAGCCATTTCACGCGATGAATTGACCAATGAAATGGACATTGGTACGAGCCCTCTAGGCGTTATCGGCAACGTCCTTTGGTTTGTCTTTGCAGGTCTTTGGTTAGCAATCGGTCACGTACTTTCCGCCGCAGCGTGTTTTGTAACCATCATTGGTATTCCTTTTGCACTCCAACACCTGAAGCTTGCGGTTATTTCACTCGCACCAATTGGTAAAACGGTTGTGTCGTCAGAAGAAGCTGCAATGGCTCGGTACAATATCAACCGCTAACAAACAGCCAATATACTTTCTATCCTCTGGGCAATCGTGCTCAGAGGGCAACTCCCGTCAAAAGTAAGCCTATTATCGCTATCGCATATTCAATAATGGTTGATTGTATATCCATACCGTCACCTTTAAGTTGAAGTTCACCCTAGCTCTGTACTACTTTACTTTTTTATTAATCAATGGATTAGCTTAACCCTCCAAGCTCACCCACGCTCAAAAATCAGTATTATTTCCGCTCATCTAAATTGAGTTCATTTACGAAAAGTCTAACTATAAGCATAGTTGATATTAATGATTTTTGACGATAAATAACTCACACCAATCCAGCGATAGTTCCAGCGTTTACTTTTTCTCAATAAACGTAAGCCGTTACGAAAGCGGATTTCTTCCCGATCAAAGCCACCACTTCGCATCACTATCGCTTTTCTTTAAAAGGCAACAAATATTCGTTGTTATCTTGAGTAAATTATTTTGTTTGTCGCATTTAAGTTCAATCAATATTATTCGCGACATCAGAGAAATAGACCATTGAGCTCCTTAGCATTTATCACAGACATAGAACGTAAAGCCCCTTTTTTGCTCGTTTTTCTTTTTACAAATGTTCTAACTCAACGTCTATTCAGACAGGAATACACCGTGGATAAATATCAAGCTGCTTATGCCAAACGTCTAGAGAAGTTAAAGGGTAATCAATCTCCAAAAACGATAGCCCGTCTTTCGGCTTGGGAGGCATTTCTTAACAAAGAGTACGAACTCCAAGACTTAGAATACCAACTATCAGACGCAGCACACCTACACTATGAACAATCTCATGTGAAAAATGATATTTCTTTTAAGGCGTTCAAGCGGGCGTTCTATAACGAATCCATCAAAATCTACAACCTAACCGATGGCGCATCTATACAGAAAGTATTCACTCCACTGCTCGCATTAACGACAGTTTGGGTGCTATTTATCTGCTTTTTTGACAAGTGATCATCACTTTTATTAGAACAATAAACTTAGGGCGCTTGCATCATGATTCCAAGCGATAACCAGACGCACAACGCCCCACTTAAATATAAAAAAGGAGTTTGATCTTGTATGTCTAAGATGACACTTCTTTTAATTACAACAACGATCAGTATCGGAATTACAGGCGCCGCTTTCTGTGTGGGAATGACATATTTAATCAGTGCGCTTTCACTAAATGAGCTGCTCAATAACCTGTAACTCCCTAGGCTTAATATGAAAAGGGCATCCATCGATGCCCTTTTCTTTTACTTAAGGAGATGCCCTAGCACTTAGGACCACTTGGGTATAAAACCGTTATGCGTTAAGCTGCATTCTATTCATCCAATAGGTAAAGAATGGAACACTGTGATGGAACAAGTAGGAGAGCGTGCGTTGATTGTCGAAGGTGGTGCGATGCGAGGTGTATTTTCTTGCGGCATACTCGATCATTTTCTCGCTAACGATTTCTCTCCATTTGATAGCTTTTGGGGCGTATCGGCGGGCGCAAGTAACTTGGCGGCGTATTTAGCTAAAATGCCCGGGCGCAACTTAAAAATCTATCTCGATTACAGTTTAAGGAAAGAATTCATCTCACCATCTCAGATTCTACGTGGCGGCGATATGATGAACTTAGATTGGATGTGGAACGTCACTCTCGAAGAGCTTGGCATCGACAAATCCGCACTAAAAGCGGATTCGAGACCTTTCTTTTTAGGCGTAACACGTCAAGACAATGGCCAAGCCGAGTACCATACTCCCAATGTCGACGAGCTCGCAGAAACAATGAAAGCCAGCAGCGCGCTTCCCGTACTTTACCGAAATGGTGTCTTACTGAACGGCACCCGATACGTTGATGGCGGGGTTTCTGATGCACTTCCTGTCGCAGAAGCAATAAAGCGAGGAGCCAAAAAGATTATGGTTTTACGCAGTCAACCCTCTAGCTATCAAAAGCCGAAAGGAAAGTTCAGCGCACTAACCAAACGGATGTTGAAAGAAACGCCAGGATTAATTGAGCCGATGTTGACGCGTGAAGTTCGCTACAATCAAACGTTAGCACTGATCGACAATCCACCATCGGGAGTCGAAATCATCCAAGTTTGTCCTCCCGAATCATTTAAATTAAAACGATTGAGTCGCTCGCCAGTACCATTGCGCCAAGCTTATGAGTTAGGTATTGAAGCAGGAAAAGAAGCCATCATGCGATGGAATCAGAAGTAGAAAAAAGCCACGTGGATTAGACGTGGCTAACGCAAATTCGATGGCAGTGGATTATCGTATTTGCTTCTGGTCGAGCCCAATGGTCAGGCTCAAAACTGTTGATAACTGCGCTACTCACAGAAAAGGGAGTTAGGATGTTGATGCTAGTAGCTTTCAAATAATCCTGAATTGTAGTCTTGGATTGCTTGTTCTATTTCTTCCATGCTATTCATTACAAAAGGGCCATAGTGAACCACTGGTTCATTGATTGGTTCGCCAATAAAAATCAGAGCACCACTCTCCTTTTCGGCTTGTAATTCAACCCATTCACCTTTCGATAGAATCGCCATTTCGCCTTGATTGATCTCACGATCTTTTACCTTAATACGTCCTTTATAAACGTAAATCATCATGTTGTGGTCTTGCTCCGTGGTCAAATTCAAAGCGTGACCAACCATCGCTCTCCAATCGGCCACCGTGGCAGCAACACCTGTTTCTGTTAGAGGCCCCTTAATACGTTCGTTGCTTATAGTCAGATGACCAGCAATCAAGCGCACAACGCCCGAGCTTTGAGTTTCGAATTCCGTTATCGTTTCAGGTTGAAAGTCATGATATTGAGCCGGTGACATCTTATTTTTCGCAGGCTGGTTTATCCAAATTTGGAAACCATGCAATTCACCTTCCTGCATAATAGGCATCTCACTGTGAATGACGCCTCTTCCTGCCGCCATCCATTGAGCGCCACCAGAACGAAGCTCACCAACATTATCCATGTGGTCACGATGCTGGAAATGACCTTTCAACATATAAGTAAGCGTCTCGATGCCGCGATGAGGATGAGGAGGAAAGCCACCCACATAATCAGCACGGTCGTCAGACTTAAGTTCATCCATCATCAAAAATGGAGAAAAACTCTCATTATTAAACCCTGCTACTCGACGAATTTTCACTCCGTCACCATCAGCAGTGGGTTGTGATTGAATAAGCTGACGAATTTCTCTGAATGTGCTCATACTATTTCTCCTCGTTTACCTTTGTGGCCGCTTGCAAACCGCATGTTCAGCCATGGCTATCGATATGGTTCTATTTTAGATTGAAGAAAAATAATCATGAGTCTTGCTATTTGAGCTACTTATTCAAATTTTTCGAACAGCACACTTATCCAAGCTATCGACATATATTTAAAAATAAGTGTAGCTATTTCCTAAACAAGGTGTATAGTAGGCCTTGGCTCTTAGAAGAGAGCTGTTAATGCAACATTTAGTTTAAGTTTCCTCTCAGTAAAATCTTGAATCCCCCAATTCAGACACCTGCGTACAACTTCCTCTTGATTGAACATTCAATAGCTTAGAAAAGATCCACAAAACAAATTCAAATTTTAATGTTTAATTCAAAGGTATTTTTATGTCTAAAGTAAACGGCTCAGTAAAATGGTTTAACGAAACTAAAGGCTTTGGCTTCCTATCTCAAGACAACGGTGGTCAAGATGTATTCGTACACTTCAACGCTATCGTTTCTGACGGTTTCAAAACACTGACTGAAGGTCAGAAAGTAAGCTTCAACGTAGAGCAAGGTAAAAAAGGTCCTCAAGCGACTGAAGTAACTCCTCTATAAGACTGCTTTTCTTGGTGTAGCATCCCCATGCTGCACCAAACCTCTCTCCTTCAAAAATATTCTCACATTAATCACTCAGCCTAATATCAGGCATTGCTTTGTGCTACCTAAAATAAATAGGATAGTACTGCTTAATTTATTATTTATAGGAAAAATCATGTCCTCAAAAAGAACAGGCCGTCAAAGGCATTGGTATCAATTACTTAACAAAGACAAAATCACTAAGAAACAGGAGAATAAATGTTAGAAATTGAATTTAATCTAGAACAACCTCACACCTCTTGGAACGCTAAAATACATCAATTAAATGGTGATATTTTACGAAGGCACGTATTACCTAAGCTTCATTCTCATAGTTACATGATCGATTTTGAATATTGTGAGAAAACGCAATCTGGAACTATTCTCTGTGATTCAGGTTCAAAGTTAGGAAGTTTTACTGTTAACTAATTCAGTTTTCATGCATTAATGAATGATGCAACTAATTTGGAAGGTATCCAATGGCTAGAAAAAGTAAGAAGCAAGCAGAAAAAGACAAGAAAGAGTCTGAGCAAAACGCGGCGGCGGTAAAACAAAAAACGCGACGCCGTATAGAAGACATTATGGAACAAAGAGAATTTGACAAGTTATTTGATCTATAAGCTATCCTTGACTCTCTCAATTCTCTCTCTGCTCCATCGTTGTGCAAGGTACCGCCACCTACCTTTGCTCAAACGAAGCCTCACTCTTTTTCTTCACTTCTAACAACACGATAAGCCTCGTGCACGCTTAAAAGCCAATTTGCTCCTCTATACCCAAGTGACTTATACGGTTGCCAGTTACTTTTCTTAGAAAAACCCTTCGACTACTGACAACTAGGTTATTTGCGTATAGCCAAATTGAGAATTTTGCGTATAATCGCCTCGTTTGCTTCGTATAACCCCAATGATATGGTTTGGGGGTCTCTACCAGTTCCCGCAAAGTGCTGATTACGAAGAGTTGAGATCATCGTGGGTCTTACTCTTTGTGATAGCGTTCGATTTATTCTTATCTATACCTATTCTTAGAGTAACTGCATCCACAATACACATAAGGTGGAATATGAACGCATTTATTCAAGGTCTTCCAAAAGTAGAGCTGCACTTACATATCGAAGGTTCACTTGAGCCAGAACTTCTCTTCAAGTTAGCACAACGAAACGGCATCGACATTCCTTACTCTTCTCCGAGTGAACTACGCAGCGCGTATCAGTTCGAAGACTTGCAGTCATTCCTTGACCTTTATTACCAAGGAGCGAATGTTTTGCGTACAGAGCAAGACTTTTACGATCTCACTTGGGAATACTTACTGCACTGTAAAGCGGATAACGTTATTCATACCGAAATCTTTTTTGACCCACAAACGCATACAGAGCGCGGTATTGACTTTGACACCGTGACCCACGGGATCGCTCGCGCACTACAAGATGGGCACGAGAAGCTCGGCATTACTTCACAAATCATTGCGTGTTTTCTCCGTCACCTTTCAGAAGAAAGCGCCATGGAGACTCTGCAAGCCGTTCTGAAACACCGTGATAAGATCATTGGTGTCGGTCTAGATTCTTCAGAACAAGGCCATCCACCAGCTAAGTTCAAACGAGTATTTAAACAAGCGGTAGAAGCAGGCTTACTGACTGTTGCTCACGCAGGTGAAGAAGGCCCCGCACAAAACATTACCGATGCAATTGAAATGCTTCACGTCAGCCGCGTGGATCATGGTGTTCGCTGTGTTGAGGATGAAGCATTAGTCGAGTCGTTAATTGAAAGCAAAATGCCACTGACGGTATGTCCATTATCGAACCTTAAATTGTGTGTATTTGACGATATGAAAGATCACAATATTGTCGAGCTACTGCGCAAAGGTGTCGCTGTGACGATTAATTCGGACGATCCGGTATACTTTGGTGGTTACATGACAGATAACTTTTTAGCCGTCAACAACGCACACCCAATGAGTAAGAATGAACTAGCTCAATTCACAATGAATGCGATTGATGCTAGCTTCATCGATAATGAGTTGAAAGCGAAGTATCGCCATCTCGTTAGTCAATACGTAAGTCAGCATGAAGCGTTGTAATAAAGCCATCAGTGCTACATCTTGGGTCAAACACTTAGGTGTTAAAACCTTACAAAAGCTCTGTGGTTAACCGCATTTATAAGCGCTAGACTGAGAAAGCTAAACTAGCACACAAAAAGGAATAAAATCATGATTCAACAAGGCCAAGCTCTACCAGTTGCGACTCTAAGCGAATTGACTACCGATGGTATGGTTAACCACGACGTGACTGAGCTGTTTGCAAACAAGAAAGTCGTACTCTTCGCTGTACCTGGCGCATTCACCCCAACGTGCTCGGAAGCTCACCTACCAGGCTATGTGGTATTAGCCGACGAGTTGAAGGCAAAAGGTATTGATTTAATTGCGTGTGTTTCTGTAAACGATGCATTTGTGATGCAAGCTTGGGGCGAAGCCCAAAACGCTTCAGAAATCCTGATGTTGGGTGATGGCGACGCAAGCTTTACTAAAGCATTAGGTCTTGAAATGGATACCGGCGGCTTTGGTGGTATTCGCTCACAACGCTACGCCATGATCATTGAAAACGGCATTGTGACCAAACTTAACGTTGAAGAACCAAAAGAGTTTGAAGCGAGCAAAGCAGAAACGATTTTAGCGGCGCTTTAAGCTTACCCTTAGATACAAAAAACGGAAGCCATTGCTTCCGTTTTTTGTTGGCTAACGCATTCTCACAACACTCGTTTGTTGCTTACGCTGCATTTCCGCAAAAGTCAGCACAAATGGGGATGACTGCTTTACGCGGCTCGGCAGTGAAGAAAGCGCATTGTAGGCATCCTGTTTCGTTTTAAAATCACCAACAGTTACCGTATACCAACGCGTTCCTCGGCTGTTTTTCCAGTTAACCCAAACCGGATGCTTAGGATCGATATAACGAATGTAATCTTTCACATCTTTTTCTTGCTTTAGCGCGAGTACCTGCATCGTGTAATGGTTTGGGTTTAAATAACCATACGCATCCTGAGAGGTCATTACTCCAACACATTGGCCACTATCGACCTGCTGCTGGTAAGGCATAGCGCAGCCCATGAGCGATAAAATCAATGTCAAAGATAAAATCTTGTGCACGTGTCACTCCATTTTTGTTCTAGTTTCTTTTCTCTCGCACTCAAAAACACAAAAACGCTTCTAATTAGGCGAAAATAGACCCATACGAGAAGGTTCGATGTTTTAGCGCAACGAGTATTCCAAAAAAGTAAGGCGACCACGTTGGCCGCCTTAGTAAATTGATTTAATAGAACAATAACAAGATAGAGTGATAATGGCAGAAGTTAGCTGTTTTTTAGAGCCAACTCGCGACCAATTGCTTAAACCAGTCTAAAATTCGCTTGAATAAGCTGCCTTCTTCCACCGATTCCAACGCTACAAGTTCGGCTTCATTCACAACTTTACCTTCGACTTTGTAAAGCACTTTACCAACCACTTGTTGCTCAGAAATTGGCGCTACCAAATCGCCATTATATTCAACTTCAGCTTGTAGCTTTTTCACATCCCCTTTTGGTAAAGTGAGATAAACGTCATTGGCCACGCCCACTTTAAGCTCGTCTTGTTCGCCCATCCAAACTCGAGCGTTCGCAACTTCCGTTCCTGCCTCGGTTGGCATTACCGTATCGTAAAAGCGGAAGCCATAACTTAGCAGTTGTTTGCTTTCGGATTCACGGATATTCTCACTTTTCGCTCCCATCACAACGGCAATTAAACGCATATCACCTTGAGTCGCTGAAGTCGCTAGACTGTAACCAGCACCGCTTGTATAACCAGTTTTCATGCCATCGACATTCATACTGCGATCACGAAGCAAGCCATTGCGGTTATATTGCGTAATGCCGTTGTAGGTAAACGAGGTTTCGCTATACAGTGGGTAGATGTCAGGTAAGTCACGAATAATAGCTTGACCCAACTTGGCAATGTCATAAGGTGTTGAATATAAACCGTCACTGTCTAGACCATGAGGGTTGGTGAAAGCCGTGTTAGTTAATTCAAGCTTAGCAGCCCAACTATTCATCAAGCTTACAAACCCTGACTCACTACCTGCGACATGTTCAGCAATGGCCACACTAGCATCATTACCTGATTGAACAACCAGGCCACGGTATAAGTCAGATAAAGAAACGGAAGTATTGACTTCAATAAACATCTTTGAGGAATCTGGGAAGTTTTTTGCCCAAGCATTTCGGCTAATGACGACCTCATCATCCAAAGTAATATTACCTGCGTTAATTTCTTGACCAGCCACATAAGCCGTCATTAACTTCGTTAAGCTCGCAGGATTTAGCCGTTTATGTGCATCACGTTCAACCAGCACTTTCCCAGTGTGAAAGTCCATCAAAACATAGCCACGAGAACTGAGTTCCGGTGCATTTGGCACAACGGTTGGTGCTGCATAAGCCAACGAAGATACAGCAGCGAACCCTGTAATTAACACTGTGTTTAATATAGTACTTTTTCTCATCATGACATCTTATCTTAGTAGCATTTAAGGCTTACAAACGGTACCCGAATGAATTCAAAGCGCAGGGTTACCTAGGTAAAGAGCGAGTATATTGAAACGGCGCTCAGTTACAGCCACCTTGTTACGATTAGTTACTTTTACTCAATGTTTGTCGAGAATAATGAGAGGCAGGTAGAGCTTTCGTCTAGAAAGATGAGACAAGAGGCGAGAAATCATGCCGTTATGCTATGTAATTAGTGTTCAGAGAAAAAACCGTACAAGCCAGATCTAAAACTAAGCTTGTACGGGAAAAGATAGCTAAAAATTTTATCACTATCTAACTAGGGGCAACTAAGAAAATCTACAATTCAATTAATAATCCGAACTAATCATTTACTAACCAATGCTTCATCTCGGTCATAACAACATAATAATTTATTGTCAGAATTTCAGATAAAAATAAAAATTTAATTTATATATAACCTAAATATTATCTATTACTAGACAGGAGAAAAGTATAATTTCCCTTTCTTAAAACTAAGGGAGGCTTTTTTCGATGCCTTTGAGTTTGTATCGTCATCAGTAAACTGAGTGTAACAATGAGGGATAAGGCATCCGGCTTTAGCGCGAAAAGATAAGCCACTGTTATTTAAGTTCACTCTCTGCTTTTTTATCACTAAAGACTTTAAATTTCGGTTACCTTCAGTTTGTATAGCAATTCTTTCACGTACCCCAACCCAGTACGACTCAAACGACGACATTATACATATCCTCTTTCATGGTATAAGTAGTTGTAATTAAACATTGCTCAAAGCTAGATGTAGAATTAAGTAAATTATTTAAATTTTATTTATCTATAAATTTTGATTTAAATAGATTAACCTGCACATTCCACACAAAATAAAAGGTTATGTCAAAGATTAATTATCATTAAGT
>NZ_RBWD01000018.1:0-67266 GCF_009361695.1 Vibrio sp. VGrn 2 | reverse complement strand
TGCCCGTGAGGCTTAACCATACAACACCCAAGGGGTTTTGATGGACTCAACTAAGAACGTTGAATGTGTAAGAACGAGAATTAAAAACAGCTTTCCGAATTAAAGAATTTGCTTGGCGACCATAGCGTTTTGGACCCACCTGATTTCCATGCCGAACTCAGAAGTGAAACGAAATAGCGCCGATGGTAGTGTGGGGCTTCCCCATGTGAGAGTAGGACATCGCCAGGCTTTAAATTTTGGACACTTGCTGATTACAAGCGAGTGATACCACTGCGGAGTGGTAGTTCAGTTGGTTAGAATACCGGCCTGTCACGCCGGGGGTCGCGGGTTCGAGTCCCGTCCACTCCGCCACTTATATTAAGCCCCCAGTCGAAAGACTGGGGCTTTTTTCGTTTTGGTTACCCGACTTCCCTTAACCGCATTTCCATATTGAAACCTTGCATCGAGAGGTAGGCTTCCCTCTTCGCTATGCTTTCTAAGCCCTGTCATGAACGAGTTGATGCGCAGTTCTGTGTGGTTTCTGCAGTTTCGAGCTCTAGTTTTGAGCCCCTGTGCTTAACTTACCAAAGCTTCCTTTATTATTACCTAGAAAGTTTATTCACTAGGTTATGTTATTTTCGGGGGAGATTTCTCTGCTTTAGATGTTTTGATTTAGCCACAGGCGCTCATGAAAATAAACTCAGCGCATTTAAAACTTTCCGAACATGGATTTTGTTTGTAGATCTATTTAAGCCAGTGCCTGCCTTAAAGGATATTTGCTACTTCTTCCCCTCTAATCGTCTCCAACCGATAAAGCCACCACTACGTACGTATAACGTGAGCGGTATAGGTGCTCTCATAGCTGTGTTTGCTAAGTAAGTCGTTCACCTGGCACATTGACTGAGGAAAGGTCTTCTTTCAGTGGACCTTCGTGTAAGTCACGATAGTTTTAATAATTATCTGGCACTTTTTATTCTAAAGGTGTACGCTTCACATCGAATGTTTTTTCGACAGTAAACCATGTTATATCTCTTGTTTAAAAGCTTTGTAAGAAGGCTGAACTCCGTGCAAAAAACGCGATGAAGTGTTGCTCGGAGTCTTAAATTAATCTTCATCAGGTGTTTTATGCGTGAGTAACTTCGCTGAAGTTATACGCAGGCGTCTGTACACCTGATAAAAGAGAAGAGATGGCCGGTGATATTTCATCATCGGCCTTTTTGTATCTGTTAAGCAGCTACAAAGCATTATCCAGTATTGAAATAAGGGCCGGTATTGATCACCGGCCCTTTTTATTTGGTTAAAAACATGAGTATTTTACAAGTTAAAAATTTGTCTTATCAGATCGCTGATAAGAGTTTATATAACAACGCGACATTTCGAATTAACGTGGGAGAGAAAATAGGTATCACTGGAGCGAATGGCGTTGGAAAAAGCACCTTATTAAAACTGCTTATCGGTGAATTATCTGCAGATAAGGGCTGCATTGACTGGTTACCAAACCTTGAGGTGGGGTATTTAGAGCAACATTTTAAGATGGATAATGCGCTGACGGTTTATGAATGCTTAAAGAGTGCTTTTGAGAACTTATACGCTGCCGAGCAGAAGCTTTGGACTTTGTATCAGGCGATGACCGAGTCTCACTCTACATCTCTTTTAAGCCAAGTCGCCCGACTACAGGCATATTTAGAAGATGAAGACTTCTATGCAATTGATACCAAAATTGAACAAGTTGCTGTAGGTCTTGGCATTTATCAATTTGGCTTAGATACACCGCTTGTCTCGCTAAGTGGTGGTCAAAGACACAAGGTCCTTTTAGGGAGGTTGTTACTCCGCAACCCCGATGTGTTAATTCTCGACGAGCCGACAAACTATCTTGATGCTCTGCACATTGAATGGTTGGTCACGTTTCTCAACGAGTACACTGGCACTGTTTTACTGGTTTCTCATGATATTGACTTCCTTAATCAAGTAGCGACCAGTATTTGTGATATTGATTATCAAACGGTCCGAAAATACAGCGGCACTTATGTCAAAGCAATGCAGCAAAAGAATCACGACGGTGCTTTGTTAGAAAAGCAATATAAGGCTCAGCAAAATGAAATTCGAAAGTTAGAGCAATTTATTGCCAAAAATGGCGCTGGAGTTAACGCGAGTCTTGCTAAGGGACGCAAGAAAAAACTGGATAAAATCGAACGTATTCAACTGAATCATATAGAGAAAGTATCGATGTTTGACTTTGCTCACCAGCCTATTGGGCAACAGTATGTGATTGACGCAAAAGCGTTGAAGATAGGTTATCAGCAGCCTCTGCTTCCTGCGCTTGATATCACGTTAGCGCGCGGGGAGAAGTTGGTCGTTTCTGGTTTTAACGGCGTAGGTAAGTCGACTTTGCTTAAAACCCTTATGGGGGAGATCGAGCCGATCTCTGGTGAGGTGGTATTGGCAAAAGGTGCAATGATTGGGTATTTTTCTCAAGATTTGTCTTGGCGTCACCCTCAGCACACGCCTGAGCAGGAGCTATGCTCTTGTGATCCAACGATATCAAGCAAAGAATCACGCAAGATATTAGCTCGCTTTGGGGTCACCGGAGATAAGACGCAGCGCCACCTAGATACATTAAGTGGAGGTGAGCAAACTCGCGTGAAACTTTGTTGTTTATCAGTCCAGAAATGCAATGTTTTGCTGTTGGACGAGCCAACGACACATTTGGATAGCAGCAGTAAAAATGCGCTTAAAGAGGCTCTCCAGCGCTTTTCTGGTAGTGTGATTGTGGTATCTCATGAGAAGGCGTTTTTACAATCTTGGCCTGATAGAGTTTTAGATATTTCGTTGCTCACTTATGCTGAATCGGAAACAGAACAGGAGGTGGAGCTATGATGCAGTCCATGATCCTATTTCTTGTTGCTTTTCTTGTTGGTGCTGATGAGTTGATGCTTGGATCTATTCTTGAACCTATCGGAAATGATTTAAGTGTTCAACCGAGTCAGGTTACGTTATTTATTACGGCATATAGTTTAGCTATAGCAATTTGCGCTCCTTACCTGGGACGTTTATCAGACCGGGTTGGGCGTATTCGTATCATGTTGCCTGCTTGCTTCGTATTTGGGGTTGCGTCTATTACGACGGGCATAGTTCATGATTTTGAACTTGCGATTGCAAGTCGAGTGATCACAGGTATTGCAAGTGCAGGCATGTTGCCAATTGCATTTGCGTTGGCGGGAGACGCGAAGGGTAATAGAGCGATGCGTCAAATTGTGATGGTTCAGGCGGGATTAACGCTGGGTATGATAACCAGCCCAGCGATCGGAGCATTGCTGACCCAGCTTTTATCATGGCGTGCCGCTTTTATTATTTTGGGCGTTGCGGCTCTTCTTGTCGGTGCCATGAGCGTAGTGTTCATGAACAACAAGCATAATGAGTCCAAGAAGTCAGATACTCTGCCACCTATCACAGACGTCATTCATCTTCCAGGCGCGTTGAGGGCGATTCTAGCGATGTGTTTAGGCCTAGGGGGAGGTATTGGTGTATTTAACCTGATAGGCCTTCATATTCGAGATACCAGCGAGTTGGCGCTCGGTTGGGTGGGCGCTATTTATGCTGCTCTAGGGATCGTGAGTGTGGTTGGAAATATGTGCGTGGGGAGAGCTTGCCGTTGGCTTGGTAGCTCTCGAGCCGTTATGCGAGTGGCTTTAATGGTGTGCATACCTTGCAGTGCATGGGTGTTCTCAAATGAGATGAGTACGGTGACCGCTTATCTTCCAGCTCTAGTGCTCTGGTCTCTTGCTGGAGGGGTAGGCTCTCCGGCGTTACAAGCACATATAGCAAGCTTATCTGATGAACATCGAGGTGTGCTGATGTTTTCTGGAATGAGTATGATGCACTTTGGTGTCGCGATTTGGTCTGCCTTGGCGGGCTTTGCTTATTCTGTAGGTCATGAATGGGTCGCTGTCGTGGCTTTGTTATTGTTTGGCTCAGCGGTAGTTATATTAAAGCCAGTTGGTAATGCTGAACAAAGTGAGCGTTATTCGTAGTGTTTTAGTAGATAAAGAAAAGCCGTTACCTAAAAAGGTAACGGCTTGTTCCAAATACTTTTTGAAAGCCGGTCTTAGTTCATGCCGTATTTCTTAAGTTTTTTGCGAAGAGTACCGCGGTTGATACCCATCATAGTTGCCGCGCGAGTTTGGTTACCGCGAGTGTACTGCATGATGGTATCTAGTAGTGGCTGTTCAACTTCAGCTAGAACTAATTCGTATAGTTCTGTTACTTCCTGGCCGTTTAGTTGAGCAAGGTAGTTTTTAAGAGACGCTTTAACAGAGTCACGTAAAGGCTTCTGAGTAATCTGGTCTTGTGACGTTACTGTAGTTACTGTTAATGCTTCTGAAGTCAGATTTTGTTCGAACATATTCGGTCTAGCTCTTCTCTTAATTATGATGCAACGTTATCAAAATAACCTTCTAACGCCTCAATTTGCAGCGGAGCTGCGTCGATAGCGTTGAAGGTACGGCGAAACTCACTTGCCTGTTCATGCTCTTTCAGGTACCACCCAACGTGCTTGCGCGCGATACGTGGACCTAAGAACTCCCCATAAAATTCATGCAGAGCATTTACATGACCAAGCATAATGGTTTTCACTTCCTCAGTTGGAAGCTCCTCCATTGTGGTGCCGTTTTCCAAATAGTGATGGATTTCCTGGAAAATCCAAGGACGACCCTGGGCAGGGCGTCCAATCATTAAAGCGTCCGCACCGGTGTACTCCAGTACAAATTTGGCTTTCTCCGGGCTATCGATATCACCGTTCGCGATAACCGGAATTGAAATCGCCTCTTTTACCGCTTTAATGCTGTCATATTCGGCCTCACCTTTGTACATACATGCTTTCGTTCTGCCATGCAGAGCAAGAGCTTGTATGCCGCAGTTTTCGGCTAATTTAGCGATCTGGACACAGTTCTTGTTGTCTGTATCCCAGCCAGTTCGAGTCTTTAACGTTACAGGAACGTCCACTGCATTCACAACCGCTTTCAAAATCTCTTCGATAATGTTTGGGTATTGAAGCAGAGCAGAGCCCGCTAGCTTCTTATTCACTTTTTTTGCCGGGCAGCCCATGTTGATGTCGATGATTTGTGCACCGTTCTCAACACTGAATTGAGCTGCGTCCGCCATAAGCTGTGGATCGGAACCCGCAATCTGTACAGAGCGAATGCCCGATTCGCCCTCGTGTACCATGCGCTGTTTCGACTTTGACGTTCCCCATAGTTTTGGGTTAGCAGACATCATTTCACTGACGGCCATTCCCGCACCATAACGAAGACACAACTCGCGAAACGGTCTATCCGTTACACCAGCCATAGGGGCTACGATTAGATTGTTCTTAAGTTGATAGTTTCCGATTTTCAAAACGTCATCACAGTTCTGTACCAGCAAGGGCGCGCATTTTACGCATTTTTTCACTGCGTGAAAAGACTAATATTTGAGCATTTACAAATTGTTTTTGTAAATTGTATGAATTTCAAACAATTAGCTCTGAAAACCTTGTCTAGCCTTGCTTACGACCAGAGATGCGACACCATTCGCTTTGCTCAACAATCGGGTCAATGTGAAGCTCGTCACGGTAATAATTCGCAACATCTTCGGCTTGGGTGTCTAATACGCCGGACATAGCGAGGTTGCCATTTGGTTTAACTAGCCCTTTGATGATAGGTGCAAGTTCACGTAAAGGTCCCGCAAGGATGTTGGCCACAACGACGTCAGCGACGAGACCTTCAGGTTGATTTTGCGGTAAGTAAACTTCTAGTTTGTCGGCAACGCCGTTACGCTCTGCGTTGTCTTTCGAAGCAAGCAGTGCTTGAGGATCAATGTCGATCCCTATCACTTTTTCAGCGCCTAGTTTGATCGCCGCGATCGCCAGAATGCCCGAGCCACAACCGAAGTCGATAACGGTCTTACCGCTTAAGTTCATGCTTTCTAGCCACTCAAGACAAAGTGCTGTTGTAGGGTGAGTACCCGTACCGAATGCAAGGCCAGGATCCAACATAACATTAACAGCGTCAGGATCTGGAATGTCGCGCCAGCTTGGACAAATCCATAGGCGTTCACCAAATTTCATTGGGTGGAAGTTTTCCATCCATTCGCGTTCCCAGTCTTTATCTTCAAGCTGTTCTACTTTGTAAGCAAAATTGTCAGCCAGCATATTGCTCGCTTTAATTTGGTCGATGATGAAGTTAGTGTCTGCTTCTGCATCATACAGTGCCAGAATATCAGTATCGCCCCATAAGCGAGTTTCGCCAGGTAGAGGTTCGAATACAGGCGTATCCTGCGCGTCTAAGAATGTAACAGACAGCGCGCCAGTCTCTTCCATTAGCATGTCGCCGATTTGCTCAGCGTTTTCATTGGTCGCGTTGAGTTTGATTTGAATCCAAGGCATTGGTTTTTGCTCTTAAAGTGAATGAAGTGGCGCAGAGTTTACCAGAACTCTACGATTTGTTTGAGTATATACCCAAATAAGCCTACGTATTTGTTGAATGCTTAGAGTCCATACAAAACAAAAATGCCCACGGGTGTGGGCATTTTTTAAGACGTTAGCTAAGGCTTATTGTAAGCCGAGCTTCTTCTCTAGGTAGTGGATGTTTGCACCACCATGCTGGAAGTTTTCGTCATTCATAATGGAGAATTGCAGTGGCACGTTGGTTTTGATGCCTTCGATGATCATCTCACCCAGAGCATTCTTCATGCGCGCAATCGCCACATCACGGTTTTCACCGTACGTGATTAGCTTACCAATCATTGAATCGTAATGAGGTGGTACTGTGTAACCAGAGTAGATGTGTGATTCCCAACGCACACCCATACCGCCAGGCGCGTGGAAACGCTCTATCTTACCTGGAGACGGTAGGAAGCGTTCTGGGTCTTCTGCGTTGATACGGCACTCAATCGCATGGCCACGGATCTTAATGTCATCTTGAGTGAATGACAGAGGTTGACCCGCTGCAACGCGAAGCTGTTCTTTGATTAGGTCGATGCCGGTAACCATTTCTGTTACTGGGTGTTCTACCTGAATACGAGTGTTCATTTCGATGAAGTAGAATTCACCGTTCTCGTACAGGAATTCGAACGTACCTGCGCCGCGATAACCAATTTCGATACATGCACGAGTACAACGTTCACCGATGTACTTACGCATCTCTTCAGTGATACCTGGTGCTGGCGCTTCTTCCACTACTTTTTGGTGACGACGTTGCATTGAACAGTCACGCTCACCAAGGTGGATTGCGCCGCCTTGACCGTCAGCGATAACTTGCACTTCAACGTGACGAGGGTTTTCTAGGAATTTCTCCATGTAAACCATATCGTTGTTGAACGCTGCTTTTGCTTCAGCACGCGTCATTGCAATCGCTTGGATTAGGTCTTTTTCTGCGCGAACGACACGCATACCACGGCCACCGCCGCCACCAGACGCTTTGATGATGACTGGATAACCGATGCGTTTAGCAAACGCCTTGTTTTTCTCTTCGTCGTTGTCCAGAGGACCGTCAGAACCAGGTACACAAGGAACGCCAGCTTTCTTCATTGCGTTGATAGCCGACACTTTGTCACCCATCAGGCGGATAGTGTCTGCTTTTGGACCAACGAAGATGAAACCACTGCGCTCAACTTGCTCAGCGAAGTCTGCGTTTTCTGACAAGAAGCCGTAACCAGGGTGAATGGCAACGGCCCCTGTTACTTCTGCTGCAGAAATAATTCTTGGGATATTTAGGTAGCTGTCGATACCACGAGCAGGGCCGATACATACGGTTTCGTCTGCGAGTAGTACGTGCTTAAGATCGCGGTCAGCTGTCGAGTGAACAGCGACGGTCTTAATACCTAATTCTTTACAAGCGCGAAGAATACGAAGTGCAATTTCACCTCGGTTCGCGATGACTACTTTGTCTAGCATAAGGCAAGCCCCGCTTATTCGATTACAACAAGAGGTTGGTCGAATTCAACTGGTTGGCCGTCTTCAGCTAGGATCGCTGTAACAACGCCAGATTTGTCCGCTTCGATTTGGTTCATCATTTTCATTGCTTCAACAATACATAGCGTATCGCCAGCATTTACTTTCTGACCCACTTCTACGAATGCTTTAGAGTCTGGGCTTGGAGAACGGTAGAAAGTACCAACCATTGGAGAAAGAACTTGGTGACCTGCAGGCGTTGCAGCTGCTGGAGCTTCTGCTGCTGGCGCTTCTGCTACTGGTGCCGCTGCTGCTGGAGCAGGTGCCGCTACTGGAGCTGCTGCGTAGTGAACTGGTGCTTGAGGGGCTGCAGTGCCGTGACGACTGATGCGTACTGACTCTTCACCTTCAGAAATCTCTAGCTCAGCAATGCCAGACTCTTCAACTAACTCAATTAGCTTCTTGATTTTACGAATATCCATCTTTTCTTTCTCTTTTATCTTGTGATTAAGACAACCCTCGTGGGGTTGCAGAGTGTTAGGGTTACTTTGCCTGTAGCTTATTAATCGCGGCAGACAGAGCGAATTCATAACCTTGTGCGCCTAGACCGCAAATCACGCCTTCTGCTTTATCTGACAGATAAGAGTGATGACGAAATGGTTCACGTGCGTGCACATTTGATAAGTGCACCTCAATAAATGGGATGGCGACGCCAAGTAATGCATCTCGCAGTGCCACACTGGTATGAGTGAAAGCCGCTGGATTGATGATGATGAAGTCAATCTTGCCATAAGCAGCATGAATGGCTTCAATCAGTTCGTACTCACGATTTGATTGTAGGTGTTCCAGTTCCACCCCAGAGTTATGAGCTTGCTTCGTAAGAGCATCCACAACTTGTGCTAGGGTGCTGTGACCATAGTGTGTCGGTTCGCGCAGACCCAATAGGTTAAGATTTGGTCCGTTTAGAACAAGAATCCGTGACTTTGCAGACATTGTGTTGCTATCTTCCCTTATCGTGAGTGGAACGTTTATATTCCCAAATATACGATAGTTCAGCACGATTTTTTTGTTAAAACCGAGCAAATTTTAAAAAATCGACCAAGATTATAGCTAATTCATAGCAATTAGCAGCAATTTACTGGTCTAATCTCCTAATAGCCACCTTCGTTTCTGTAACCAAGTTAACAAAAACAACATAATTGCCATGTTCTTTGTGTGGCTAATTTGTGCGCAAAAGCAAAAAACCGCCATGAGTGATGGCGGTTTTTAAAGTGCTTTTAAAACAGTTGGTTGAATTTATGCCAATTCTGCTTTCTCTGCGATGAGTTTGTCTACCACGCTCGGATCGGCAAGCGTTGATGTGTCTCCGAGGTTGCTTGTATCGCCCGTTGCAATCTTACGCAGGATTCGACGCATGATCTTACCAGAGCGAGTCTTCGGTAAGGAATCCGTCCAGTGCAGTACATCTGGTGTCGCGATTGGACCAATCTCTTTACGCACCCAATCTTTAACTTCTTTGTGCAGCTCAGCTGACGGGAATTCACCATCGTTCAATGTAATGTAAGCGTAGATAGCTTGGCCTTTGATGTCATGTGGAATACCAACAATCGCCGCTTCTGCAATCTTGTGGTGCGCCACTAGCGCTGATTCAATTTCAGCGGTACCCATACGGTGACCCGACACGTTTAATACGTCATCAACACGGCCTGTGATCCAGTAGTAGCCGTCTTCGTCACGACGCGCACCATCACTGGTGAAGTACATCCCCTTAAAGGTTGAGAAGTAGGTCTGTTCACAGCGCTCATGGTCGCCGTAAACCGTGCGCATTTGGCCTGGCCAAGAATCAAGGATAACCAAGTTACCTTCAGCAACAGTATCTTCAAGAATATTGCCCATGTTATCGACAAGAGCAGGCTGGACGCCGAAGAATGGGCGAGTCGCAGAGCCTGGTTTTAGATCGGTTGCCCCCGGTAGTGGCGCAATCAAGATGCCGCCAGTTTCCGTTTGCCACCAAGTATCGACGATAGGTGAGTTCTCGTTACCAATCGTTTTGTAGTACCACTCCCACGCTTCTGGGTTGATTGGTTCGCCCACTGAGCCCATGATGCGCAGGCTTGAACGAGATGTGCCTGCAACCGCTTCATCACCTTTTGCCATTAGCGCACGAATCGCGGTTGGGGCGGTGTATAGAATGTTGACTTGGTGTTTATCAACCACTTCACTCATTCGGCTTGTGCTTGGGTAGTTTGGTACACCTTCGAATAAGATGGTCTTCGCCCCATTTGCAAGTGGACCGTAGATTAGGTAAGTGTGACCGGTAATCCAACCCACGTCCGCGGTACACCAGAAGGTTTCGCCTGGTTGGTAATCGAACACATATTTGAAGGTCATCGCCGCGTAGACGAGGTAACCACCTGTTGTGTGTAGTACACCTTTAGGTTTGCCTGTTGAACCTGAAGTGTAAAGGATGAACAGCGGATCTTCGGCTTTCATTTCTTCTGGTGGGCAAACGTCAGAAACGTTAGCTGTTGCTTCGTGCCACCAAACATCACGGTGTTCATGCCATTCGACATCACCACCTGTACGTTTAAGCACCAACACTTTATTGATGGTTTTTACGTCTGGGTTAGTTAGTGCTTCGTCCACGTTCTTTTTCAGTGGAACGGCACGCCCGCCGCGCACGCCTTCATCAGCGGTGATCACGACTTTAGCGTCAGAGTCGATGATACGGCCAGAGAGAGCTTCTGGTGAGAAACCGCCAAATACAACGGTATGAACCGCACCGATGCGGGTACAAGCGAGCATAGCCACTGCGGCTTCTGGCACCATTGGCATGTATAGACATACCACGTCGCCCTTGCGTACGCCTTGCTCTTTCAATGCGTTGGAAAACTTACACACTTCTTTGTGTAGTTCGTTGAAAGTGAGTGTTTTGTCGTCGGCTGGATCATCGCCTTCCCAGATGATTGCGACGTCATCCCCGTGTTCTGCGAGATGACGGTCAATACAGTTAGCCGAGACGTTCAGCGTGCCATCTTCAAACCAACGAATGTCGACATGACCAGTATCGAAAGAGGTGCTTTTTACTTTGGTGAAAGGTTTGATCCAATCAACGATTTTGCCGTGTTCGTTCCAGAAGCCCTCTGGATCGGTTACCGACTGCTGATACATGGCTAAGTAAGTATCATTATCCGCGTGTGTATGAGTTTTAATATTTTCTTTTACCGGATAAACGTGGGCTTCGCTCATGGCTTCTCTCCTTGTGCCTTATTTCTCGGCCTTACACCAATCTAGATAAGATTTTGAATATGTTTTTGTAGGGCTGTTTTTTGGTTCTAAATAACTTGGTCGTGGTAATGACGACGTTGTGCTTATAACTGTCAGTCACTGCGCGTATTTCCACAATTAGACTTTAGGATGAGAGTGAGGGAAGCGCCGTGAAATCGCTGAAACAAAAGTATTTCTGGGAGCTAGGTCAACTGATTTTTATGTATACGGCGCGGTTAGGTTGGGCAAATCGCCTTTCGTTAAGCGAACAAAGACCAAAGCGGCAGAAATCGCATCTTGTAAAGCGTCGTGTTTATCTTGGATAGGAAGTTCGAGGTGTTTACAAATGGCATCCAGACTTAAGTCGAAATAGGCATTCGGCAAATGTCTTTCCAGCTTGTCGTGATAAATCTGACTGACCTCGATGAGCGGGTTAGGAAGTGGAAAGCCAAGTTGCCTCAGACAAGCAAGATCTAAGATCTTTTTATCGTAACGAATGTGATAACCGACAAGTGGTCGGTTGCCGATAAAGTCGAGCAGCTCGAGCAGCGCCTCTTTTTCGCTAATCCCGTCGACTAAGTCTTGGTGGCGAATTCGATGAATTTTGACTGAGCCAGAATCGAGCGATTGCGGCGCGCGTAAGCGGACTTCAAATGGCTGACTAGTGATGATGCGGTTGTCGATGATCTTCGTGGCAGCAATGGTCACCAACTCGGCGCGATTTGGATCAAGGCTGGTGGTTTCGCAGTCGAGAGAAACGTATTCCGTTTTATCGGGCGTGCAAAAAAGTGACTGATAAGGAGATCCTTTCAGTTTGTAGTGCCAGTATTTGCGTTGTAACCAGTTCATTGCCTACGCCTCTGTATGATTTATGAAAACCATGGTTAATCACGAATTTGATAGTGGAAACCTAAAAATTGCTTAAATTTTTTCACTACATGTAAGCTGTGGCGAAGTAAATCACGCTCGGTTCTATCCAGTTGTTTAATATCAATGTTATTCAATGCTTCTTGCTTTTTGAGTTGTTGATTAAGGCGAACCTTAAAGAACAATTTCAGTGCTTCGTTGAGGTTATCTGCCGTTTCAGGCTCTAAGATGCGTTTTTTCCGAAGTGCTTCAATGCGCTCAAACGTGTTCTTCTCCTCAATGGCATATTCCAAAGACAAGGTGCGAATGCCGTGCACAATTGGGAAAATGCCGCCGCGTTTAATATCTAACCCGTCCTTAGCACTTTTTACGTTGCCAAACAGAGTTAGGGGCACAGAAAACTGCAAGGCAGGGCGAGTAAAATCAGACAGTATCAACATGCGATCTTTCATTGTATCGCGAAGATGGGCCGCGATTGGAGCCAGCAGCTCGCGATTCCCCGCAACAGCATGGGCGTCACTGAAAATGGCTAAGTCCATGATTTGTTGTGGTTCGGCTTTGGCTATCCAGCGGTCTAAGGTGTTTATCCACTCTTGCTGCGTTTTGACCCATTTCGGGTTGTTGACCATGACTTTACCCGGGCAGAGTGGGTAGCCGAGCTGTTGTAGAGTGTGCGTGAAGGATTGCATCACTTGTTCGCAATGAGGCCATTCCAAACCATCTTGAATAATTAGAGCATTGTCTTGGTCTGTCTTGAGAATTTGTTCTCCTCGACCTTCTGAGCCTAGTACGATTAAGCAGCAATGATCGTGCAAGGCTGGTGGAACCACTAACTCGAACGCTTTTTCGATAATTTGCTCGTTCACGGCGGAAATCAGCTCCATGATAAAGCGAGTGCGGATGCCGTTTCTCAATAAACTCTCGACCAATTGACGCTGGCGGTTTGAGGCCAATGCGAGCTCTTCCACACTGCTTGCTCTGGCAATACTGAGCGTTAACACGTGAGAGTGGGTGGAGAACGCGCTGAGAATTTGGGTCATATCCAGCATGCCGACGGCTTGGTTGCCATCACATACCATGAGACGCTTCATTCGATTTCGGGTCATGGTGATCATGGCATTGAACAAAAAGTCACCATCATCAACGTGATAGACAGGAAAGGTGGCGATATCACCGACAGGGGTATTGAGTGCGCAGCCATCTAACATCACGGAGTGCAGCATGTTGGTGCGCGTCACGATGGCGTATGGATGAGTCGAAGGCCATTTTTCTAATCGCGGGTCGTCATCATTGAGTTTGACAAGTGCTGCATCAATCCCATTTGCTTTTAGGGTGTGCGTCACCTCGTTAATCGGCGTATTTGGCTCAAGGATCATCGGTGGGTGATAAATGCTGCGGTCAACTTTGGTGAGGATAAACTCTGCCAAGTTTTGTTGTTGGTGAGCGGCTTCGATGAGTTCTTGTCGCTTTGATAAATTGTTATCGAAATAGGCCGCAAACTGACCATTCTCGTTGTAAAGCGCCAGAAAGACGTCTTTCGGCAGCAGATAGGAGAGTGTGTCCTCAAGAGCGATGTATTGATGACGTACGTTGTCTTCAAGTAATGAGCGCACATCAAACATATCGTCGTTGGCATAATGCGCGAACACTTCCTGCTGATCTTGGGAGCGTTCTTCTACCGCGCCTTTGATCAGAATATGTAAGTGAGGGTTTTTCTGTCCGCAAGATAAAATAACATCTCGAGCTCGATAGTAGGCAACGTCCAGAGACGAGCGCAGTCGTGTCTGTTGTGCTTCGGTTAAGCGGTCGAACGGTGGAGATTGCATGTTAAATTTGTCAGGCATGAGAACACCCAATGATGGAAGGAACACTCTCTAAGTCTGACAAATTTCCTACTGGAAGCCAGACGACTTTGGTCTAAATCACGATGATTTCGCTTTAAGATGGCCAATGTCGCAAAGTTAGTATTCCATCGAGGAAACGATAAGTTGCCTATTCTTCCCTTTTTATAATACGCATAGCGATCCATAATTCCCGGTTCGAACGTTGATGTTCCCGTTTTAGGATATTAGTAATGTTGAAACCTTCTCCGTATGGCTGGATTTCCCAGTACTTTCTCGGATTCTTCTTTGCGTATGGCGTATATCTGCCATTTTGGTCACTTTGGTTTAAGGAGCAAAGTGTCTCTTCGACCGACATCGGTTTGCTAGTTGGGTTAGGTCTTGCGACACGTTGTGTCGCCAATATCGTGATCACCCCACGAGTGCACAAAGTTGAACACCTTATGCCTGCTTTACGTTGGTTGAGTTTCGCTGCCCTCCTTTTTGTTGGATTTCACTTTTTTACAGGTGGCAGTTTTTGGTTAATGGCGTTAGCGACGGTGCTATTTAACCTCTGTTGTGGACCGATTGTTCCATTATCGGATGCGATGGCAAACTACTACGCTCGTCTGAAAATGCTCGACTACGGCCGTACGCGCTTATGGGGCTCGATCGCCTTTATCGCGGGTTCGACGGCCGTGGGTTATCTGGTGGCTGAATTTGGCTCTGATATGATCTTGTACACGGCGATGGCCGGGGTATTAGTTTCGTTGCTATTTTCAATGCGTATGACTAACCCGATGCCCGTTACGCTTGGTGGGCAAAGCGCGGAGCGTCCAAAACTGAGTGCTCTTTTGACTGACAAGCCGATACTTAAATTCTTAGTGTTGGTGTCATTAATTCAGGGCAGTCATGCGGCTTACTACGGTTTTAGCGCTATTCACTGGAAAGCCGCAGGTCATTCGGAAGATGTGATTGGCTATCTGTGGAGCTTGGGTGTTGCAGCCGAAGTGGCAGTGTTTGCGCTGAGCAAGCGTTTATTTGTCGGTTGGTCAATGCGCGCGTTATTTGTTGTTGCTGCCGTTGGTGTGATGATGCGTTGGGGCATTACGGCATCGACAACGTCGATTGTTGCTTTGGTGATTGTTCAATTATTGCATGGCGTGACATTCGCAACGGCACACATTGCTGCGATTCAATATATCCAAAACTCGGAAGAGAATAAGATAGTGGCGCTGCAAGCATTGTATAACGCGATTCCTCTAGGCGCATTCATCGCACTGATGACCGTGTTGAGCGGTTGGGGTTATGAGCACTGGGGACCACTTGTGTTCTGGGGCATGGCCGCGATGGGTTTATTGGCATTGTTCATCAAGCTCGAACCACAAGAGCCACATCATGTGGTCGATGTATCAGACAAGTCACTGGAAACACAGAATTAGACTTCTGTGACAAAGGTTAAAAACTAAGCTTTGTCTCCGTTGTGAAAGCAGTGTTAAATGAAACCTCTCCCTAATGGAGAGGTTTTTTTTATTCTCTTGCTTTAAAACGGCAAGAAAGGCAAGAAAGGATATCGGATGCAAGGATGGCTGGTGGTTCCCGTTTCTTTGGCGTATTTGGGAGCCTTATTTATCATCGCGTGGTACGGCGACATTCAGAAAAGGTGGTTAGCACGCTGGCGGCCGTGGATTTATAGCCTTTCCATTGCGGTGTACTGTACATCGTGGACCTTCTACGGCACGGTCGGGCAGGCCAGCACTAACCCTTGGTCTTTCTTGCCCATCTATATTGCCCCCATTTTAGTGTTTACCATCGGATGGCGCGTTTTAGCTCGGCTTATTTTGATTGCTAAACGGGAACACATCACGTCGATTGCTGATTTTATCGGAGCTCGTTACGGCAAATCTCAAGGTTTGGCCGTAGTCGTTACACTCATTGCGGTTGCGGGAATTTTGCCGTACATCGCTTTGCAGTTGCGTGGTATCACCATGGGGCTAGAAATCATTGCCCCAGAACTGGCTACCGATTTTGGTTATCAAAACGATAGCGTGTCGTGGTTTGTCGTGGTCGCACTGGCAATTTTTACCATGCTATTTGGTACCCGGCACATTGATAACACGGAACACCATCGTGGGATGATGATGGCGATTGCCTTCGAATCGATTATCAAACTGTTGGCGTTTTTAGTAGTCGGTGTATTCATTGTTTGGTTGGCGATGAACACCGAGAATTTGAGCTTAGTTGACGTTGCCACACAGACGTATCAGTCACCAAACATCCCGACCATATTGATTCATACCGTACTCACGATGCTGGCGATTGTGTGTCTTCCACGACAATTCCATACGATGGTGGTGGAGAACGAACGCGCGCAAGATTTGCGTGTTGCTCGTTGGTTGTTTCCCATTTATCTGATCTTGATGGGGATTTTTGTTTTACCTATTGCGTGGGTAGGGCAAGGGTTGTTGAGTGGTGCTTCGCCTGATACTTATGTGATCAGTGTACCGATGTCGGTAGGGGCGAGTGAAATCGCTTTGCTTGCATTTTTAGGCGGCACTTCGGCGGCCAGTGGCATGGTTATCGTGTCGACGATTGCCTTAGCGATCATGGTATCGAACGACTTGGTTATGCCACTACTGTTGCGTCGCATGCGATTGACGCAGCGTAACCATCATCACTTCTCTGAATTATTACTGCGGATCCGCCGTGGTCTGATTTTAGTCCTACTAATTGGCGCTTGGGGTTTTTATCAAGCGTTAGATACCATTCACTCACTCTCAGCGATCGGCTTTCTCTCATTTGCGGCGATCACGCAATTCGCGCCTGCGCTGGTGGGCGGTATGTACTGGCGTCAAGGGAATAAGAAAGGTGTGTATGTTGGCTTGGCGGTAGGCTTTACCATTTGGCTGATTACGTTAATGAGCCAAACGGACATGCTTGCCGGGAATGCCAGTAACAACTTTTTGATTTGGTTGATCACCCCACCAGAGGTATTGGCTGGCTTTGACATTGCGATTTCAGATTGGGGGATGATCCTCAGCGTGGTCGCCAATGCAGTATGTTTTGTTGTGGTTTCTATGACCACACGACCAAGCCTAAGTGAGCGCTTACAATCGGCGTCATTCGTTGGTACGCCACTGCCTGAAAGCGAAAACATGAGCCTGTACCAGAGTCGTGTTACGGTTGCTGAACTAGAAATGCTAGCGTCTAGGTTTGTTGGGCGAACGCGAGTAAAAGCGGCTTTTCAAGCGTATTGGAGCCAGCAACGAGAAGAGCTAATGCCGAATCAGCAGGCGCCATCTTCTCTGATTCGACATACCGAACGTGTATTAGCCGGGGTATTCGGCGCTTCTTCTGCTAAGTTAGTACTCACTTCTGCGTTGCAGGGAAGAAACATGCAGCTTGAAGAGGTGGCGACTATCGTCGATGAAGCCTCTGAACTGTACGATTTTAGCCGAGGCCTACTTCAAGGGGCGATTGAACATATCGGGCAAGGTATTGCGGTGGTCGATAAGCAATTACGCTTGGTGGCTTGGAACCAACGCTACTTAGAACTCTTTGAATTTCCGCCAGGCTTGATCCAAGTTGGGCGACCGATTGCGGATGTGATTCGGCACAATGCAGAGCAAGGTTTATGTGGCCCAGGCGATCCTGATGACCACGTCCGTCGCCGTGTGTATCACCTTGAGCAAGGGACTCGGCACACCTCTTCTCGGGTCCGTCCTGATGGTCGTGTGATTGAGGTACAAGGTAACCCAATGCCAGGTGGTGGCTTTGTGATGAGCTTTACCGACATCACCGTATTCCGTGATGCGGAGCAAGCGCTGAAAGACGCCAACGAGACATTGGAAGAAAGGGTGCGTCTGCGGACTCGGGAATTAGAACAACTTAACAAGCAGCTGGTGGCAGCGACGCAACGCTCCGATTTGGAATCGAAGTCCAAATCACGGTTCTTGGCGGCAGTAAGCCATGACTTGATGCAGCCACTCAACGCTGCACGCCTGTTCGCTTCTTCATTGTCGGAAGTAGCCAAAGACAGCGAAGCTAAAAAGCTGTCGGCTCACATTGAGAGTGCTTTAGAGGCGGCCGAAGACCTGATAGGAGATTTGCTGGATATTTCGCGCTTGGAGTCGGGCAAGCTGGAAGTCAATGTGCACGGTTTTGCGTTAAACGATGTGTTGTCGAATTTGAATGCGGAGTTCAGCGCATTAGCCAAGCAACAAGGTATAGCATTCACCATGATTCCATCCTCACTCATGGTGAAATCGGATCCCAAACTGCTGCGCCGTGTGGTGCAAAACTTCCTGACCAATGCGTTTCGTTATAACCCGAATGGCAAAGTGGCGCTTGGTGTTCGCCGGGTAAAAGGGCGAGTGCGTATTGATGTGTGGGACAACGGTGTAGGTATTGAAGAAGAGAAGCAGCAAGAGATCTTTGAAGAGTTTAATCGCGGAACTCAAGTTCGTTCCGACCAAGGTCTCGGGCTTGGTTTGGCGATTTCCAAGGGAATTGCTCAAGTGCTCGGGCATGAAATTTCGATGCGTTCTTGGGTTGGTAAAGGCAGTGTCTTTTCTATCACGCTTGATAAAGCCGATCATGTGCAGCCGTACCCAGTTCAAGTCACGACAAGTAACCAGTCTGAACTTGGTCATCTAAGAATTCTATGTGTGGATAATGAGCCCGATATTTTAGTCGGTATGGAAAACTTACTGTCTCGATGGGGCTGCGATACGCGAGTGGCGACCGATTTGGTCGAAAGTCTACAAGCTCTCGAGGATGGTTGGATTCCGGACGTGATTTTTTCCGATTACCGACTTGATGATGGTCGTACTGGCTTGGAAGTGCTACAGCAATGTCGCTTGAGACTAGGCAGCTGCTTTGAAGGTGTCATCATCAGCGCGGATCGCACCGATGATATGCTTGATGGCATCAAGGCAAATGGGTTCAGCTTTATTGCGAAGCCAGTTAAGCCGCTTAAATTGCGTTCGGTGCTCAACCGCGTCGCATAGATTTAGAGTGTTTTAGCGTTGCTATAAAAGAGACCTCCGAATGGAGGTCTCTGTGTTTGTAATCTTATTTTGGTTTGTAATCTTATTTTGGTTTGTAGGCTGAGTTTGCCGCTTATTCCGCAACACCACCTTGGGTGAGTTTTGCGGGATTAAGCAATCGTTCTAGCGTGGCTCTATCTAAATCGGTTTCTTCTTCTGCGACATCAATAATCGCACGACCCTGCTTATAGGCTTTCTTCGCGATTTCTGCCGCTTTCAGGTAGCCAATGACCGGGTTGAGGGCCGTGACCAAAATTGGGTTTTTGGCGAGCGCTACATCCAAGTTATCTTGACGAACTTCGAATGTTGCAATGGCCTTATCGGATAAAGCGGTTGCGCTGTTAGCGAGCAACTCGATGCTCTCCAATATATTATGAGCAATGACAGGTAGCATGACGTTTAGTTGGAAGTTACCAGCTTGGCCCGCGACGGTAATAGTGGTGTCATTACCAATGACTTGCGCTGAGGCCATAGCTGCGGCTTCTGGGATCACAGGGTTTACTTTGCCAGGCATGATGGAAGAACCCGGTTGCAAGCCTTGTAATTCAATCTCACCTAAACCAGCCAATGGGCCTGAATTCATCCAACGAAGATCGTTTGCGATCTTCATGATCGCAACTGCTGCTGTTTTGAGCTGTCCCGACAGAGCGACGATCGCATCTTGACTGCTTAAATTGAAAAAGAAGTTATCACTGGCCGTGAACTGAATACGAGTTGACTGGGTTAGGTTGCTAGCGAATAAGTCTGCAAAGCGTGGATCGGCATTGATCCCCGTTCCAACTGCCGTACCACCTTGGGCTAAGGCTTTTACCGCTGGCAGTGCTTGCTCAATCGCTTGCTTAGCATGGTCGATTTGGAACTGCCAACCGCCAAGCTCTTGAGCAAAGGTAATGGGCATCGCGTCCATTAAGTGAGTGCGACCGGTTTTTACAACATCTTTCAATGATTGCTGCTTAGACTCTAGTGCTTGGCTGAGGTGTGACAGGGCCGGAAAGAGCTGTTTTTCAATGGCTAATGCTGCGCTAACTTGAATTGCGGTTGGCACCACATCGTTGCTGCTTTGTCCCATGTTGACGTGATCATTAGGACTGACGGTACCGCCTAGATGCTGGGAGGCCAGTGTTGCAATCACTTCATTCGCATTCATATTTGAGCTGGTGCCTGATCCGGTTTGAAATACGTCAATTGGAAATTGCTCAATATGATTGCCCTCGATAATCGCCTGAGCTGCGTCAGCAATCGCATTAGCGATATCACCTTCAAGCAGCCCCAATTGTGCGTTGGTGAGTGCCGCAGTCTGCTTGATGTGTGCCAACGCTTGGATGAAGCCAGATGGCATCTTATATTGACTGAATGAGAAGTTATCGACGGCGCGCTGAGTTTGGGCTTGGTAGAGTGCATCTGCTGGGACTTTCACTTCGCCCATACTGTCAGTTTCTATGCGGAATTCGGTGCTCATGGTAGGGATCCTTTTGGTTAATCGAGTGAGATTTGAATCAGGCGTAATTGTTGTTGTAATGCGAGAAATTTCACGTCGCCTTGTTCAAACTGATAGTAATAGCGTTTGAGACAGAATAATGGCGTATGGATAGAATCGAGACAGACACGACGGAAGATGCGACTGCGAGTGGAGTCTTGAATTGCGTCTAGTAGATGGAAATAAACCTGACGCAAAAACAGCTCACACAACAATAGATTTTCTTCATCGGCACCGTGTTCATAGCAGGAAGACAACACCATTCCCCAATGAATATAGTCATGAATTACGTCTGGCTCAAAGCCGTGTGGTGCGGCGAGAAGGAATCTATCTTGTGCTTTAAAAAATGCGTTGAAGATGTCCCGTTTGTTGTCCATAACCACCTCTTGTTTAATGTAATGATAATTATTATCAATTAAGTGGTGGATTGGCAACCCTTTTTAGAGTAAGAGGTTGTTGAAGAAAGACTTACGGAAACAAAAGCCGACGTAAAAGCGTCGGCAGAGAGGGAATTATTTAGTCCTGAGGTGACAATGAGGTATCGACGTTTTGGATATCGGTGTCTTTATCTGTGGCCATTACTCTGTAAATAAGGTTTCGTACTTCACAAACGCGGTTTGTGTTTCGCCGTAATAAAGTGTGCCTCCAGATTGAATGACGACTCTTAACCAACTTTCTGCGGATGCTGGTCTTGGTAAGGTAATGTACCAACTTTTTCCAGCCTGATCGGCGGGCTTCATATTAATCGGCTGAGCATTTTTCTCTTCGTCATTAACGATGGAAACTTTGACCCCTTCGAGTGGATAGGCGGCATTGAGTGACAATTCTAAGCCATTTTTCGTGAGCTGTTCTGAGCGAAACTTCACTTTAAAGTCGCCATTTTCCATGTCACACAGTCCACTGGTGTAACGACAGTTAGACTTACTCGCGAGTTTGTAAGTTTCCCCTTCTTGTGCCGCGTGGGGTTTCTCGCTGAGTGCCATATCGGTGCCGAAGTAGGCGATCAAAGAAAGAATCGGCGCAATAAGCAGAGCGAGAATAAAGTGCTTGTTTTTGAACATAAAATACTAATTCCATCAATTATCTGTTCATTTTAACTGGCTAAAATCACTAATAACTTCGTTAATGATTTTGAAGGTAGAGCAACTAGCTTGCTGCAATCTTTGCCCTGTTCTAAACGATTGTTTCTGCGTTCCCCGAACATATAATCAATGCCATTCGTGTGCTTCCTTGCTACGGCTCAGGGAATCTAATTATTAGAATAAGTTAGGTGAATAAAAAAGCCCCAAGTGGGGCTTTTGTGGCTTGCGTTAGATTTTAGTGGTCCACGGCATCGCCTGCACCAACAGGGACACGAACGTGTTCAACAAGATCTTTAACTTCTTGAGGTGTTTCCGCCGTAACTTTCGATACCGCGAATGCCACGATGAAGTTAAATAGTGCGCCGATAGCACCAAACGCGTTTGGCTCAATACCTAGGAACCAGTTGGTTCCCCAGCTTTCTAGATATTTCCAGTCAGCAACGAATAGGATGCCTTTGTGCTGGAATACGTAGAACAGTGTGATACTGATACCGGCAATCATACCGGCGATTGCGCCTTCTTTATTGATGCCTTTGCTGAAGATACCCATCATCAACGCAGGGAAGATGGATGATGCAGCAAGACCAAAGGCGAGCGCCACCGTACCAGCGGCAAAGCCAGGAGGATTCAATCCGAGATAGCCTGCGGCTGCGATTGCCACCGCCATCGAGATTCGGCTGGCAAGCAGCTCCTTCTTCTCGGATATGTTCGGATTTATAACCCCTTTGATTAAGTCATGGGAAATCGCCGACGAAATAGCGAGCAACAGACCCGCAGCTGTGGATAGTGCTGCAGCGAGACCACCAGCGGCTACGAGTGCAATGACCCAGTTTGGTAGCTTAGCGATTTCTGGGTTTGCTAGTACCATGATGTCACGGTCAACTCGCAACTCATTGGTGTCAGGGTTTGAGGTGTACTCGATCAGGCCATCGCCATTCTTATCATCAAAGCCTAATAGACCTGTTGTTTCCCAGTTTTTGAACCAATCAGGGCGCTCATCATACGCAAGGTGTTGGCCCGGAGCTGGGTTAACGGTATCCATTAGGTTTAGACGAGCCATTGCTGAAACTGCTGGCGCTGTTGTGTATAGAATCGCGATGAACACAAGTGCCCAGCCAGCAGAAGTACGCGCATCACGCACCTTAGGTACCGTAAAGAAACGGATGATAACGTGTGGTAGACCCGCAGTACCGATCATCAATGACATGGTGTAAACGAACATGTTTAGTGTGCTACCGCGAACCTGTGTGGTGTACTCACTAAAGCCGAGTTCGGTCACCACTTGGTCGAGCCTATCGAGCAGATAAACATCGGTGCCTTGAATGGTACTCCCGAGGCCAATCTGAGGTAACGGGTTACCTGTAAGTTGCAGAGAGATAAAGATTGCAGGGATAGTGTAAGCAAGAATGAGTACGCAATATTGAGCAATCTGCGTGTAAGTGATGCCTTTCATGCCGCCAAGTACGGCGTACATGAATACGATACACATACCAATCAGTAGGCCTGTTGAGTAATCAACTTCTAGGAAGCGACCGAAGGCAACGCCAACGCCTTTCATCTGGCCGATAACATAAGTGACCGATGCGATGATAAGACAGATAACCGCCACGATACGTGCCGTATTCGAGTAGAAGCGTTCACCAACAAACTCTGGCACCGTAAACTTACCAAACTTACGTAGATAAGGGGCGAGTAACAGTGCAAGCAGTACGTAACCGCCCGTCCAACCCATTAGGAATACGGAGCCGCCGTAACCCATAAAGGCAATCAGACCCGCCATTGAGATGAACGATGCCGCCGACATCCAGTCAGCAGCGGTTGCCATACCGTTAGCGATTGGGTTGACCCCGCCACCAGCGACATAGAACTCTTTGGTTGACCCCGCACGCGCCCAGATCGCAATACCGATGTAGAGGACGAAGGTTGCACCAACAACCAGGTAGGTAATAGTTTTCAAATCCATCTGAGTTACTCCTTACTCATCTACGCCGAATTCACGGTCGATTTGGCGCATCTTCCATGCGTAATAGAAAATAATACCTAGGAAGGTGTAGATGGAGCCTTGCTGAGCAAACCAGAAACCAAGTTTGTATCCACCTAATTGAAATTGATTAAGTACGTCGACAAATAAAATGCCGCAGCCGAAAGACACTACGAACCAGATGACCATAAGGCCAATCATGAGCTTCACGTTTTTGTCCCAATAGGCTTTGGCTCTTTCTTCGCTTTCAAATGCCATTGCCGTCTCCTTACGATTGGTATTGTTGTTAAAAAAATGTTTCAACATGTACATTAGCAAGGTGTTGGCAAGAACTCTTTTCAACTTTAGTCGGGGTATAAAAAATAAAAAACTCCCGTGATATGGTCGCTTAGAGAGAAGTTAGGGTTATTTGTTAATGTTAAAAAGCTGTTAAATTAGCCAAAGGTCTAAGGAGAGAAATGATAAAAAGCACGAATAAGAGACGTGATTAATTTTTTCTTCATTGATTTTAGCGATCCTTAACAGAAACATTCTGCGTTCTTCTTTTTATCAATCAGCGAAAAAATTGGCGTGAAAAATTCACAAGTAATTTATTTACATAAAGTTTTCGTACCAAATCACCGTTTTAGCGCACAATAAAGTAATATAACTGAGTCATTCTCGTACAACCTCGCGCTTTGGGACGGTTTAAGGAGGAGGCAGATTAAGGCATTAACTTATTAACGAAGTCGCCTTAGCTCATCACAAGCATATCGTTTTTCATTAAGGGAGGGTGAGAATGGACGCAGACACCATTAACAGTTTTTTTCTTATAGGTGCGTTGTTAATCGCACTTAGCGTTCTTTTAAGCCCAGTTTCCTCTAAGTTGGGAATCCCAATTCTTTTGGTATTTTTAGCCGTTGGAATGCTGGCGGGGGAAGACGGTTTAGGCGGTATTTTATTTGATAATTTTTCGATCGCTTACTTGGTCAGTAACCTCGCATTAGCCATCATTTTGCTCGATGGTGGTATGAGAACACGGGTTGCCAGCTTTAGGGTGGCGTTATGGCCTTCGGTGTCCTTGGCAACGTTTGGGGTTGCAATCACCACTATTTTGACCGGGCTGATGGCAACGTGGTTATTCGACTTAGACTTGCTGCAAGGTATATTAGTTGGTGCGATAGTCGGCTCCACTGATGCCGCTGCGGTTTTTTCTCTACTCAAAGGTCGTAGTCTTAACGAACGTGTTGGCTCAACGCTGGAAATTGAATCCGGCACCAATGATCCTATGGCGGTGTTTCTGACTGTTACTCTGATTGCTATTTTAGCGAACCCAGATGCAGATTTGAGTGTGGGCTTTTTGGCGCTCAGTTTTCTTAAGCAGTTTGGTATTGGCGCTTTACTCGGTTTTGCTGGTGGCTGGATTTTGTGGAAGGTCATCAATCGTAATCAACTGCCGGATGGCTTATATTCGATTTTAACCGTCAGTGGTGGTTTGCTGATTTTCGCTTTATCTAATACATTAGGTGGCAGCGGTATTCTGTCAATTTATCTGGTTGGTTTACTGCTAGGTAATCGTCCAACACGCAGCCGCCATTCCATTCTTCATGTTCTAGATGGCATGACGTGGCTAGCTCAAATCGGTATGTTCCTCGTGCTTGGTTTATTGGTTACGCCTTCCAACTTGCTCTCTATTGCTTTGCCTGGTTTGGCGCTGGCCTTTGGGATGATTTTATTTGCCCGTCCAATCTCGGTTTGGATCGGTTTACTGCCATTCAAGAGTTTCACACCACGTGAAAAGTGGTTTGTTTCTTGGGTGGGCTTGCGCGGTGCTGTCCCAATCATTCTGGCGGTATTTCCAATGATGGCAGGATTGCCAGATGCGCAGTTGTACTTCAATTTGGCGTTTTTCGTGGTAATGGTCTCTTTGATTGTGCAAGGTGGCACATTGACTAAAGCGATGTCTCTAGCGAAGGTAGAGCTGCCTTCTAAACCTGAGCCAATTTCACGCACTGGTGTGGAGATTTACCCAACTAGTGAGTGGGAGCTGTTTATCTATAAGCTTAAAGCGGATAAATGGTGTATTGGTGAACCATTGCGTAGTCTTTCGATGCCGGATGGAACGCGCATCGCCGCAGTATTTCGCAATAAGGCGTTATTGCATCCGTCAGGCAGCACGCGCCTCGAAGAAGACGATACCTTGTGTGTGTTGGCGCAAGAAAAGGATTTGGATGCTCTGAGCTTGCTATTCAGTGAAGCGCCTGAGAAAGCGTCATTGGCACGATTCTTTGGTGATTTCTTCCTAGATATTGAAGTGAACCTTGCCGATATTGCGATGATGTATGGCCTGAACTTGGGCGATGAGTCACTCGATAAAAGCTTGAGAAACCTTGTAGAAGAACAATTGGGGAGTACACCAGTGTTAGGGGACCAATTCGAGTGGCAAGGCTTGCAATGGATCATTGCCGATGTCGTTGACCAACAAGTCACCAAAGTAGGTATCCGGTTGCCAAGCGAGCAAAGCCTGCTCGCTGACGAGGAGTGAACCTAGTCGTTCATCTCCGTTAGCATGATGACGGCTTGTGTGCGGTTTTTTACGCCGAGCTTGCGGAAAATCGCCGTCATGTGCGCTTTGATGGTGGCTTCTGAAACATTCAATTCGTAGGCGATTTGCTTGTTCAGTAAGCCATCTGACAACATCCCCAACACCTTATATTGCTGTGGCGTTAGCGCGGCAATCTTCTCCGCTAAGTCATTACATGCCGCGTTATTGGTGATCAGCCCTTCAGGAAAATACGGGTCGCCATTGAGCACTTGATTGAGCGCATTCACCAATTCGCGCATATCGCTCGATTTCGGAATAAAACCAAACGCACCATGGCTTTTCACTTGTGTCACGATCGCTGGCTCTTCACTAGCCGAGACGACGACGATTGGTAAGTCTGGGTGTTCTGCTCGCAAGTGAATCAAGCCAGACATACCATTTGCTCCTGGCATTTTGAGATCCAGTAGCACCAAATCTGGCTCTTCTTCTCGCTCTAACAAAGCCAGTAGTGCGTCGAGTGAGTCCGCTTCAAGCAAATTTGCCCCACTGATTGCCATGTGGATAGATTGAAACAAGGCATTACGGAAGAGTGGGTGATCGTCTGCAATGATGATGGTGTAGGTCGAATCCATGACGTTAAACACTTTTGACTATTTCGTTAAATTTATTATTGTCCAGCTTTGAGAGAGTGGACAATATTTATTCGCTAAAAGTCTGAACCAAATCGACTTTTATTAGGAAAATTGCATATAAGCGCAATTTTCTCATTCAAATCTGGGTAATAAAAAACGCCAGTGGTCATCACTGGCGTTTGAATATCTGATGATCAGAATTGTTGGATGTGCTCTAAGAAAGGCTCGGCTTGCATAAAGCCGGTTAAACGCGCGTTTGAAATGTGTTCGCCATTCGCATCCCAGAACTCGATGGTTGGCAAGCCAAGTACGTTCATGTGTTTGAGTAACTCAATATCTTGCACTTGGTTCTTGGTTACATCAGCTTGCAAAAGAACAAAGTCTTTTAGCTTGGCTTCGACGCTTGGATCATGGAAGGTGTACTTCTCAAACTCTTTACACGCCACACACCAATCGGCGTAGAAGTCGAGCATCACAGGTTTGCCAGCTGCTTTGGCTAGCGCTAGTTGTTCTTCCAACTCTGCAACATTGGCAATGCGTGTAAAGCTTACGGAAGTTTGTTGAGCTTGCGTTGCGTTATTACCAAACCAGTAATTTAATACTGGCTGTGCTGACGCGAGCAAACCCAATACGGCCATGATGCCAACGGCGCTTTGTTTCCAGCCACCAAACTCCAAGCTGTTTTTCACATGATACAGCCAACCAAAGGCAGCGATGCCCAGTGTTGACCACAGAATTGTTGACCACATTTCTGGCATGATGCGTTCCAACAAGAAGATAGGCGCAGCAAGCAGAATAAAGCCGAACAGCGTTTTCACGCGGTCCATCCAACCGCCGGCTTTTGGTAGCAATTTGTTGCCAAATACCGCTACAAGGATCAACGGAATACCCATGCCCATCGCCAGCGCGTAAAGGGCGACCCCACCGGTGAGTAAGTCGCCACTTTGTGCGACGTAAAGCAGCGCACCAGAGAGTGGGGCGGTAGTACACGGAGAACAAACCAAGCCAGATATTGCCCCCATTGCAAACACGCCAGCACTGCTACCACCTTGCTGCTTGTTACTTAAGTTATTCAGCCACGTTTGCACGCTGCTTGGTAACTGCAATGAGTACAGACCAAACATCGACAGAGCTAATGCGATGAACAGTACACTCAAACCAATCAGCACATAAGGGTGTTGCATCGCCGCTTGGAACTGCATACCCGCAGACGCCACTACAAGGCCGAGCAGCGTGTAAGTTAGCGCCATGCCTTGTACGTAAACAAAGGACAAACCAAGCGCACGACGTTGGCTCAGTTTGCCACTGCCAAGCACGATGCTGGTGAGAATGGGATACATCGGCAGCACACAAGGGGTAAATGCTAGACCCACACCAAGTGCCAAAAACAACAACGGCGTCCACCACTTGTCGGCTAGATTCGCGGCTAAGCTATCTTGCTCACTGACTGGTACTGAAGTGGAGGTTGGTTTTGTTGCTGGCTGTGCTTGTTCTGTCGTCGGTGCCTTGGCAGTCGGTGCTACGGTGTCGGAATTGGATGAAGAAAACGCGCTGATTGGAATCTCACGCGTTTCTGGTGGGTAGCAGAAGCCCGCTTTCGCACAGCCTTGATATTGCACAATGACACGTGCGCCCTCTTGCCAATTACTCAGTGGGATATTGACAAATAATGGTGTGGTATAGATATGCACATCACCAAAGAATTCATCTTTATGTGGCGTGCCGTTTTCCATTTGCAGTTCGCCCAGTGAGATGTTCTCACCAGACACAGATAAACGCTCTTGATACAGGTAATAACCATCGCGTACCTGCCAATCGAGCATCAATTTGTCGTCTTGCTGGTAGAAATTAAACGGAAATGCCTGATCGACCGGAACAAAGCTGTCGCTGCTGCTACCAAAACTGTTGTTCTGGCTATTGGTAAACTGGTCTTTGCCAAACAAGGCCAAAGACGGAGTGGAAAAGGTAATAAGCCCTAAGAGTAAAACGGAAAGTAATGCGCGCATAAAAGAGTCAATTCATCTTAGATAATTGCCGTTAGTGTAACTCAATCAGACCCGGAGGCGAGTCAATAAGTTTCATGAAAATGAAGATTTATTGAGCATAATTCAAGACGACAGGCAATAAAAAAGGGAGCCGAAGCTCCCCGAGTAAGACTCTGTTTCCACTAGATCAGTAGACCACCGAATGCGAAGCCAAGTGCTACCGCAGAAGCGATGGTTACCACACCTGGTACAAAGAATGGGTGGTTGAATACGTACTTACCGATACGAGTTGAACCCGTGTCGTCCATCTCAACCGCCGCAAGTAGCGTTGGGTAAGTTGGCAGTACGAATAGCGCACTTACTGCTGCGAAAGACGCAACGGCGGTTAGTGGTGCCACACCGATTGCTAGTGCTGCTGGCATCAGCGCAACCGTGGTTGCACCTTGCGAGTAAAGCAGCATTGAAGCGAAGAATAGAACAAGTGCTAGCATCCATGGGTAGTCTGCTAGTAGCGCACCAGCGACTTCTTTGATGCCGTCAACGTGCGCGTTAACGAAGGTAGAACCTAGCCATGCCACACCAAGAACACACACACACGCTGTCATACCAGAGCGGAATGTTGCTGCTGCTGGGATTTTGCCAGCGTCGATTTTACAGCTCATTACGATAGCTGCCGCGGCTGCTAGCATTACCGTCATGATAGCTTCGTTACGACCTAGAGCAGGGTTCTCGATAAGGCCAACAGAGCCAGAAATTGCTGCTGCGTAGCACACAACAAAGGCGATCGCGCCTAGGAAGATGAACGTCGCTTTTTTCGCTGTTGGTAGGATTTCGCGTTTTGCTTCTGTATTTAGCTTGATTAAGCCTTTTTCTAGACGCTCTTGGTATTCAGCATCGTCTTTTAGCTCACAGCCCATGAAGTTCGCCACGAACGCACCGATCATGCACGCGATGAACGTCGTTGGGATACAGATTGCTAGTAGTGTTAGGTAGTCAACGCCAAATGGGTGCAGCATTGCCGCAAACGCGACAACAGCCGCTGAGATTGGTGATGCAGTGATCGCGATTTGCGATGCCACTACTGCGATAGACAGTGGACGAGAAGGACGCACGCCTTGGCCTTTCGCGACTTCTGCAATCACTGGCAACGTAGAGAATGCCGTGTGGCCAGTACCGGCCATCAGCGTCATTAGGTAAGTTACGATAGGCGCATAAAAGGTGATGCGCTCAGGATGCTTGCGCAAAAAGTTTTCAGCAACTTGCACCATCCAGTCTAAACCACCTGCCACTTGCATTGCTGCGATAGCCGTGATGACCGACATGATGATCAAAATTACGTCAACGGGAATGTAAGCTTGGCTTGTTGGCACGCCTAAGATCAAAGACAACGCAATGACCCCAGCACCACCGGCAAAACCAATGCCGATACCACCGATTCTTGCCCCCAAATAGATGAAGAGCAGAACCACGAAGAGTTCGACCATGACCATATTGATACCTCTTTAGTTTTTATTTGATTCTGATTTTTTGAACACTCAGGAACAGGAGTAAATGCTCAGAGAATTAGAACCCAGTGGCCTAATGGCAATAAAAGCATATAAAAAATGTGGTTAACCGTATGAGAGCCTAAAAAAGGGGCCTGAGTGGCCCCCTTCTAATTAGTTATTACTCGTAGCGTTTCGCTTTGTAAGTTGGATGCATGAAGTTTTCGACTGACAAGATTTCATCAAGTTCTTCTGCGGTTAGCAGGCCGCGCTCTAGCACAACTTCGCGAACACTCTTACCGGTTTCCGCACAAATCTTACCTACGATGTCACCTTCGTGGTGGCCGATGTATGGGTTTAGGTAAGTGACGATACCGATTGAGTTGTAAACGTAGTTTTCACAAGTCTCTTTATTGACTGTGATGCCGTCGATACATTTATCACGTAGGTTCACACACGCATTGTGTAGTAGAGAGATAGACTCAAACATGCTTTGTGCGATAACTGGTTCCATTACGTTTAGCTGTAGCTGACCGCCTTCTGCTGCGAAAGAAACCGTGTTGTCGTTACCTAGAACTTTAAAGCAAACTTGGTTTACTACTTCTGGGATAACTGGGTTTACTTTTGCTGGCATGATTGAAGAACCTGCTTGCATTTCAGGTAGGTTCAATTCATTTAGACCAGCGCGTGGGCCAGAAGAAAGTAGACGAAGGTCGTTACAGATCTTCGATAGTTTCACCGCTAGACGTTTTAGTGCACTGTGCGTCATTACGTATGCGCCACAGTCAGAAGTCGCTTCGATAAGGTCTTCTGCCGCAACAACGTCAAGACCTGTTACTTCCGCTAGGTGTTTTACTGCAAGCGCTTGGTAGCCAGTCGGTGTATTTAGACCTGTACCGATTGCGGTTGCGCCTAGGTTGATTTCTAGGAGCAGTTTAGAGGTGTAATCTAGAGCACGAATCTCTTCGTTTAGTGTTACTGCCCAAGCGTGGAACTCTTGACCTACAGTCATTGGTACCGCGTCTTGTAGCTGAGTACGACCCATTTTCAGTACATCTTTAAACTCAATTGCTTTAAGTTCGAATGCGCCTTTTAGGTACTCAATTGCTTCCATTAGTTTGTGTACGCTGTTGTAAACCGCGATACGGAAACCCGTTGGGTACGCACAGTTGGTTGATTGGCTCTTGTTTACGTGGTCATTTGGGTTAACAAATTCGTATTGACCTTTCTCTTTACCCATTAGCTCAAGCGCAACGTTTGCGATCACTTCGTTCGTGTTCATGTTCACTGAAGTGCCCGCACCACCTTGGAATACGTCTGATGGGAACTGATCCATGCACTTGCCAGTTTCTAGGATCAAATCACACGCTTCGATGATGTAGTTTGCAACGTCTTTTGGAATCGCACCAAGTTCTTTGTTTGCCAACGCCGCTGCTTTTTTGGTCATTACCATACCGCGTACAAATTCTGGTACGTCAGAGATGGTCATATTAGAGATGTTGAAGTTCTCGATCGCACGTAGCGTATGAATACCGTAGTACGCATCTGCAGGGACATGACGTTGACCTAATAGATCTTCTTCAATACGAGTGGCTGGGTTTGCTGTTTTTGGAGCATCAGATAGGGTAGCCATAGCAGGATCCTTAGATGATAATTCTGATAATAAAGTTATTTATTAGCCATTTCTGCAATCTAGAATCCATTCATCAGAATTTTTGGCTGGAAAATCCGTCCTGACTTATGTGGCACATGATACTGCACCTAGCACATAAAAATAGTAACTAGATCACCTTTTTCGTTTTTCATGAGTCAATAATTTGCAAAGTATGAACGGGTTATTAATAACCCTTTATGGGTACTCGATTTTCCTCGACAAACATGGGTTTTTAGAGTTCGAAATTAGCACTTTAAAAGCACGAAAAAATCGGTATGCAATTGAATGAAACACTCCACTACCACTTTTTCTGCGTAGGAAGAGACCAGTATGAACACGCTTTTTTACAACGATTCGTTTGAGCTTAGTCCGCTTTTACCATTACACTGAATTAAACAAAGGAGGGCGTGTGTTTCCTATCTTATTATTGGCGTTTATTTTTGTCCCGATCATTGAAATCGGCTTATTTATTCAGGTGGGCGGCTTTTTAGGTTTGTGGCCGACTATCGCATTAGTATTAATCACGGCATTTGTCGGTGCATCGTTGGTGCGCAGCCAAGGCATCCAAACTTTGATGTCGGTGCAGGGGCGTCTGGAACAAGGTGAAATTCCAGCCCAGCAAATTTTTGAAGGCGTAATGCTAGCGGTGGCTGGCGTGCTGCTGTTAACACCGGGCTTTATGACCGATGCTCTTGGTATGCTGGTGTTGCTTCCTGCGCCACGCGCCGCGATTGCCAAATACTTGATGAGTAAAATGGTGGTGAAAACCATGCATGGTGGTGGCTTCCAAGGTGGTTTCTCTAACCAAGGGCCATTTGAGCAAGACCCGTTCCGCCGTGACCCATTTGATTCCCAGTCAGACGATGGCAATACCTTTGAAGGGGAATACGAGCGTAAAGACGATGATGATCGCAACAAGCTCAACTGATTGAGTCAGAGAGTAAAGAAAACAAAAGGGCGCACGAGCGCCCTTTTTTGTGTCTGAAAATCGTGGTGCTTACAACGCGCCTTCAAACCCCATTTGACGCCATGCTTCAAAAGCAATGATCGCAACGGCGTTCGAAAGGTTTAGGCTGCGCGCATCTGGCATCATTGGAATGCGGATACGCTGCTCCATTGGCAAGCTATCGATGATTTCAGCAGGCAAGCCACGAGTTTCTGGACCAAACATCAATACGTCACCTGCTTGGTATTGTGCATCAACGTGGTGACCTGTGGTTTTGGTGGTGCAGGCAAACAATCGGTAGTTACCTTGTTTCTCTTTCTCTAAATATTCTAAGAATGCTTGATAGTTCTTATGACGCGTTACGCGAGCTAAATCATGGTAATCCAAACCAGCGCGGCGGACTTTCTTCTCTTCAAGATCGAAACCCAGAGGTTCAATTAAGTGAAGGTTTGCACCGCAGTTGGCACAAAGTCGAATGATGTTGCCGGTGTTCGGCGCGATTTCTGGTTCGTATAAAGCGATATCAAACATGGTATTGAAATAGAGTTGGTCAAATAGAGGGGCAGTATATACCCAAGTCAGCAAGATATGCGAGATTCAGCAAGATTGACCTGGGTATGAAAGCAGTCATTAGCGCGGACGCTAATACCGTAAGTATCGATGCTCTTTATAATAGAGCGTGAGCGTAATTTTCTTCAACCGCTCGCCAATTAACGACGTTCCACCATGCATCAATGTATTCTGGGCGACGGTTTTGGTAGCTGATGTAATACGCGTGCTCCCACACGTCAAGAGCGAGAATTGGCTCGCCGCGTACATCCACTACGTCCATCAGAGGGTTATCTTGATTGCTGGTGGACGTAATGTGAATCTCTCCATCTTTTACGATCAGCCATGCAAAGCCAGAACCAAAGGTATTAATCGCGGCTTGGGCAAACGCTTCTTTAAATTGCGCAAAGCTACCAAATTTATCGTTAATTGCCTGAGCAAGTGCGCCTTGAGGCTCACCGCCACCGTTTGGTGACATGCAATTCCAATAAATGATGTGGTTGTAGTAGCCGCCGCCATTATTACGCACTGCAGGGCTGAGCTTAGAGATATTGTCAAAGATCTCGTCTAATGACTGAGTTTCGAGCTCGCTCCCTTCAACGGCACTTACGAACTTATCGAAATAAGTCTTGTGATGTTTGCTGTAATGCACTTCCATGGTTTTCGCGTCGATGTACGGCTCTAGTGAATCGTACGGGTAAGGCAGAGCGGGAAATGTATGTGACATAGTAAATCCTCCTTAATTGGAAAATTCACTTTAATGCTAACGATAATTATTATCAACTTTGATCTTTGTAAGGGTATTCGAAGGCGTTCCCACCCAATTTCTAAAGTGAAGATGAAGCCGTGAATCTCTCACTCTAGAAATTGGGTGTGGCTTACTGTTAGCTCATCGGTTTGAAGTTAACGATTGATAGGTAAGGTGATACTCATGCGCAATCCGCCTAACGGACTTCGACTGGCGACGATCGTTCCACTGTGCTGGCGGATGGCACTTTCGGTAATGGTTAGGCCGAGACCCGTGCCGCCGGAATGGCGATCGCGGGCAGTCGAAACGCGATAAAACGGGCGAAAAATCGCGGCTAATTCTTCTTCTGGAACGCCCTCGCCATTGTCATCAACCGTGATATGCAGCGTATCATCATCGGCCTTGATGTCGATTGTCACCTCATCTTTCCCGTAATAAATGGCGTTACGAACGATGTTTTCCACCGCACTCATCAGCAATTTAGGATTGCCGGAGATACTTCGTTTTGGCAGTTCAGAATAGTGTAGGTGCTTGCCCATTTGCTCAGCTTCAAACTGCGCATCTTTAATGATCTCTTCCCACAAACTTTCCAGTGGCTGCGTTTCGCGAGTCATATGGCTGTTCGCCTGCATGCGAGACAGTTCAAGCAATTCGCTGATCATCTGTTCCAAGCGCTGCGCTTCGGTATCGATACGAGTCAGTTCTGGGCTTTCGCCTTGTTTACGCGTTGCTAATGCGCTTGCCATGCGTAGACGAGTTAAAGGTGAGCGCAGCTCGTGAGAGATATCGGATAGCAGGCGTTGTTGTCCTGAAATCATTTGATTAACCGCCTCGACCATCTGGTTGAAGCTGCTGCCAGCCTGACGAAACTCTGCCGTGCCTTTTTCTAAATTTGGGTCTGTGACAAATTCGCCTTTCGCCACACGTTGAGCGGCGGCTTCAAGACGACGCGCTGGCTGACTTAGTGCCCAGGCAAGCCATAACAGCAATGGTGTACTAACCAGCATGACCGCGAGCAACAGCTGGAATGGGTGATCAAACAGACGCAAGAGTAGTGGTGGTGGCTCATTCCACTTGAAGCCCACATACATCAAGATATCGGAGCCAGCCAAAGTAATTGGGATTGGACCTGCAATCATGTATCGACCATACAGTTTCTGCTTTGGCTGGTTGTAATCTTCGATACTGGTGACAAAGTTTTGCATGGCACGCAATTGGAAGTTACTGCGTTTTTCTGTCGTAAGAACATTACCGCTGTAGTCAGAAAAAAATACGCGCGGACGAGGGTCATGCTTACCGTGACGGTTACCCTCGATACGAAATAGTATTCGACCTAAATCAGTTTGCTGACTGTATTTTTGTTGGATTGCGTCACGCGTTTCTACCATACGTTTATAGTGCTCTTCTGGAATGTCGCGAGCTTTGCGAGGGTCCAAATGTGGCAGTGATAGCACAGCTATCAACACCAATAACATAGTGAACCAAAAAATGGCAAAGATGCGCCCATACAAGCTATTGATGTTTGGCAGTTTGATGCGTGATAGGCGCATTAATCCTCCTCAAGCAGCATATAGCCACGACCACGCAGGGTTTTGATTCGCGGCTTGCCATTGCTCTGATCTGGTAATTTTTTACGTAAGTTCGAAACATGCATATCGATCGCGCGATCAAAAGCGGCGAGTCGTTTACCAAGCACATCTAAGCTCAATGTTTCTTTAGTTAGCACTTGTCCTGGGTTTTGCACAAAGTGGGTCAACAGAGCAAACTCGGTTGCTGTGAGATCGAGCAACTGTTGATCGCAGTATGCTTCTTGTTTACCTGGGTAAAGACGGAGCTCTTGATACTCAATGCAATCGCTGTTTTTGGTGTTTTTCTGTGTGCTGCTGGTACGGCGTAAGATCGCACGGATACGTGCTAACAGTTCACGGTCACTAAAAGGTTTCGGTAAATAGTCATCCGCGCCTAGCTCTAAACCGATCACGCGGTCAATTTCTTCCCCTTTAGCGGTCAGCATCAAGACAGGAGTTTCCCAGTTTTCACGCAAGCGTTTTAGGGTTTCCATGCCATTTAGCTTCGGCATCATGACATCCAACAAAATCAAATCAATCTTATCATTGACCGCAGCTAAGCCTGCTTCGCCATCATTTGCTTCGCTGACGTCAAATCCTTCGAAACTGAGTACTTCTTTTAATAAGCTGGTTAGCTCGATATCGTCATCAATTAAAAGAATGTTTGCCATGGGGGCACCTATAGTAAGTTACCGATAGCTTAATATTACATTGGAATGATGTGCTGCGAAGAGGGTAAAAATCACTCTTTACGATTCTTTACGCTCCCTATACGTCGCTTTACCTAGTGGGTCGTATTCTATACTCAAGCGCTGTGAGAACAGCTCAGAAGAATCACTCACCTGTGTAAGGAATCAAATTATGAAATCTGCAAAAAAACTTGTGTTAGCTGCTTTTGTTCTACCTCTTACTCTCGGCGCAGCGAGCGCATTCGCTTACGGTGGTAAAAACCATCATCAAGGCCCGCGTGATGAATGTGGCATGGGAATGGACCGTGGCATTATGCGTGATTTGAATTTGACGGATGCTCAAAAAGATCAGCTTAAGTCTTTCCGTGAAGCAAACCGCGCACAGATGAAAGGCAAATATTCTGAAAATCGCGAAGCTCGTATGGCTGAGCGACAAGCACACCACGCAAAAATGCAGTCACTCTTACTAGCGGATAGTTTTGATGAAGCACAAGCGACCGCATTAGCAAAAGAAATGGTTGAACGCCAAACTGAGCACCGTGTGCAAATGCTAGAAAGAAAGCACCAAATGCTGAGCGTATTAACGCCAGAACAAAAAGCAGATTTTGTGAAGTTGCAAAATGAACGCATGCAAGAGTGTGGCGACAGAATGCATAAGCGCATGGAAAAATACCGCAATAATTAAGTCATGAATTGATGTTATATAAAGAGGCAGCCATTGGTTGCCTCTTTTTGATCTGGTTATTTCATGGGCATTCAATATACTCAACGTATGGTTTGAGTTAACTCTTTGATTATGAAACAGCAATATGCACGTTTAGTGACGACCGCAGCTTGGACTGCAACTATTGTGGCGACTCTTCTCTTGATTGTAAAAGTCATCACGTGGTGGGTAACCGGCTCAGTTAGCCTATTGGCATCACTGATCGACTCAATGTTGGATATCGCCGCGTCGGTGGTAAATCTCGTTGTTGTCCGTTATGCCTTACAACCAGCAGATCGCGAACATACGTTTGGGCATGGTAAAGCTGAGTCTTTAGCGGCCTTGGCTCAGGCGATGTTTATTTCGGGGTCGGCGGTGTTTTTGATCCTGAACGGGATTGACCGATTTTTCCGCCCACACGCACTGCATGCGCCGGAGCTCGGTGTTTATGTATCGCTGTTTGCGATAGTGGTCACACTTGGCTTGGTGATGTTCCAAAAACATGTGGTACGCGTGACAGGGAGCCAAGCAATCGCGGCGGATTCTCTGCATTATCAGACTGATTTGTATATGAACGCTGCGATCATGGTGGCTCTGGGACTCAGCTACTTTGGCGTGACGCAAGCGGATGCGGTGTTTGCGATTGGCATTGGTGTCTTCATTCTTTACAGCGCCTTCAAAATGGTCAGCGAAGCGATTCAGACGTTATTAGACCGAAAGCTGCCGGATTCCGAATTGGAGCAAATCCGTAATGAATGTTTGAATGTGAAAGGGGTTCTTGGGGTTCATCAACTGCGCACCCGTATGTCAGGGCCGACACGCTTTATTCAGTTGCACTTGGAGCTAGACGATAACTTACGTTTAATCGAAGCGCACTATATTGCCGATAAAGTTGAAGAAAACCTTTTAGCTTTGTTTCCTGATGCGGATGTTTTGATCCATCAAGATCCGTTGTCTGTCGTTTTTGGGCCAGAGAAAGAGCAAAAAGCGCAAGATTGGTAGGGCTCGAAAAATCCATAAGTGCCTGACGACAAACAGGCACTTATTGACTATCTTTCCATCAATACTTATTAAGATTCGTGATCCTGATGTGAATCAACAAAGTTTCATAGAGAAACTGTAATACTCTTACATAAGTAGAAAAGTTACATAAAAAAGTGCGTTTTCATTGGTAATCCTGTAGAGGAAATGTAACATAACGCACAGTTCTGGATTATGCAGGTTGCTTGGTAACAAGGGGCCTAAAAGAAAATTAAATAATTGATTGCCAAAGATCGAGGGTGAGCATGATTAAGAAGATCGGTGTTTTAACAAGTGGCGGTGACGCACCTGGTATGAACGCGGCGATACGCGGCGTAGTACGTACAGCACTATCCGAGGGATTGGAAGTATTCGGTGTGTACGACGGCTACCTAGGCCTATACGAAGGCCGCATCGAGAAGCTAGATCGTTCTAGCGTTTCAGATGTGATCAACAAAGGTGGTACGTTCCTAGGTTCTGCACGTTTCCCTGAATTTAAAGAAGTGGAAGTGCGTGAAAAAGCGATTGAGAACCTGAAAAAACATGGTATCGATGCGCTAGTCGTGATCGGTGGTGACGGTTCGTACATGGGTGCGAAGAAATTGACTGAAATGGGTTACCCATGTATCGGTCTTCCAGGCACAATCGACAACGATATCGCTGGTACTGACTACACAGTGGGCTACCTAAGTGCACTAAACACAGTTATCGATGCGATCGACCGTCTACGTGATACTTCTTCATCTCACCAACGTATTTCAATTGTAGAAATCATGGGTCGTCACTGTGGTGACCTCACTCTGATGTCTGCAATCGCGGGTGGTTGTGAGTACATCATCACTCCAGAAACTGGCCTAGACAAAGACAAGCTGATCAGCAACATCCAAGACGGCATTGCAAAAGGTAAGAAACACGCAATCATCGCGTTGACTGAGCTAATGATGGATGCCAATGAACTGGCTCGTGACATCGAAGCGGCGACAGGTCGTGAAACTCGTGCAACAGTACTTGGTCACATCCAACGTGGTGGTCGTCCAACGGCATTTGACCGCGTTCTAGCATCTCGCATGGGTAACTACGCTGTTCACCTATTGATCGAAGGTCATGGTGGTCGCTGTGTCGGTATCGTGAAAGAGCAACTTGTTCACCACGACATCATCGACGCGATCGAAAACATGAAGCGTCCAGTACGCAACGATCTATACAAAGTTGCTGAAGAACTGTTCTAAGCAAGTTTGAAATAGATAAAGAAAAACCGCGGCTTTCCGCGGTTTTTTTGTATTTGAGTATCAGCAAAAGGAAGCTGACGCATCGGACAAAATCTTACGAAGCGCTGCTCTGTTCAATGAGCGTCAATTTACGTTCGCGCAGTGCAAACATATAGCCAAGTAGGCCACCTAACGTATTCCCCACTGCGATACCTATAAACAAGCCTTCAATACTGTAAATTTGGCTTCCGATCCATGCCGATGGCAGGGTAAACACAAACAAACGCATAAAGCTCCATTGGAATGCTCGTAATGGTTTGTGCATCGCATTCAACCCACTGATTAACATCATCACAATGCCTTGAAAACCATAACTGAACGGCACCACAAGCAGGTAATGCCACAGCAGATTTTTAACTGCTTCTTCCTGCGAGAACAATGCCGCTAGAGGAATACTCAATGGCACCATCATCAAGAAGATAAACCCTTGGAACACCACCGCAAAACGCATGCTGATAAATAAGCCGGAAAAGGCGCGTTGAGGGTTTTTTGCCCCTAAGTTTTGTGCCATGAATGGCGTGAGTGCTGAGGTCAGAGACATCAAGACTAGGATCAAAATAGACTCAATACGCTGCGCCGCACCGTAAGCCGCAACTGCTGCCGTACCGTGGCTGGATAAAAGCATCATCAAAATTGCGCCCGACAATGGATTCATCGCGTTCGACAGTGCGGCAGGAGTGCCGATTTTTAACGTTTGCTGCCAATCTTGTTTCAGTAAGGACCATTGGGGTTGAGCGAGCAACTTTTCGCGTTTAACTAGCACATAGAATGAGCCACATAGTGCACCTAACCAGCTAAAAGCACTGGCTATTGCCGCACCTTGGATACCAAGCTCGGGGAATGGGCCAAGTCCGAAGATCAGTAGTGGATCGAGCATGCCGTTAATCAAGCCTGCCAACATCATGATTTTGGCGGGTGTTTTTGTATCCCCAGATGCTCGTATCGCACTGTTGCCCGCCATCGGGATCACCAACAATGGAATGGTGAGATACCACACCTGCATGTACTCTTCGATGAGTGGAATTAGGTCGTCGGCTGCGCCAAGAAAGCGGAACAGTGGTGCAATGGTGGCAAAGCCAATCGAAGAGGCGATAGCCACGAGTAACACCGCTAATAACAAACCGTGAGTGGTAAACCGAGCGGCTTGTGGGGCGTGACCTTGTCCAAGTAAGCGACCAATATTGGTCGATAGACCCATCCCTATCCCCATCGTGATGCAGTTAACCGCAAAGGTTACAGGGAAAGTATAGCTGATCGCCGCTAGCGCTTGAGTACCAAGCAACGAGATAAAAAACGTGTCCACCAAGTTAAACATCAAAATCGCGATCATACCCATGGTCATGGGGACGGTCATTTTCCGCAGCGTTTCAGGAATGGGTGCGGTCAACAAACCATGCTTATCGGTCGCTTGGGGTTCCAGCTTGTTATTTTCCTGCATGTATGACAACTATGTGGTGAGCAAACTGCAAGGATACAAGAAAGCGAGATGCTGGGCGAGTGAGCATTTCGAACGCAAACCGTTGCTTAGTTGTTCGTTATTTTAACTAAGTCACAAAAATTTTGTGCCACCCCCTTGGGATCGCTGCTTCGACCCCTTATATAGGGATCACGTGTCTGGGGCTACAGTCCCTAAGGACAATTATCAAATAAACATGGAAATTTTCAGGAGAGACGACCGATGAACATTCGTCCATTACATGACCGAGTTATCGTTGAACGTAAAGAAGTTGAATCTAAGTCTGCTGGTGGCATCGTTCTGACTGGTTCTGCTGCAGAAAAATCAACTCGCGGTGTTGTTCTAGCTGTGGGTAAAGGCCGCATCCTAGAAAACGGCACAGTACTGCCGCTGGACGTTAAAGTTGGTGATACTGTTATCTTCGCTGAAGGTTACGGTACAAAAACTGAAAAAATCGACGGTAAAGAAGTGCTTGTCATGTCTGAAAACGACATCATGGCGATCGTTGAATAATAGCAATCATTGAGTAATTTTTTGCTCAGATTCAATTACGAAATTACACACAAAGAATTTTAGAAAGGAAATCAAAGATGGCTGCTAAAGACGTTAAATTTGGTAATGACGCACGAGTTAAAATGCTAGAAGGTGTAAACGTTCTGGCTGACGCAGTAAAAGTAACACTGGGTCCTAAAGGACGTAATGTCGTTCTAGACAAATCTTTTGGTGCACCGACTATCACGAAAGATGGTGTATCAGTAGCGCGTGAAATTGAACTGGAAGATAAATTCCAGAACATGGGCGCACAAATGGTTAAAGAAGTTGCGTCTAAAGCAAACGACGCGGCAGGTGACGGTACAACAACAGCAACGGTACTAGCACAATCTATCGTAAACGAAGGTCTAAAAGCAGTCGCAGCGGGTATGAACCCAATGGACCTTAAGCGTGGTATCGACAAAGCAGTAGCAGCAGCAGTAGAGCAACTAAAAGAGCTTTCTGTTGAATGTAACGACACGAAAGCGATCGCACAGGTTGGTACTATCTCTGCAAACTCAGACGCAAGCGTAGGTAACATCATTGCTGAAGCAATGGAGCGTGTGGGCCGTGATGGCGTTATCACTGTTGAAGAAGGTCAGGCGCTACAAGATGAGCTAGACGTAGTAGAAGGTATGCAGTTCGACCGCGGTTACCTATCTCCTTACTTCATCAACAACCAAGAGTCAGGCAGTGTTGATCTAGAAAACCCATTCATCTTGCTAGTTGATAAGAAGATCTCAAACATTCGTGAACTTCTTCCAACGCTAGAAGCTGTAGCGAAAGCGTCTCGTCCACTGCTTATCATCGCAGAAGATGTAGAAGGCGAAGCGCTAGCAACATTGGTTGTCAACAACATGCGTGGCATCGTGAAAGTTGCAGCAGTGAAAGCACCTGGCTTCGGTGACCGTCGTAAAGCAATGCTACAAGACATCGCGATCCTAACTGGCGGTACTGTGATTTCTGAAGAAATCGGTCTAGAGCTTGAAAAAGTAGCACTAGAAGATCTAGGTCAAGCGAAGCGTGTTTCTATCACGAAAGAAAACACGACTATCATCGATGGTATCGGTGAAGAAGAGATGATCTCTGGCCGCGTAGCTCAAATTCGTCAACAAATCGAAGACGCAACTTCAGACTACGACAAAGAGAAACTACAAGAGCGCGTAGCGAAACTGGCTGGCGGTGTTGCAGTAATCAAAGTTGGTGCAGCAACTGAAGTTGAAATGAAAGAGAAGAAAGACCGTGTAGAAGATGCGCTAGCCGCAACTCGTGCAGCGGTTGAAGAAGGTGTTGTTGCTGGTGGTGGTGTTGCACTTATCCGCGCGGCATCTAAGATTGCTCACCTAACGGGTGACAACGAAGAGCAAAACGTTGGTATCCGCGTTGCACTACGTGCAATGGAAGCGCCAATCCGTCAAATCACGAAGAACGCAGGTGAGGAAGACTCAGTGGTTGCGAACAACGTGAAAGCGGGTGAAGGCTCTTACGGTTACAACGCGGCAACAGGCGAATACGGCGACATGCTAGAAATGGGTATCCTAGACCCAACGAAAGTAACTCGTTCTGCGCTACAGTTCGCAGCATCGGTTGCGGGTCTGATGATCACGACTGAAGCAATGGTTACTGACCTACCGCAAAAAGACGCACCAGCGATGCCTGACATGGGTGGCATGGGCGGTATGGGCGGTATGGGTGGCATGATGTAAGCCAGCTTATCTCTTTGCTCTAAGGGAATCCTTATAGCGGAAAGATAACCGACCAAACCTTTAAAAGTCGAGGCATTTTCCTCGACTTTTTTATGTGCGTTATCCGAGAAATATAGCATTCTGATGTGGCTTCGATTGTGAGAGGCGAGTTCAAGAAATGTCAGTGGAAAAACATGAAAATAGAAGCGATAAAATTTTTTCTTTTGAGTCAGATGGTTAAATCTGACCTACCGCTAACACTTTTTGAACGTGGATAGCGCAAAATCTGAACATTACACTATGTTGTAAATTGTTGCTTCCCATCATGGAGATGAAAATGAAAAAGCTTATGACGTCATTGGCGGTTGCAGCCGCTATCGCATCACCAGTTGCTCTTGCTGACAGTACACCTGTGATGTTCTCTACTATCGACAACACAAACGCACCTTCTAACTCGTCAGTTGGTGGTGTTCGTTTAGCCGTGTTGCATGGACAGGTGAATGAGGTTAAAGGTGTCGACTTTTCACTGCTTGGTATGTCAGAAACGGATCGTACGACAGGTGTGAACTTCGGTCTGTTTTTTGGTGCAGCAAAAGTAAATCAAGAAATGAAAGGCGCGTCTTTAGGCTTAGTTAACTGGAACCAAGGTCAGACGACGGGTGTTAACTTGGGTGCTGTCAACATTACGAACAACGTAAAAGGCTTGAACTGGAGCGCGGTGAACTATTCTGAAGGCTACACCATGGCGGATGTGGGCTTAGCGAGTATCTCTAAAAAGTCTAACTTCCAGTTTGGTTTCTTCAACATGACCGATCAAATTGATGGCGTACAAATTGGTCTTTTGAACTGTGCGGATAACGGTTTCTTCAAGTGTTTCCCACTCATCAACTTCGCTAAATAATCCCTGAGCAAGTCAGAATCTTTAGATACCGAAAGCCCTCGATATTCGTCGAGGGCTTTTTAATTACTGATGGGATGAAGCGAGTTTATCGGCGGCGTTAACTATTTAATTAAGTGGGATGAGGTTTTGCGTTGTTGAATTCTTTGGTGAACCCCTCGGCGCAATGCTTTGATGTGGTTTTCTGCTTTATCCACACCTAACAACACGGTTAATGTCAGGAGAGTAATGACCACCGACTGCGTTAAATAACCCAAACCGATCATCAACCCTAATCCTGCCAGTACCCAAATAACCGCTGCGGATGTTACGCCGTGGATTTTTCCATCGAGTGTCATCATCACGCCTGCGCCCAAGAAGCCGACGCCAGTAATAATCTGACCAAGCACGCGTGCTTGATCGAGCGTATTTGGCGATAACGATACTGCCATCGACATAAACAGGTAAGTGCCTGAAATAATAAGAATTGCCGTGCGAATGCCAACAGGTTTACCACGAGTTTGGCGTTCGATACCGATCATTAGCCCATTAATGGCGCAGCATAGTAGGGCAGGCCAGCTGAATGGGCCAAGATCGAAAATTTGTTCGAGTGCTGTATGCATCTTGACCTCCAAAAGAGCGGAGTATGCATAGACTTACCGTGCAAAGCGAACAAAAAGGAACGGTCGTGACGACAAATTTAATTGAGCGTCAGGACCTATTCTAAATGCAAATCCAATGGCGTTTTACTTGGCCTGCCACCAATTTCTCGTGTCAGTTTTGGTACCAGATAACCCGATACACGCGTGATGAGTCCACGCATAATGGCTTTTGCTTCTTCGTCCGAAATAAAGTAGTGCGCCGCGCCTTGCACCTTATCAAGCACGTGGAGGTAATAAGGCAAGATACCCGCGTCAAATAAGGCTTCACTTAACGCCACTTGAGCTTCTACCGAATCATTCACGCCTTTCAGCAGAACGCCTTGGTTTAGAAGCGTAACGCCTGCTCTTTTGAGCTTGAACATCTGTTCAGCAAATTCGTCATTGATTTCGTTGGCATGGTTGATGTGAGTCACGAGGATGATTTGCAACCTTGATGCTTGCAGCAGTTGGCATAGTTCATCAGTGACTCGAGCGGGAATCACCACAGGTAAACGGCTATGAATACGCAGACGTTTGATGTGAGGTATGTGAGCAATGTGCTCTAAAAGCCAATGAATCTCATCGTCTTTTGCCATTAATGGGTCACCACCAGAGAAGATGACTTCGTTCAACTCTGGTTGCTGCGCCATGTACTCTAAGCACTTTGTCCATGCTTGTTTCCCGCTTTTATTTTCTTGATAAGGGAAGTGACGACGAAAACAGTAACGGCAATTTACCGCGCAGCCACCTTTGACGATCATTAAGGCGCGGTTGCGATACTTGTGTAGCAGACCAGGGACTTCATTATCCTGCTCTTCTAACGGATCGTTGGAATAGCCCGGATGTACTTCAAATTCGTCACTTAATGGTAAAACCTGACGTAAAAGAGGGTCTTTAGGGTTGCCTTTCTCCATCCTATCGACAAAACTTTGCGGTACACGCTGTGCAAACAGCTGGCGCGCGGCAAACCCGTCTTGCCACGGTGAAGGATCAATTTCCAGTATTTCGAGCAATTTTGCAGGATCAGAGATCCCATTCGCCAACTGTTTGAGCCAGTTTTGCTCAACAGATTCGACTTTTCGGGTTATTATGTGCGGCATTGAATTTAGCTCTAAGAATGTAAGAGGAAAAAATGGCTACAGTTAGCACCAATGAATTTAAAGGCGGTCTTAAGTTAATGCTTGATAACGAGCCTTGTGTAATTCTGGAAAACGAATACGTTAAACCAGGTAAAGGCCAAGCGTTCAACCGCGTTAAAATTCGTAAACTTCTTTCTGGTAAAGTGCTAGAGAAAACATTCAAGTCTGGTGACACTTGTGAAGTGGCAGACGTAATGGATATCGACCTAGATTATCTATATTCAGACGGCGAATTCTACCACTTTATGAACAGTGAAACGTTTGAACAGATCGCAGCAGACGCAAAAGCGGTAGGTGACAACGCTAAGTGGTTGGTAGAAAACAACACTTGTATGATCACACTTTGGAACGGTAACCCAATTACTGTTACTCCACCAAACTTCGTTGAGCTAGAAGTGGTAGACACAGATCCAGGCCTGAAAGGTGATACTCAAGGTACTGGCGGTAAACCAGCTACGCTATCAACTGGCGCTGTTGTTCGTGTTCCTCTGTTCATCTCAATTGGTGAAGTGATTCGCGTTGATACTCGTACGGCTGAATACGTAGGCCGTGTGAAGTAAGCACTTTAGATTGATTGTTTGAAAGGTCGCTTCGGCGGCCTTTTTTATTGCCTGTAATTCTCTCTTGAATGTTCCTGCATAGAAAATCGATATCCTCCGCAAATTTTCGATGATTTTGTATTATTCGTAAAAATCTTATTTATTTCATGAATCTGTCGATTATTCCTTAATGTAACATTTTGATACATTAGTTCTTGTTGTTGAGTTGCATAGCAATCTGATTTTTATCGATTTAACTCAGTAACAATCCAAAAAGGAGAACAAAATGGAAAGCAGAGGTTTAGGAAGGGGTTTAAAGGTGGAAGAAAGACGTCAGTTACTACACAAAGGATTGAAAGCTGCGGTGTTTGGCGTACCGCTGTTGGCAATAGGCTTAACGATTAATAGCTCTGTGCTGATGACCGATGCAGGTTACAGCTACGTGCATCAGAACAATATCACTGGTGAGTTGGATGTATTTACTGAACCTGGCATTCATTTTCGTATGCCATTTCTGTCCAAAATCACCAAGTATGACCAAGTGATCACCGTGTCATTCGGTAATAGCAAGGGCGAAGATTTTTATCAACGTCTTGATGCGATTCAGGTTCGGTTTGCCGACACCTACATTGGTCAGATCCCCGTAACATTCCGCTTTAAGCTCAGTAATGACCCTGAAGCGGTTAAGAAGATGCACAAAGAGTTCCGTAACAACAGTAACTTGATTGATGCGCTGCTTGTAAAGAACGCACGTAACGTGACGGTGATTACAGCTACCCAATACACGGGTGAAGAGTTTTTCCAAGGTGGTTTGAACCAGTTCAAATCGAAACTTGGCGATCAGTTGCGAGAGGGGATTTATCTAACAGAGCGACGTCAGGTTGAAGTGGAAGAGTTGGATCTTGCGCCTGTTGGGGCGAATCAGGCCAATGCGAACCAATTACAGCGCACCAATCAATTGGTTTGGAAAACAGTGCCAGTTGTAGATAAAACCGGGCAACCAATTCGTCAAGACAACCCGTTACAACAATACGGCATTCAAGTGACGCAGGTGACCATTGGTGACCCACAGCCAGAAAAGCAATTGGATCAGCTATTGGCGGATAAAAAGCGTTTAGTGGCGGATCGTATTCGCGCGATTCAGGAACAAGAAACGTCGAAAGCACAGGCTGAGACCGAGCAGTTACGCAAAGAGATTCAACGAACACGTGAAGTGCAAGACGCTCAGCGTGGTAAAGAACTCGCTATTATTGCTCAGCAAAAAGAAGTGGAAGTTGCACGTCAGATTGCAGAGCGTGAAATCGTTGAAGTGGAAAAAACCAAACGACTTGCTGAAGTCGAGAAGGAGAAAGAGCTAGCAATCGCAGAGGCTAACTTAGCCATTCAAAAGGCGAACGCACTTTCTGCTGAGTTTGAAGCGAAAGCGATATTGGCGAAAGGTCGCGCAGAATCTGAAGTTCTAAAAGCGAAGTACTCGGCGTTAGGGGCAAACCGTGAAGTTTACTTGGCAGAGTTGAATCGAGACGTAGCGAACTCGTTGTACAACAACTTGCAAAACTTCCAAGTTCAGATGCCACAAAACTACATTGGTGGTAGCGAAGAAACGGGCTTGAAAACAAACCTAGATGTGATTACTGGCTTTGGCGCCCTGGGTCTTATGGACCAAACGAAGAAGGTCATACAGCAATAAGATCATGGGTGGTCAAAAGCTTAAAAAGCAAAAAGATCATGGGTAACCCAAAGCAATAAAAAAGCTGGCATAGAGCCAGCTTTTTCTTTTTAGTCAGTATCTTAAATCATGAAGATAAAGATAACGGCTAGTGCAGTAATGAGGCCTGAAAATGCATAGCATGCAATTTTACCTATCACACCAGTGTGGAATTTAAGGTCGTGCATGCCGTGGTGTACACGGTGCATCGCATGCCACATTGGTAGAGCTAGGGTGCCAATGATGAATAGCGCACCGATGATACTGGTTGCGAATTCGGAGACACGCTCGTAGCTCATCGCTTCTGCATCAATCACGCCTAGTGGGACCAAGATGCCCAGCACCAATACCGTGATTGGCGTGATCATCGCGAACCAAGTACCGCCAGCACCAAATAGACCCCACCAGATTGGCTCATCAGAACGTTTTGGTGATGTGTTTACACTATAATTCGGTTTCATGCTCAGCTCCTTACACCACGATGAGAACGATCAGTGAGATGAACGCAACCGCGGCCCACTGAGTCAATACGATGATTTTCTTGTCCACCAGTTTGCCTTTCAAACGAATTGGCATTACTTGCGGCATCATGCTGAAGAAAGTTTGAGCGTGGAATAGGCTACCTAGTAGTGCAACGATGTTGATCGCGACTACGATTGGGTTTGCCATAAAATCCAACCAACCTTGCCATGCTTCAGGGCCTTTCACCAAGCAACCTAAACCGAAAGTTAGGAACAGAGTGAATAGGATCAAAGGCAGCACAGTCGCTTCACGTAGCATGTAGAAGCGGTAGAAAGGATGGTTCTTCCACCAAGTGCGTTTTACTTCACGAACGTAAGGTTTACGATTGCTCATCCTTATGCCTCCACTTTCTTTGGTGAACCATCAGGTTTCAACATAGCAATCACGAAGTCCATAGAAGACTCCACTTTGCCTTGGTTTACTGCCGCTGCTGGGTCAACGTTCTTCGGACAAACTTCAGAACAGTAACCAACAAACGTACAACCCCAAGCACCGTTTTCACCGTTGATCAGCTTCATGCGCTCATCTTTACCGTTGTCACGACTGTCTAGATTGTAGCGGTGCGCTAGCGTTAGTGCCGCAGGACCGATGAACTCAGGGTTCAGACCAAACTGAGGACACGCCGCGTAGCACAGACCGCAGTTGATACAACCAGCGAACTGCTTGTATTTCGCCATTTGCTCTGGCGTTTGCAAGTTCGTACCGTCTTCTGGTTTACGGTCGTTACCAATGATGTACGGTTTGATTGCTTCAAGACGTTCGATGAACGGCGTCATATCAACAATCAAGTCTTTCTCGATTGGGAAGTTCGCTAGAGGCTCGATAGTCACACCGTCTGGGTAATCACGTAGGAAGCTCTTACAAGCAAGTTTCGGTACGTTGTTCACCATGATGCCGCAAGAACCACAGATCGCCATACGGCAAGACCAACGGTAAGACAGATCTTTGTCTAGGTGATCTTTAATGTAGCCCAGTGCGTCAAGCACAGACATGGTTTCATCGAATGGCACTTCGAATGTTTGCTTGTATGGTTCTGCATCTTTTTCTGGGTCATAACGCAGAATGTCTACTTTTTGAATGCGATTTGCTGACATTATGCTTGCTCCTCTGCGTTCTTCTCTTCAGCTGCGGCTTTTTCTGCTGCTTCACCGTATAGACGAGCTTTTGGTTGTGACTTAGTGATAGTCACATTGCTGTAATCGATACTTGGCGCTGCATCTGGTTTGTAGAAAGCAAGTGAGTGTTTTAGGAAGTTCACGTCATCACGTTCTGTACAACCGTCGTCCAGACGTTGGTGCGCACCGCGAGATTCTTTACGTAGAATCGCAGAGTGAACCATCGCTTCTGCGACTTCTAGGCCGTAACCCACTTCAATTGCGTACAGAAGATCAGTGTTGAACACTTTGCCTTTGTCTTTAATGCTGATGCGTTTGTAGCGTTCTTTTAGTTCGGTGATCTTGTTAATGGTTTCTTGCATCAAATCTTCTTGACGGTAGATACCACAACCCGCTTCCATGGTATGACCCATTTCAGTACGGATGTTTGCCCAGTTCTCATCACCTTCTTGGTTCATCAGTTTGGCGATGCGCTCTTCAACTGCTTTCACTTGAGCATCGATTGCAGACTCGTTCCAACCTTTGAATTCTGCCGCACGTTTCACTGCGTTTTCACCCGCTACGCGACCAAATACCACAAACTCAGCCAATGAGTTAGAACCTAGACGGTTTGCACCGTGAAGACCAACAGACGCACATTCACCAACCGCGAATAGACCTTTAATGCGAGTTTCACAGCCGCCGTTGGTCTCGATACCACCCATGGTGTAGTGAACCGTTGGACGAATTGGAATTGGCTCTTTTGCAGGGTCTACGTTTACGTAAGCTTTTGCTAGCTCACAGATGAACGGTAGACGCTCTTGTAGGTACTCTTCACCAAGGTGGCGAAGGTCTAGGTGCACCACGTCACCCAGTGGGTGTTTGATGGTGTTGCCTTTCTGTTGTTCGTGCCAGAAAGCTTGAGAAACTTTGTCACGAGGACCCAGTTCCATGTATTTGTTCTTCGGTTGGCCAACTGGAGTTTCAGGGCCCATGCCGTAATCTTGTAAGTAACGGTAGCCGTTCTTGTTAACGATGATACCGCCTTCACCACGACAACCTTCCGTCATCAGGATACCTGTGCCAGGAAGACCGGTTGGGTGGTATTGAACGAATTCCATATCACGTAGAGGAACGCCGTGACGGTAAGCCATTGCCATACCATCGCCCGTTACGATACCGCCGTTGGTGTTACAGTGGTAAACGCGGCCCGCGCCACCTGTTGCTAGAACAACAGATTTTGCTTTGATAGTAACAAGCTCGCCTTCAGACATGTGAATAGCAATCAGACCTTGAACTTCGCCTTCATCAACAAGCAGATCCACCACAAAGTATTCATCAAAGCGTTTGATGTTGCTGTACTTCATGGATGTCTGGAATAGCGTATGAAGCATGTGGAAGCCAGTTTTATCTGCAGCGAACCAAGTACGTTCAACCTTCATACCACCAAAGCGGCGTACGTTGACTTCACCGTTCTCTTTACGACTCCATGGGCAACCCCATTGCTCCATTTGGATCATTTCGCGAGTCGCGTTCTCTACAAAGTATTCAACAACGTCCTGTTCACATAGCCAGTCACCACCGCCAACAGTGTCGTTGAAGTGGTTGTCTAAGCTATCTTCATCCTTGATAACTGCTGCTGAGCCACCCTCTGCAGCGACCGTGTGGGAGCGCATTGGATAAACTTTAGAAATCAGGGCGACTTCTAAGTCTGGGTTTGCTTCAGCCGCTGCAATAGCAGTACGAAGACCAGCGCCGCCTGCGCCGATGACTGCGATATCTGTGGTGATAATTTGCACAGTTATCCTCCAGTGTGTGATTGCGGAAATCCGCTTGTTATTGTCATTACGAGGCGCTCTTTAAAAAGAACTCCCCAAAAGTAGTAGGGTTAGTGTAGATGAGCCACATGGCAGAAAAATTGATGTAATTGGGTTTTTGCTTCGGTAATGCACTTAAGGGCATAGAATTTATAGGTTATGTGACTGCTATCACGGCATCGAGGTTTTGGCCCTCAAGCATTAACATTAGGGATGTTAAACCTGTGTTGCGTGACATTAACCGCATGGATAATAGGATTTTAACTGAGTGTTTTTTGTGCTGCGGCACGAGTAATACTTGCCTCAAATAGGCGAGCACGTTAGTAAAAAGAAGAAGGGATATTCCTCTCTTCTTGAAGAGTAAAAAGCATGTAGAATGAGACTTTCCTCGCTGAATTAAAGTTTGAGAGACTTGTTATGCAAACCAACTGGCAACCTACTGCTTCCATTGACCAACTTCGTCAACGTGCGACGTTAATCGCGTCGATTCGCCAATTCTTCGCTGATCGACAGGTGATGGAAGTCGACACGCCAGCCATGAGTCACGCAACCGTGACTGACATTCATTTGCATACTTTCCAAACCGAGTTTGTTGGCCCGGATTACGCCGATGGTAGCAAGCTGTTCTTTATGACCAGCCCTGAATTCCACATGAAGCGCCTGCTGGCGGCTGGCAGCGGTTGTATTTATCAAATCAACAAAGCATTTCGTAACGAAGAAAATGGTCGTTACCACAATCCAGAATTCACGATGTTGGAGTGGTATCGCGTTGGCTTTGACCATCATAAATTGATGGATGAAATGGATGATCTGTTGCAACTGGTATTGAAGTGTGGCGCAGCGCAGCGCATGACGTATCAACAAGCCTTCATTGATGTGTTGGGTGTGTGCCCACTAGAAGGCTCGATGACGGAGCTGAAAGCGGCGGCAAGCAAGCTGGGTTTGAGTGACATTGCAGAGCCTGAAGAAGATCGCGATACGTTACTGCAATTGCTATTTAGCGTGGGAGTCGAACACAAAATTGGTCAGGATGTGCCTGCTTTTGTGTACGACTTCCCGGCATCACAGGCGGCGCTTGCGAAAATCAATCCTCAAGACCATCGTGTTGCGGATCGCTTTGAGGTGTATTTTAAGGGAATTGAGCTGGCAAATGGGTTCCATGAACTCGATAACCCGAAAGAGCAACTGGCGCGTTTTGAGCAAGATAACGCGAAGCGTCTCGACATGGGTTTAAAACCGCAGCCAATCGACTATCATTTGATATCCGCATTAGAGGCAGGGTTGCCAGATTGTGCGGGTGTTGCGTTAGGCATCGATCGTTTGATCATGCTGGCGCTCGGCTGTGACCACATTGATCAAGTGACGGCCTTTCCATTCCCAATCGCATAAGGATATTCAATGAACTTGGCTGCTGCACGTTTGGTCATTCTCAGCTACGCAATACTGATCGCTTACTTATCGTTGAGCTCGGGCGAGTTGCAAGACTGGGGCAACATTGCGTATCTTGATAAAATGCAGCACGCCATGGCGTACAGCGGATTTGCGTTTTTAGGTTGCTTTTGCGTGTGGCGTTGGCGTCAACGTTGGGCGGTGGCGATTGGTATCTTATTATTTAGTGCTGCCATCGAATGGCTACAAGGGTATGTTGGAAGACAAACCTCTTGGTTAGACCTTGTCGCCAACTCAACGGGTATTCTAACTGGTCTGTTATGTTACCGTATTTGGAGCCTCTATCGACCTAGGTTGGTGAAGTCGCTATACTCGATTCGTTAATGAAGAGGGAACACGATAACAATGAAAACGCGCGACAAAATCGTCTACGCGGCACTGGAGTTGTTCAACCAACATGGTGAACGCAACATCACCACCAATCACATTGCCGATCACATCGAAATTAGCCCAGGTAATCTGTATTACCACTTCCGTAATAAGCAAGAAATCGTTCGTGAGATCTTTGCGCTTTATTCAGCAGAACTTTTAGAAAGATTTACCCCTATTCAAGGCTCACAGGAAAGCCTGACTATGCTGAAGAGCTACCTAGATTCCATCTTTACGCTAATGTGGAAATACCGCTTTTTCTACGCGAATCTACCTGAGATCTTGTCACGAGATGAGCAGTTACATGAGCAGTACATCGATGTGCAAGAAAAGCTGCAAGCGAACCTCATTGCGATCATGCAAGAGTTTGTATCGCTGAAGCTGCTTAATGTTGATCAACAGCAGTTGAAGTCACTGGTGTGTACGTTGCATTTGATTGCGTGTAGCTGGTTGGCGTATCAATCTGCAATGGCTTCGAAAACCAGCATCACTGAGCAAATGGTGAAGCAAGGGATGTTGCAGATGCTTAATGTCGTTAAGCCATTAGCAACTGAGCAGGGGTTAGAGCAGCTACTGTTACTGGAAGATGCAGTCAGCAATCTACACAGTTAAACGCCAAACTGCTTAATATTTCGAGAGTCACTCTCATTTTCGAGTCGTGGCTCGAGTTGACTTGTCAAATATGCCACGCACAATAGTCCTCATACCGTTCAGCCCTCTCTGGGATATGACTCTCGATAAAGGAACTATCGCTCCATGAATTACGACATTTTTAATGGCGATGCTGATGGCATCATTGCGCTTCTACAATTACGCTTGGCTGATCCTATCGAGGCTCAGTTAATTACTGGTGTAAAGCGCGATATCAAGCTGGTGGAAAAAGTAGACGTGCAAGCGGGTGATGAGCTAACGGTGTTAGACATTTCGATGGAAAAGAACATGGTAGGTCTAGAGCAAGCATTGGCTCAAGGCGCGCACGTGTTTTACGCCGATCACCATAAGGCGGGTGATATTCCTCAGCATGGCAACTTGGATGCGCACATCGATCTCGATGCCAACATGTGTACGGCGTTGATTGTCGATCAATTGCTAAATGGACGTTTTCACACATGGGCGATTACGGCGGCTTATGGCGATAACATGATCGCGAAAGCAGATGAATTGGCTGACAAGGCAGGCTTGTCTCACGATCAGAAAGCGCAGCTTCAAGAGCTTGGCACTTTGATTAATTACAACGGTTACGGTTCGAAAGTGGATGACTTACATTTCCATCCAGCGGATTTGTACCAAGCCTTGCTGAAGTACACGTCGCCATTTGATGTAATTGAAGATAAAACTTCGCCTTACTACCAACTGCAGTCTGCTTACCAACAAGATATGGATGCCGCTCTGGCAGTGCCTGCCACGCATGAGAGCGGTAAGCTAAAGCTGTTCGAGCTACCAAACACGGCCGCATCACGTCGAATCAGCGGTGTGTATGGCAACTGGCTGGCAAATCAAAACCCAGATTCTGCTCATGCAGTACTCACCGAAAATGCAGATGGCACTTACACGGTCTCTCTACGTGCCCCGTTGAACAACAAACAAGGCGCCGTTGCCGTGTGTGGGCAGTTTCCAACTGGTGGCGGCCGAGAAGCGGCGGCAGGCATCAACGCCTTAAGCAAAGATGATGTAAGTGCTTTTATTGATGCGGTAGAAACGTACTACGCATAGCATTTGCCAAAATATGAATACAAAAAAGGAGCCGAGTGGCTCCTTTTTTATTATAAGTCGATGAGTCAGATAATTAGCGCTTCAACCAAGATTTCGGGTTTTGTGCTTCACTGTTGCGGCGAATTTCGAAATACAGTGATGCGCGATCTTGCCCGCCAGTATCACCCGCAAGAGCGATCACTTCGCCTGCGGTCACTCGATCGCCTTCTTTTTTCGTCAACGCTTGGTTGTAGCCGTAGAGCGTCATGTCGCCTTTGCCGTGGTCAAGCAATACCACTAAGCCATACCCGCGTAAATACTCAGCAAATACGACAGTCCCCGGATAAACGGCTTTCACTTGTTGACCGTAATTGGCCGCAAGCACCATTCCCTTCCAGTTTACTTGCCCGGTTTGGCGAGTACCGAAGTTGTGTAATACACGACCTTTGAGTGGCCATGGCAGTTTACCGCGCTGTTTGCCCAGTCCGTCCATTGGCACGGCATTACGCTTAGCCGCTTTGGCGATCTCGGCTTTTAGGCGTGTTTCGTTGCGCTGCAGTTCAGCAAGGTAACGTTTGTCGTTTTTAATGCTGCTCTGAATTTTGTTCAGCGTTTGCTTACGATTCGACTGCGTACTGGCCAGTGCGGTACGCTTTTCTGATTGCTGTTTGAGTAACGTCTCGATTTGCTCTTTTTCTAGCTCAAGCTGGTTTTTGTTGTGTGCCAATTCTTGAGTGGTTTTGGTGATTGCATCAATCACTTCCGCACGCGCTTTGGCTAAGTGCTGGAAGTATTGACTCATGCGGTCTTCTTCCACACCTTGATTCAACAAGTGACCATTGGCTTTCGCTCGTTCGGTCACGTAATACGTTTGCAGCAACTGTTTGAGCTCTTCCTCTTGCTCTTGGCGCTGCGCTTCTTGCAAGGCAATTTTCTCTTCTAGCTTGTCTATGTTTTTGTCTGCTTGTGCGAGCTCAGATTTGGTTTGTCTTATCTCGCGTTCAAGTTTAGAAATGCCAAGTTCTTGCTCTTTGAGCGATTTTTGTAGCTCATTGAGTTGCTTTTCTTGGGAAGAGAGAGATTTGCGTTGACGGCTTATCTCACTTGATACGCCTTTGAGCTCTTGTTGACTAGCGGCAGAAGAGGCGAGGGGATATGTGGCAGATAAAGCACAAGTTAATAAAATAGCCGAGCGTAGAACAGGGTGATTTTGTTTTCGCACTTGAGATTTACCTACCACGTTGTTGTCAAAAGGTTTGTTGACGATTAAATACCATCCCCATGGATAAAGCTTTGTGATTTACCATTAAAGCCTTGATCCATATCGAGAGAAGGTTTGTCCGTTTTTGGACGACCGACGATTTTCGCAGGAACCCCCGCCACAGTTGTGTGTGGTGGTACTGCTTGCAATACCACAGAGCAAGAGCCGATTTTCGCGCCTTCGCCCACTTCGATATTGCCAAGAATTTTTGCACCTGCACCAATCATCACACCTTCACGGATTTTCGGGTGACGATCGCCGCACTCTTTACCCGTACCGCCTAAGGTAACGTCTTGTAGAATTGAGACGTCATTATCGATAACTGCAGTTTCACCGATGACGATTCCCGTTGCGTGGTCGAGCATGATGCCGCTACCAATGCGTGCTGCCGGGTGAATGTCTACCTGACACGCAACCGAAATTTGGTTTTGCAGGTAGGTGGCCAGTGCATGGCGCCCTTGCTTCCATAGCCAGTTTGCCACGCGGTAGCCTTGCAGAGCGTGGTAGCCCTTTAAGTACAGCAGCGGCATAGAGTACATCGAAACTGCAGGGTCGCGATTAACCGTGGCACAAATGTCACAAGCGGCACAATCGGTAATGGTTGGGTCGGCAGAGAACGCTTCTTCTACCACTTCACGTACTGCCATTGCTGGCATCGATGCCGTGTTTAACTTGTTTGCCAAAATGTAGCTGAGCGCGGCACAGAAACTTTCATGCTTGATGATGGTGGCATGGTAAAAGCTGGCCAGCATTGGCTCTTGCTCTGACATTTCGCGGGCTTCTGAGACAATTCTGTTCCAGACTTTTTGTTTTTCGCAGTGTTTCATTCTCAATATCCTGAGTGGTTCTTCCGTGACCCGACAACTTCTATTCTTCTCAGATGAGGTGCGAAGGGGCGTAGAGTGCTACTTTCCTTCGGCTTTTTTGTCACGAGCAAGTAAATCTTGCGCTGCCAGGCGTGCATCCTTCCCTTGATACAATACTTGATAAATTTGATCAACAATTGGCATCTCAACACCCATGCGTTGAGAGAGCATCCATACTTCTTTCGTGTTGCGGTAGCCTTCTACGACTTGGCCAATTTCTTCTTGTGCCATGTCGACGTCTTTACCTTGACCTAGCGCTAAACCAAAGCGGCGGTTGCGTGATTGGTTGTCGGTACACGTTAGGACAAGGTCGCCCAAACCAGCCATACCCATGAAGGTTTCTGGTTTTGCACCAAGCGCAGCACCAAGACGGCTCATTTCGGCCAAACCACGAGTAATCAATGCAGTACGCGCGTTGGCTCCAAAACCGATGCCGTCAGACATACCCGCACCAATTGCGATAACGTTTTTCACCGCGCCGCCCAATTGCATGCCGATAAAGTCACTATTGGCGTACACGCGGAAGGTTTTGCTGCAGTGGATTTTTTCTTGTAGGTCAGCGACAAATTCAGCATCTGGAGACGCAACTGAAATTGCAGTAGGCATGCCCATCGCGAGCTCTTTGGCGAACGTTGGGCCAGACAATACAGCCAGTGAGTAGTTTTCACCGATAATGTCATAAGCGACGTCTTTCAGCAGACGACCCGTTTCTGGCTCAAGACCTTTGGTTGCCCAGCAGATACGAGAGTCTTCACGTAAGAAAGGCTTACAGCTGTTCAGCACGATGCCAAAAACATGGCTTGGAACCACAACCAATAAATCTCGGCTTGCTTGTACGGCTTTTTCTAAATCCGATTCAATGATCAAGCTTTCAGGGAAATCAACGTCAGGTAAGAAAGCGTGGTTCGCGCGATCCGCTTCTAAACGTGCCATGTGCTCAGGCTCGTGTCCCCAAAGGACTACGTTCGCGCCGTTACGAGCGAGTGAGATCGCCAGAGAGGTACCGTATGAACCTGCGCCAATCACCGTCATTGCGATGTCTTTACCGTAAGCATTGTTTGTATTTGCTTGTGTCATGCTACCGCCTAATTGTCTTTCTACTAGTAGAATCTAGTTCCTAATCGTCAAATTTTACGCCTTCTGGCGATTAGGAACTAGGAACTTTTGTCAGAAATAAAAAATGCACATTGCATCGGATGGTAGACGCTCTGTGCATTTTATTAGAGTCGGTGACGTCAGCACTCAGGCTATTCGTCACTTACAAAACGTGAATTACGCTTCAGCTTCGCCTTGTTGAGCTTGCTGTTGTAGGTAGTTCATGAATAGCGCGTCGAAGTTAACTGGCGCTAGGTTCAGTTGAGGGAACGTACCTTTAACTACTAGGCTTGAGATAGTTTCACGAGCATATGGGAATAGGATGTTCGGGCAGAATGCGCCTAGGCAATGTGCTAGTTGGCCTGCTTCCATTTGCTCAGCAGTGAAGATACCACCTTGTTGAACTTCACATAGGAACGCTGTTTCTTCTTCGTTCTTCACAGTTACAGTTAGACGTAGAACCACTTCGTAAACGCCTTCACCAAGCTCACGGCTTTGAGTGTCTAGGTCTAGTTTAACGTCTGGGTTCCATTCTTTTTGGAAGATTACTGGAGAGTTTGGCGCTTCGAAAGAAACGTCTTTTAGGAAGATGCGTTGAATTGCGAAGTTTTGTTGTGCTTCTTGAGGTGCTGCTTCAGCCATTTTTTAATCCTTAAATAAATATTTGTAGAGCCTAGAAACGTCTAAACTCAGAAAACTGGTATGTCCCGAGACTAACTGAGCCAATCTACCTTGACTAGATGAAGCGTGTATTACGTGCAAAGCGTCACAACTTAATGCTTCAACTGCTTTCAATTTGCTCAGTTTATTATCCACGAAGCTTGGCAAAAACACGCTTGAATGCGTACCTTATCTTTTGCCTCTGCCCCGTTATCGAAGCTGCCGGGTATTACTTTTTACCACGTACTAAAGGCAGGTTCGCTTCGTTCCATGCAATCAAGCCGTTCTTCAGTAGGCTTACTTTTTCAAAGCCTGCTTTTACTAATAGGTTCGCGCTTTCTTGAGCGTTTTGCCCTGTCTTGCATACCACAATGATTGGGTCTGATTTGTGGTTTTCAAGGCTACCAAAGTTACCCGCTTTGATATCTGACGGTAAAATGTGAAGTGAGTCGGTGATATGACCTTTTTTGAACTCGTCCTTTGTGCGGATATCCACTACAACGCCGTTTTCACGGTTCATAAGATGAGTCAGTTGGTTTACGTTGATTTCTTTGTATGCGGCCGTCGCTGACTTCACGATGTTCATGATAAAGGCGACAAGAAGACCTACCCAAACCAAAGATAGAATCATGTTCTGTTGGAAAAATTCAATGTACTCTTGCATGTCTTGAGCTCTTACGCTGTTGGCGGAAAAATAAAGCAGGAGTATAGCGGGGTTAAGCCTCTTAGGCGAGAGGGTTAAAATTTTCTAACGAATAATTGAGATCTCTATAAACCCTTTATGTTATTGCCGTCCGTGCATTGGACTATGGTAGTTTGATTGTTTTTGCCTATTGGATTTATCGACTTAAGTGATTTTTGTTTTACCGAAAAAAGCGAACAATAGGTACTAACCAATCTTGTTCGATAATGCTTTAAATAAGCGCTGTTTCAGGTGCAAAAACAAGAATTAGAAGCGTAAGAAAACCGAACCTAGACTGGGGTGTACAAAGCGTATTAGGAATGACTATGCTTGTGGAACACGTTTGTCGGCACTGACTCGTTGTTCGCTTAACTTGTAAGATAGCAACAATAAATCGCAAACATTATTTGATCTTAACCTACAGTTTTGGTTAAAAAGTGTAGTAAAATTACGCTAGTTTTGTTTCAAGGTTAGATAGGGCAGCGAGGCCCTACGCCAAAAGTTACTTAAATTTGATGAGGTCATCACTATGTCAGCTAAGAAGCCACTGGCTCTAGTTATCCTTGACGGTTACGGTTACCGTGAAGACACAGCAAGTAACGCAATTGCGAATGCGAAAACACCAGTAATGGATGCTCTGATTGCGAATAACCCACACACTCTAATCTCTGCTTCAGGCATGGATGTAGGCCTTCCTGATGGTCAAATGGGTAACTCAGAAGTTGGTCACACTAACATTGGCGCAGGTCGCGTTGTATACCAAGATCTAACTCGTATCACTAAATCGATCGCTGACGGTGAGTTCGCTGAAACGCCAGCGCTTGTTGAAGCAGTTGATGCTGCTGTTAAAGCAGAGAAAGCGGTACACATTATGGGTCTGATGTCTCCAGGTGGCGTACACTCTCATGAAGACCATATCTACGCAGCGGTTGAAATGGCAGCGGCTCGTGGCGCTGAGAAAATCTACCTACACTGTTTCCTAGACGGTCGTGACACGCCACCACGTAGTGCAGAAAACTCGCTACAACGTTTCCAAGATCTATTCGCGAAACTAGGTAAAGGTCGTGTTGCTTCTCTAGTAGGTCGCTACTACGCTATGGACCGTGACAACAACTGGGATCGCGTTCAAGTTGCTTACGATCTTCTGACTCAAGCGAAAGCTGAGTTCACAGCAGAAACCGCCGTTGCTGGTCTAGAAGCGGCTTACGCTCGTGAAGAGAACGATGAATTCGTGAAAGCGACAGCCATCAAAGCGGAAGGCGAAGAAGACGCAATCATGCAAGACGGCGATGCGGTTATCTTCATGAACTACCGTGCTGACCGTGCTCGTCAAATCACTCGCGCATTCGTGCCTGACTTTGATGGTTTTGAGCGTGCGGTATTCCCAGCAGTTAACTTCATTATGTTGACTCAATACGCGGCAGATATCCCTCTAGCAATCGCATTCCCACCAGCGTCTCTAGAAAACACGTACGGTGAGTGGCTGTCTAAGCAAGGTCAAACTCAGCTACGTATCTCTGAAACAGAGAAATACGCGCACGTAACGTTTTTCTTCAACGGCGGTGTTGAAAACGAATTTGAAGGCGAAGAGCGCCAGCTTGTTGCTTCTCCAAAAGTAGCCACTTACGACCTTCAGCCAGAAATGAGCTCCCCTGAGCTTACAGAGAAACTGGTTGCGGCGATCAAGTCTGGTAAGTTCGACACTATCATCTGTAACTACCCGAACGCAGATATGGTTGGTCACACTGGCGTTTACGAAGCAGCTGAGAAAGCAATCGAAGCGCTAGATGAAAGTGTTGGCAAAGTAGTTGAAGCAATCAAAGAAGTTGGTGGTCAGCTGCTGATCACTGCGGACCACGGTAACGCAGAAATGATGGTTGACCCAGAAACGGGTGGTACTCACACAGCGCACACTAACCTACCGGTTCCTCTTATTTACGTAGGTGATAAAGCGGTTGAGTTCAAAGAAGGCGGCAAACTTTCTGACCTTGCACCAACCATGCTTTCTCTAGCGGGTCTAGAAATCCCAGCAGAAATGACGGGTGAAGTGCTAGTTAAGTAATTAACTGACAACTCATAATGACCAAAGCCCGAGTTTAAACTCGGGCTTTTTTGTATCTGGCAACAAGGGCTGGTCTGTAAGGTTATTGAACCAAAATGCCTGCACCAATCACGGCTAGGGCTGCGCCCAACCATGCAAATCGGTTTGGTCGGCGTTTAGTGTAAATCCAGAGTAGCGGTAGCAACATAATTGGCGTGGTTGAAGATAGCAGTGCAACCATACCTACATTTCCTTCTTGCAGTGCGTATAAGATCAGCGTCATGCCGACGGCCATCGCCAAGAAACCGTTAAGCGCAGTAATACCAAATATTCGCCAAGTAATGTGTTGTGTCGAGCGAGCGATTTTGACCCCCAGAACTAACAACATGCTGTGGGCGAAAAATGCACTGATCATTCGAATAGCAGAAGCCGCAACGGGGTCAATGCTGGTTTGCATTACTGGCTTGGCGATGATGCCGCCCAATGCTTGGCACATTGCTGCGGTTAAGCCAAGTCCAATGCCCACCCAGATGTTACCTTTAATGTCTTCCAAGACGTTATTCACTTGGCCTCTTCGACCAAAGAATATCGCCATCACCACGCCGCTAAATACCAATGATGCGCCCAGTAGTTCTATTGTGGTCATGACTTCACTAAATAAGAAGTAGCCCAAAATGGCCGAGAATACCGCATGGCAGGAAAACAGTAGTCCGGCTTGTCTTGGTCCCATACGATTCAAGCACGCAAACAGAGCGGTATCACCGATGAAAATTCCAATCAGACCCGACGCCATCATTGGCGTTACATGTTCCCAAGAAACCGTTAACCAGCCGCCAGTTATCCAGGCCATTGTTGATAAGATAACGGCCGTACAGCCCATGCGCCAGCGGCTGTAAGAAAAAGCGCCTAGGTGTTGTGCAGGAATGACAGAAATAAGGCTAGAAACTGCCCACAGAAAAGCGGCACATAAAGCAAGCCATTCGTAACCCATGATGTGTCGACGTCCTTGTAGAGTAGAGGAGTCTTAATATGCACGAAATTTAATGGATGTAAAAGCTGCTCTGTGAGGGCAATAGCTGGCGAACAGCTCCATGACAACAAGCTCTGTCACGGAGCTTATCGATTAAAACAGCACCAGAACTGCGCCATACACGATAAATAGACCAATCAAACCAAGAATCAGCCCCACTTTCGCCATGTCTTTGCTCTCGATTAGGCCTGTTGAATAAGCCAAAGAGTTTGGTGGCGTGGAAACCGGTAAGATCATGCCAAGTGATGCGGAGAATGCGACGACAACCAGTAAACCTTGTAGGCCACCAACCGCAATAAGGCTTGGCATGGATGTACCAATAGCGGCAGCAATAGGCATTAATAAGTTTGCCGTTGCGGTATTAGACATAAAGTTCGCCATTAACCAACATACTACCGATAGGGCAAAGACAACGGCAAATGGTGATAGTAAGCTGTAATCAATGGCGTGTGCCAATGCTTCGGCTAAACCCGTTTTGTCTAAGGCAATACCAATTGCGATACCACCAGCAACCAGCCATAGCACGTCCCAGTTAATCAGCTTGAGTTCTTCTTTTCCCATAATGCCCGTTAAGGTGAACACCGCAAGCGGTATAATCGCAACAACATACGTGTTCATGCCGTGCACTTTTGTCGTCATCCAAAGCACAATGGTTAGTGCAAAAGTGATGTAGACGACGATCGCGCGCCAGCTCTTTTTGAACGTACCATCCAGCTTTAGTTTCATTTCTGGTTCGCTGGACGGAAACAGCTTCTGCAACAAAAACCAAGCAACAGTGAGTTGTATCAGCACAAATGGTAGGCCCATTGTCATCCAAGATAGGAAGTCTATGGCGTTTTCTCCGGTGAGGTATTGGAGCGCTATTGCGTTAGGTGGCGTGCCTATCGGAGTTGCAATGCCGCCAGTATTCGCGGCAATTGGAATGCACAGCACCAGCGCTTTAATCCCTAGATCCCCTTTAGGTGCAGAAGCGACGATTGGACCGAGCAGCGCCAACATCATGACCGTCGTGGCAGTGTTGGACATGAACATTGAAAAAACGGCGGTAATGAGCATCAAACCCAGCATGATGAACTTAGGTTGTGTGCCGAATGGTTTTAGTAGTACTCGGGCGAGATTGTTGTCGAGTTCGTATTTGGAAGCCGCGATGGCGAGGGCAAACCCACCCATAAAAAGAATAATGATCGGTGAAGAGAAGGCCGAGAAAATATCGGTGTAAGCAATTAACTCTCCCAAATCATGCCCCGCTGGTGGATTGCGAAATAGATGCAAACCTTTATCCGATATCATGATCAGTTCAAGAGCGATAATAAGAATGGACGTAGCAAAAACGGGGACCGGCTCAAGAACCCAAAGTAGGGCAGCAAGAAGAAAAATAGCCAACAGGCGATGCTGAATTAAAGTAAGATCATCAATAGGAATAGCATCAATCGGCATCATCAAAACACCGAGCGGAATTAAAAAGCACACCAGCAATTTCGCCAGCGTGTTTACACTCATCTTTAGCATTGGCTGCCCCTCTAAATATTCATCCTAAGCGCAGGATAATTGATTGTGGAATGAAGGTCTTAGAGGCAGGTATGAGTTTGAGAAATAGAGGCTAAATTTTGAACGGAATTTTGCTTTTTATCAATAAAAAGAGCCCTTGAGAAAGGGCTCTTTTAACGGGGTTTTGCTTATTTTTTCAAGGCGTAAGGTGTGCCCATTACGGTTGGCTTACCGTTTTCCATGCTTGCGTCAAACTCAATCGCGTCTTTGGCAAACAGGTTAATAACAGTAGAACCCAGTTTGAAGCGGCCCATCTCTTCGCCTTTTTTCAAGATCACGGCCTTGTCACCCTCAGCTGGGTAATCCCATTTGTAGACAGTATTGCCACGAGGCGGAGTGATCGTGCCAGCCCACACTTGCTCAATGCTACCTACGATGGTTGCGCCAACAAGCACTTGTGCCATTGGACCAAACTCAGTGTCAAAGATACACACCACACGCTCGTTACGTGCGAATAGATTTGGAACGTTTTCTGCCGTAAGTGGGTTTACCGAGAACAGGTCACCAGGCACGTAAATCATTTGGCGCAGTGTGCCGTCACACGGCATGTGTACACGATGGTAATCGCGCGGAGACAGGTACAGCGTGGCAAAAGATCCATCTTTAAATTCGTTTGCTAAATTCGCGTCACCGCCTAGCAGTTCTTGCGCTGAGAAGTGATGACCTTTTGCTTGGATAAGTTGACCATCTTCAATAGGGCCAAATTGGCTAACACAAGCGTCGGCTGGGTGAGTGATGACGTTTTCGCCTTCAGAAATTGGGCGTGCGCCCTCTTTTAGCTCACGAACGAAAAACTCGTTGAACGTTTTAAAATGCTTAGGATCTGAGTGCTTCGCCTCATCCATGTTCACATTGTATTGTTTGATAAACCAACGAATAACTGCTGTTGTTAGACCGCCAGCTTTTGCTGAAGCCAGTTTACCCATTAGGCGAGTGAGGCCGTGTTGTGGGATCCAGTACTGCAGTCCAACTTTAAACTTGTCCATCTTTAATTCCGATACTTCTGTTAGATTCGCGCTTTAGGGCGCGTGATGTTACTGAAATTTAATTTGCTTGTCAGTATTAGGTGAAGACTTTTTACACAGTTACAGTCTTAACTTAATTACAGATCGGCTTTCTTATTGCGTGAATACTGACGGTTTGCTTTGTTTTCAACCATGCTTTCCAAAATGCGATGGTAGTTTTCAAAGCGAGTTTCGTTGATTTCCCCTTTCTCAACAGCTTCACGTAGAAGGCAGCCAGGGTCGTCATTGTGCTTACAATCTCGGAACTTACAACCGCCTAAGTATGGTCGGAATTCAACGAATGCTTTCGTTACTTCTTCTGCTTCCAAATGCCAAAGCCCAAATTCACGCACTCCAGGCGAGTCGATCAAGTCGCCACCCGTCGGAATATGATACAAGCGCGCTGCTGTCGTGGTGTGTTGGCCTAAACCTGAGTTCTCGGAAACTTCGCCTTCTTCCACTTCGCTCTCTAGTTCCGGCATTAACGCGTTGACTAAGCTGGATTTCCCTACGCCTGATTGACCAACAAAGATATTAATTCGGTCACGCAGCAGGGTTTCTAGTTCAGCAATGCCTTCTCCAGACTTCTTGCTGACCAGAAGCACTTTATAGCCAATGCGTTCATATTCTTTGAGCCATTCTTCATACATTGCACGATCATCGGCTTCTAGAAGATCGACTTTGTTTAAGACCAGCAATGGTGCGATATTCAGTGTTTCTGATGCTACGAGGTAACGGTCAATAATATTCAGTGATAGCTCGGGCAGTACCGAGGAGACAATGACCATTTGATCTATATTGGCAGCTACGGGCTTTAGGCCATCGTAGTAATCTGGACGAGTGAGCACTGAAGAACGAGGTTCTACCGCTTCAACAACGCCAGAAATGCCAGCCATAGACTCCAAGCCTTCGCGCCATAAAACTCGATCGCCAGATACTAAAGATTCGATACCACGGCGAAGGTTACAGCGTTGAATCTCGCCTGTTTCAAGGTCTTCAATATCCGCGTGCTGGCCAAAACGAGTGATCACGAGACCTTGTTTGCTTGCGCCTAGCATGTTTTCATCCCACTGGATGGACTCTTCTTGCTTTTTTAAACGCTTTTGTTGGTTGCTGCGTACGCGTCGCACTTGACCTTTGGTTAACTTTTTCTTCTTTGCCACAATTCTGTACTTTATGTGAATTTACTCAAATGGTTGAGCCGTGATCTTGGCTCTGAGTGAGTATCGTGTTTCCCGTATTTTGAGGTATAGTACCTCTTTTATCGATAAACAAATAGGCGGCGTAACCATGTCCTTTAGCGATCAAAACCTAATTTGGGTTGATTTAGAGATGACAGGGCTTGATCCTGAAACGCACAAAATCATTGAAATTGCTTCTATTGTCACGGATAGCGAGCTAAATATTTTAGCTGAAGGTCCAGTATTAGCGATTCATCAGCCGGAAGAAGAGCTAGCGAAAATGGACGATTGGTGCACCAATACGCATACGGCAAGCGGCTTGGTAGAACGCGTTCGCAACAGTAAAATCTCAGAACAAGATGCGGTCGCACAAACCATTGAATTCTTAGAAAAATGGGTACCGAAAGGGGCGTCGCCAATATGTGGTAACAGCATTGGGCAGGATCGTCGCTTCTTGTACAAACACATGCCGGAATTAGAAGAGTTCTTTCATTACCGATATGTTGACGTCAGCACTCTTAAAGAATTGGCGCGTCGTTGGCAACCTGAAGTATTAAATGGGTTCACAAAACAGGGAACACATTTGGCCTTGGACGACATTCGCGAGTCGATTGCAGAACTCAAGTACTATCGTGGTACTATTTTCAAGATTTAACTGTTAAGGTTGCGATCCAAATTGTTGTAATTTATATCGCTTTTGATTGCTTTTTCATCGTTCAGTAAAAAAATAAAGTTTTTTTGAAGGAAGGACTTGCATCACAAAAAAATGCTCTTATAATTCGCAGCCCTAAACAGCGGAAACGTTGTTGATGCGACACTAGCTCAGTTGGTAGAGCGCAACCTTGCCAAGGTTGAGGTCACGAGTTCGAACCTCGTGTGTCGCTCCAGTTTCATAGTTCTCACGGTACTTAACGGTGACACAATACGGACGCGGGGTGGAGCAGCTTGGTAGCTCGTCGGGCTCATAACCCGAAGGTCGTCGGTTCAAATCCGGCCCCCGCAACCAAATTCTATTAATAGCGACTGCTGTTGATATGCGACACTAGCTCAGTTGGTAGAGCGCAACCTTGCCAAGGTTGAGGTCACGAGTTCGAACCTCGTGTGTCGCTCCAGTTTCATAGTTCTCACGGTACTTAACGGTGACACAATACGGACGCGGGG
>NZ_RBWD01000017.1:0-71740 GCF_009361695.1 Vibrio sp. VGrn 2 | reverse complement strand
GCCTGCATACCGAAAATTTCTCGTCATATCAAAAGATTAGGCGTAAACATAGCCGACTTTAGTTGCGGAATAACAAGACGTTCAAGGCGATTCGAAACGCATTGGGGTTTTAGTGCCCAAATAGGCATGGATTTATCAGAGTTTATTTTAGGTTAGGGTGCATGTGCGTCTCTCACACCTTAACTGCGCGTTATAAGCTATCCGTAGTTGTAGGTTTGGAGAGTTAGGTGTACGAAACCCGTAAAGCTGAAAATAGTGACTATGAGTTCCTATTCGAACTTAAGAAATCAGCAGAATTTGAACCAATCAAAGCTGTATTTGGTTGGAACGAAAGTGTTCAAAGAGAAATTCATCACAATGAGTGGGGCGAAGAAAAGCCAACCATCATAGAAGTTGATGGAGTCGCAGTGGGCAGTTACTTGGTGCAGTGCCATTCTGAGCACCTGTACTTTGGTCGCTTTTTCCTATTACCAGAATATCAGGGTAAAGGAATTGGTAGCCAAGTATTAAAAGCAGTTACTGAGCTTGCTGAACAAAAGTCGTTACCGATAAAGCTTTGCTACTTACAAGGAAACCGAGTAGGGCAACTTTACAAAAGGTTTGGCTTTGAGGTTACAGGGCAGGACGAACAGTTCGTGCACATGCTCAAACCACGCTTATAACAAACTGTTTAAGAGTGATTCGCAACGCGTGGCATTTTTACTATGCGTTGTTTTAAGTGATTAAGGTGGCATGCGGCAGCATCGGTATTGCGTTGCTCACACCTTAACAGGGCGTTATGTGCTAGGAGATAAAATGGAAGAGGACGTAGTTCTTTTTAAGAAAAAGTTATCAGATGTATCCCTAAATTTCACAGTATATACAGAACTGTTCGATAGCACCGAAGCTGTTAAGGCGATGAATGATTTTCATCCGTTTATATTTGGCAACTATCAAAAATGTTTAGTTGATGTTCTATATTTGGAATTAACTAAACTATTTGATCCTCAGGGTAAAAGTGGCAGCAAAAACTTATCTTTCGACTTCATGATTTCTAGGGTATCCAAAGAGCATCAAACGGAACTTCGAGCTGACTTACAAGAGTTGGGTAAATTGTTCGAAGAAGCTAACTTAAAGAAATATCGCAATAAGCTTTTGGCGCACAACGATGTGAATGCATTGCGGGGAAGTAAGGTTATTGAGCTTAGGGTCACAACCCTAAAGTTAGAAATGATCCTTAGTAGTTCATGGTCTCTGTTTGGAAAAATCGAGTATTACCTTGGCATAACAGATCGTCCGTATAAGACCTCTTCGTATATACGATTACCGACCGGTTCATCAGTCGAAGAGTTTGTTGGCAAAATTATAAAGCGCACATAACAATCTGTTTAAGAGTGATTCGCAACGCGTGGCATTTTTACTATGCGTTAGTTTTAGTGGTTAAGGTGGTATGCTGAAGCATTGGTATTGCGTTACTCACACCTTAACAGGGCGTTATGTGCTAAGGCAAAAATTAGGTCAGGCGATGAAAAGAATCAATGTAATAGGCACTAGTGGTAGTGGGAAAAGTACTTTCAGTCGCATGCTGGCGAGTGAGCTAAAGTACCCTTATGTAGAAATGGATGCCATATTCTGGAAGCCTAATTGGCAAGAATCTTCAGATGACGAGTTTTTTGCAAAATTGGCCGACAGGTTGAGCGCCGAACACTGGGTTCTTGATGGTAATTATAATCGAACTGCTGAAATCAAATGGTGCAGAGTAGATACCATTGTCTGGGTTGATTACTCCTTCGTAAGAACACTGTTTCAAGCTGTGAAAAGGGCTTTAGTTCGCACAGTGACCAAGCAGGAGTTATGGGGTAAAACAGGTAATGTTGAGTCGTTTAGAAAGTCTTTTCTTAGCAAAGACTCTATCATTCTTTGGACGTTAAAAACGTACAGTAAAAATCGATCTCGTTACACAGAACTGCTAGACGATCCGAAGTATAGTCATATCAAATTTGTAAGAATAACAAGCCCTAAAAAGGCAAAGGCGTTCATAGGCGAGTTACGCACATAACAAAGCATTTAAGAGTGATTCGCAACGCTTGGCGGTTTCGCTTCGCTCAAGTATAGCCAAGCGTCGCTCACACCTTAATGCGGCGTTAGCCAACATAACATAACGGTAAAATATGTTAACGATAGATAGAGTAGATTATTATTATGGATGCACAACATCGACTTTCATTGAGCATATTCGACGTGGAGAATTAACTTCAACGGAAGTGAATTTTAGCAATTTAAGTTTTGAAGAGCGTCTAAACTATTTAGATAAACTGAGAAATATTCACGCTTGGATTCTTTTTCAAGATGAGGGTTGCATCGAATATATAACTGCAAAGACCGCATTTTCAAACAGTAATGGTCATGTATATTTGTATGACTTTGATATTCAAAAGAGTAAGGAATGGATGTCAATTACAAGCAATTTCAATCGTTCTATCGGTAACATATCTAAAAAAGCGAACCGAAAAAATGCCCCTAAGTGGGTGGCGACAGTTCTTTTAGACTACTTGCTAATAAGTTTTATCTTCTACTTTTTGGTCAAATTGGGCGTGTCAGAAATACTTTTGAGTAATCCTGTTGAAAGTGTTGTCAATTATTTGGTTTTTTAATTTCAGAAATGTCGGCTAACAAAGCGTTTAAGACGGATTCCCAACGCTTGGCATTTTCGGTTTGATTCAGCTTTAGTGTTTACGGCACAATAGTTTAGGTACGGTGGTCGGCGTTGCTCACCACTTAACGCGGCGTTAGCACTGGGTTGGAATCAAAGGTCAAAAGTTTTGATGTTTATTGGTTTCTTTCCCAGATTTACACCTGATCAAATGTGCCTCTCACGTTCGCTCCGGTGGCACTAGATGTATAGTTTTCGCTTGGATTTCACCGTTTACGGTTTCTAACTTTCGGGCTATTTCACTGGCGCGGTTTCTTTTTTGTGGTTGGTTCTCTAGCTTCAACTCGGTTCTTTGGTATGGTTGTTCAAGTTCGGTAACCGAATCCTTTTCTAATTTTAATTCAGTGAAAATGGGGCAGTTTTGCACGTTTTTCTTCTAGCCAACTTGCGCTTAAAGTTAGTTTTCAGTTTGGCAGCTGTCTGTTTGGTTTCAGTGTTTTAAGTCATGAGTTTCGTGCTATATTTCAATATCTTGGCGTGTACCAAAGGCTTTAAGGGCAGCGTGCTAACAAACAGTTCAAGTGGGATTCAGCACGCGTGGCATTTTTGGTATACGGTGGTTTTGGTGTTGAAGTGCAATGCGGGGGCTTGGTCATTGCGTGCTTCACCCCTTAACTGGGCGTTAGTTTGCAAGAGGAAAAACGCAGCTATATAGCAAGATCTAGTGGTAAAAGCTCAAAGTCTAAATTGTCTTATCGGCGTTCAATTTCAGTGTTAATTTTCGTGGTCAAAGTACAAATCATGCATCACTTTAACGGTTGATTTGTTCCTTGGTGTGGCGAATTTTGGGTTAACTGAGTTGAACTTTTTTGCTGAAACTCTGCTCGTTGAGTTTGTTGGTACAAAAGCCGATTTACTCGCTGAAATGACGTTTTCTCTGGTGTGGAAAGTTCACGTAGTTTCAGTGGCTTTGTTGAAAGTTCGCTTTGTGAGATTGGTTTTCCAAAAGTGCTTTTTGGTGTTGTGAGCTCGTTTTCTGCGGCGTTGTTTGTTCCAAGTGGTTTCATTGAGTAGCCGCTTTGAGACTAAGCCTGACTTAAGTGCATCAAAGCACATAAAGCTTATTGTTTTCAAAATTTAAAATAACGTAAAATCAACGCTTTGGGTTTGCAAACTAACAAACTGCTCAAGAGGGATTCGCAACGCGTGGCATTACTATGCGTTGAATTTAGTGATTAAGGTGGTATGCGGCGGCTTCGGTATTGCGTTGCTCACCCCTTAGCAGGGCGTTATGAGCCACCATAAAAAATGCAGAATAGAGTGGAATAAATGGAACGGAAAAAACAGGTTCAGTGGCTAAAGATCCAAAAGGGAGGCTTTCTCAGACACTGTGTTAAGCAATTTTAAAAGTGATTCACAACGATTGGCGTTCCTTTAGTTTGACAACGTGTACCTAATCTCTTTAACCACGTAACGCGATAAACACCCATAAGATTATGCTTTTACTAATATCTAAGTTAACAATCGATAGATTATTAACTTAGATATTAGCTATTTTATGTTTAATGGCTATTATGTTTAATGAAGTGAAAGAAGATTTTTGAGTGGTGATTGGGGTGATTTGTACATGTACATCGTTGGAAAAATTGCACCAATATATCGCGATATATGGCATGTACATGTACAAACAGTCAGAAAAAGTAAGGGAAATTAAACTAACTAGCTGATTTATGGCATATTTAATGACACTAACTAACCATGTACAAGGTGCTCTTAATAGAGATGGTAAATAGCCATTATGTTTAATGGTTATGATGGAGACCTTAAATTTCAAATTCACAGGGGAATAGGAGCGCTCATTGGCAACATTTGGCGTACGAGCACATTCAATTTAACATAACACATATAATGCGCACCAAGGGGTATTTTGTTAACAAAGTCTAACTCTTTGATTAAGCCTTTCATAAGTGTCTGATAACCAAGCCGTAAATTTTAATTTTGTGAGTTTTAAACGTTTAAGTCGTTTGTACTATTACTGGCGATTGTTTCCCGCAATCTACAAAACTCGCCCAACACCCTTACCGCCACATTATGAGGCGTTCGGTTTAGGCGAAAAAACAAGAAAAAAATAATTTTAGTCTGTTCATCAAATTGCGAGCGTTGTCATGTTTCACGAATCATTCTGCACTCTATTCTGGCGCGAATTTAAAACCCTTAAGCAAGGCGCCGAGTTTTTTCACGTTACCAAGCCGACGGTTGTTCGTTGGCTAGATGGCACCGTTCCGGTGAATCCGATGGCGGAAAAACTGCTACTCATCAAATCACTTGGTTATTTGCCTAATGACATCCGTTGGTCTGGTTTTCGAGTTTGTGAGCAACGAGCTGTGTTAATCACACCATCCGGTCGTGAGTTCAGCCCTAAAGAATTGGAAAGTTTTGTGTTCTGGCGTGACGAACATCGTCAGTTTGTGGAAATGTACGGACACTTTGAGTATCCCAAGGTTTATCCTGCGAAAGAAAATTTGCTGCCGTTTCGTGGCGGCCGTCGAATGAAAGCCGCCGAGTGGATACCAAGCAAAAATAAACTATAAGTTTACGCTGTGGCTTTTGTTTGCTCTGTAGCTCCTGTTTCTGATGCTTCTTTATCAGGTTTCTGAAACTCTGTCTCATTTTTGGAAGCTGCTAGATGACTCTCTAAGGTTTTTTCAGTTTCTTGCGCTTTTGTAGCTAGCCTATCCCTTTCTCGGGCATTTAGGTGGTTAAGTAATTGACTTAACATAGGCACATTACCAAGCTTGCCAAGAGCATCAGTTAGCTTCGAGCTTTTATCTATTGCATCTAAGATTGGGTGATCAGAATTGTTGTAGTCTGATATAAGCTTTCCTGGGTTTTCGCTGTTGACATTTAATAGATTAAACAATAGCTTAGTCCTGAGTTCTTCACTAGCCGCGTCTTTACCAATGCTAGATATTTGCGTCGACAATCCTTCAAAAGTTCGACTAGATACCTCTTTGTGAGTGTACTCTTCAATCAAACGTTTACTTAGCTTGTAACTTTTGTTCGAAGAGTAAGCAACCCAAAGTATAGGTGCATATATGGGTAGCATTATAGAAAACAACATAGGTGCATCTTTAATTACAACATCAAAGTTCTCTCCCAAGAAGAAGATTCTACCCGCGATAAAGCCAAATGGGAGTAACGAGCAAGCAACAAGAGCCCCAATCGATTTATCAAATACACGCTCATGTTTTTCAAGTTCTTCTTTTTCAATTTTTATTTTATCTATATAAGCGCCAGAAAGACCGGCAGTTAAAGAAGATGGAAGTAACGAGTTGATTTTTTCAATTATTGCGTTGTATTTTGCTTCGGACTCATTTTTAAAATTGGAAAGACTTTCTGTATAGTTCGTTTCAATTTCGTTTAATGTGGCTTGCTGAGCTTGGGATGCTTTTGCTAACTCTTTGTTAAAGCTACCTAGGTCTTCTTTTAATTTTGTGTAACTAGTATCCAGTTCTTCCTTTAAACCAACAACAACAACTTCTTCACCGTTATCTATATGAACATAACCAAAAATTTCTTCGTATATATCCTTGATGCTTTCCCGTTGAGATAGCGCCCCAGTAAGCAAGTTGCTAATTTTCTTATTTGAGCTTTCTGATTCTGTCAACTGAGCTTGGATTTTATCTATGCTCTCTTGTAGTGAATCTTTTTGACTAGTAAACGTTACAAGTTCATCTTGCATGCGTTCTATTTCAGCTTGTTGCTGCGCAAGTTCTTCGAGTTTTTGCTTTAGTTCTAGAAACGCTTCTTCAGATTCACTCTTTTGAGTGTCAATGGTCTGTTTAGCTTGGTTAGCCTCATCTTGTGTTTTATCTATTACGGATTTGGACTCTTCAATAGAAGTGGCGATAAGCTCCACTTCCTTTGACCTCTTTTGTGCGCGGTTTCTGTATGTACTAACATTCCTGCTGTCATTGACTATCTGCTTGTAGAGCTCAGGAGCACTTTTTTCTAGTTCACTTAAGCTTTCCGATTGCTCAGTAAGTTGTTTAGTTATTGTGCCTATTGCTCTCCACAAATGTTCTTTTTCGTCTTCTATTTTTTTATATATTTTTTTTTCTGAATCAAATAACACCATATGTGTTCCTATGCCCGACTAAAATATAATTGCGAGGTTCATCTTATAAAAACGGCTATTTGGGGCCGACAAACTAGCTAAATTATACGCATATTAATAGAGGTGAATAGCAACAAGATCAAGCCAAGTTCAATTAAACTTGAAGTGGCACAAACAAAAAAGCCGAACCCCATCGCTAAGGGTTCGGCTTTTTTAGGCTTCTGCTTTGGTGGCTTTCGTTTGAAGCCTGTCGAGGTCAATCGACCCGCCCAAAGTATCGGCTCCCTACTCGCTGTGTAAATCGTCATTAATGACGTTTCGAACCAGTTCGCAGGGTTTAAGCCTTAGCTTTCATTGTTACGCGTAGCCGTTAGAACCAAAACACTTTCTCGCACATCTTGCAGCCCTTGGGTAAGCTGCTTATTGATGGCGATTTGGTACTTGAGATTCATGCCGATAAGTACAAACATGACCAGCGATTCAGACGAAAAGCCAAGACCTGATAAGGCGTTAATTAAGGCGTTTTCCATCCAAGCCCCCTACTTTTTTGCTTGGTTTCCACTTGTCCGGCAGTGATTCATAGGCACCAATCACGGCAGGAATCGCCAAGCCAACCGCACCGCCAAAATTGACGCCCGTGTCGGTCATTTCCACGCTGAATAAATGGCCGTAGCCCGTTGCCGCAGCGATAACAGAACCAAGAAGCGTTAAGCCTTTTAATGTTGAACGTTCAAACATAATTTTTTCCTTAATATAGTTAAACGTCATATGACGCTATCAATGACGTTTTCAACGACGTTTTAAACCAGATTGACGCCTTTCAGCACCGTGTGTTTGCTGTAGTGGCGACCCACTTCCATGATGCTCATGGCGTGAAGGACTTCGACCATCAGCGGCTTGTTGTTCACTAAATCAATGCGCTCATCCATACCGACGCCAACGCGACCCGCGACAAAGCGTGCATAATTGGCCGTGTGGTTTTCGTTTGGTGGCGCAAAGCGGTGAATGATTTCGGTCAGCGTGTGCAGTTCGTGGCGCAATTGGTAGTTACGCAGCAAAATCGCTCCGGCACGAAAGCCCCATTCGGGTGCTTTAAAGGTTTCAAAGGCTTTGTCGCGTGACGGCGTCACCTTGCCTTTCCATGCATTAGGTGCAATGCGAATGTTAAGCGGGTTATGAATGCGGATCCCGCGAACGCTTGATGTGGTTGAGGTTGTCATAGTAAAGGCTCCAATCCCTAAGAGTATGATGACAAAGATAAATAGCGGCATAACTACACCGCTTGATAGTTGGCTGAGCTGAAGTAATTCAAGTGCACAGGCGATTCCGAGTAGTACGCCATGATGACGGCGGTTGCATCGGCAACCGCTCCGCGCACACTGACTTGGTCATAACGGGTTTTCACCACTTCGGCGGGCAAGTTTTGCACGGTGTAGTATCCTGGCGTGCCTTTTAAGCTCGCAAAGATAAGGTGCTTTTCCATGCCAAACGGCATCAGGAACTTACTCACGTTGAGATGAACGCCCGCTTCAACATCTGCTTTGCTGAATTCGCCAAACGATTCAGTCAGACGAAAGCGGCGCGTGGCGGTGTCGCTCGGCGTCAGGTCTGGAATGGTGTCGAGTTCATCAGGGTTCAAAAACACGCCCGCACTGACTGGGCTTGAAGTGAATTCACCCAAACTGGTATCAGACTCCACAAAGTAAGCGTACAAACCGCCCGCTTGGAGTTTGATACCGTGCAACCATGCTTGTGAAAACTGGTTAAACCCTGCTTCGGCGGGAATCTGCGCTTGTGCCACATACCCGACGAAATCGCCGTTTGCATCGAGTTCAAGCAAACCAAAGCGCACGGCGGTGTTCTTTTCACCACGGAAAAACAAGCTATACGATTGATTTTCCGGAACCCACGCGGTGCCCTCATCGTTGAGTGCTCGTAGCTCTCGGTCAAAAGGCGCACTGAACACACTGAAATGCAACACGCGACTGTTTGAGCCTGTCGCCAGTAGATAGGACGCTTTGGCCGTGTAGTCGAACTTCTCAATATCACCGCCAAGGCTTGAGTACGCCACGCTGTGATAGTCGCTCACGCCATCAATCGGCACGACTTCCACACCCCAACCTACAGGAGCCGGACGGCCAAAACTGCGCCCAAGGTGCATTTGGTTTGCGGCTTGGTCTTTGTATGTGTAGGCATTGGTGAGCCAACGCAGTTGATGCGGTGAACCCATCGCCAAATCAACACCGGAATGCGATAACTCAGGGTTTACCAATAGGTTTTGCGGTGCGTCGCTTGCGCTCTCTGCACTGGCGGCCTTGGCGTCGTCGATGCAATCGGCCAAGTATTCAATTTTGTTGCGTGGGTCACCGTTTGGTAGGTTTTCTCGTACTTGTCCCATGCGTTAAATCTCCATAGTCGTGACGGTGTCACCCGCCGTGCCCGTTAAGGTCATGTCGGCCGTGCTTTCAATGGTGATGCGCTCGCCCGCTTCCAGTTCAAACGCATCAATAAACACCGAGGCGCTATTAGCTTTTGCGGCCTTAATCGTGATGGCTTTGCGTGTGGCGTTTTGCGCGATGTTGTGCGGGAACACGCTCACAGCTTCAGTCACAAGACCGTTACTGACTTGCTCGTCCACTTTGACCACTTGCGCAGCTTCGAGCGTGACCGCGGGCAATGATTGAACATTCACAGGTTGCGGCGCTTTGAATTCAACAGGCGGTAAAGCAGTGACGCCGAGCTGTTGATTCGCAGCCAATTCAACCGCGGGAAGCTGATTCACTGCCAGTTGTTGATTGGGCGCGATTTCTACCGCGGGTAATTGTTCAACCGTCACACTTGGCATTTGTTCAATCACCACGTTCGGCAGTGCTTGAACCACGACGCTTTGACCCTCAACAGGCGGCGTAAACGTTCCAAAACCAAACTGGATTTCAATCTGGTTGTCGGTACGGCTTGAGATAAGCAAACGCCCAAGGTGTTTACCCTCGCCCACGTTAAACACCGACGACTTGCCAAGCGTGACGCGCTCGCCTGACGATTCACGATAGATTTCGATTTCAGCTTGCGCCGATTTCAGATACAGCCAATTGCCATCTGGCGTCAGCGGGATGGCCTGACCCGCGATTAGTTGCGTGTTCATCGTTTCTTCACCATTACGTAGCCAAGCACCAACACAAGCACGATTGCTAATACCACCATCATCTTGCTTGTTTCGACTTGCCCGCCGTCTTGTTTGAATTTCGCCAAGTCCATCATGGCTTGCAGATTCTTCGAGTTTTGTGCCGCTTGGCTGCCCGCCAATCCCGCCAACATATCGAGGTTTTCACTGTTGGTTGAGGCGTACGTTGCCAAGGAATCGCCCGCGAAATCGGCCACTTCATCAATGGCGGTTTCGGCAATGTCGTGCGTGGTGTCCATCGCTTCAAGCGAAATACGCTCATTGCTGTTGAGCATTTCCCCGCCAAACTCAAAGGCCTGTTCGCCAAGTTCCATGGCGGCATTCACTGCGCCGTGGTCGGTCATGGTGGTGTTGATGGTCGAGTTATTCACACCCGAAATCGCCACACCGAGGTTATCGCCACTAATGGCATTCTGACCGCTGACGTTAGTGGTGTTACTGGTATTACTCGATTTTGATTTAGAACTACCCATCTACTGCACTCCCAAATCCAAACGAATAAAGTCACCGTCTTGCTTGGCGGTGACGCCAATCGAACGCACCAAACGGGCAACGCCATCAAAGGCGGTGTCGGCGGTCATGGATGACATGCCCGCCGCTTTCACCACTTTGCATAACTGGATAATCCCCGAACGCAGACCGCGACCCGTGACGCCCCACAAAAAGTAGTTATCACCATCACGCTCACCCGCAATGATGAGATCATTTTCTGCACTGATAAGGCGATACAAACTCACGCGGCCATCCTTGACCGCTTTGCACAATTCAACATACGCATCAGGGCAAGCGCGAAACGCGGGCTTGAGTTCCCCAAGCGCACGTTTCGATTGCGTCACGACTTCAATTACTTCTTTTTCCATAGCAACACCGCCGCAATCACAATCACTACAAGAATCATCAACGTGGTGGAATTGCCCCCGCCCATATTGATATTGCCTACCGATAGGCTGCCACTTGATTCACCATCGGCACCGCTGACCGCGGGACCACCGTTGGCGCTAATTGGCATCGAGCCGGAATTGCCTAAAAGCCCACCAATCATAATTTGAATCCTTTCTTGTACAGGACATAACACACCAGAAGCAGACCGAGCACCCACCCGATGCGGTCAAAACCGCCCGTGATTTTGATGCCCGCCCATACGCCCACCGCACCTGCAATCAGGTATGGAATAAACGGCATTACTTCTTCCCCTTAGCGACGTAGAACATCGCCAATAACAACAGTACGAACAGCATCCCCATCATCAGGTGTGTGGTGGTCACCCCCGCAAACGCGGAGGTGTACACAGGCTCACCCGTGGGTTGTTGGTAGTCGTTATTGTGCTTTCGCTGTTCATCTGGGTTACTCGACTGGACGCGGTCGGCTTCGTTTTCAATCTTCACGCCAAGCCAGTCCTTGCCTAAGTCGGTAACGTCGGTCATCAGCTCGCCGCCCGTTTCTAGGACGCCGTCCCAAATGGACCCCCACATGCTTTGCTCTTGCGCCATAACGCCCCCTTACTGCGCGGTAGGCACCGCCACTTGTTCGATGGCTTCAATCAGCACCGGAATGCTGCCCGGTGCCGTTTTTTCCACTTCAAACGCCAGTTGTTTCATGGCCGCCGTTGGCAAACGCGCTTCGCTGCCAAAACCGCAACGCGTGAAATCCATCGAGAAGAAGCCCGCATTCTGCTCACGACCCGCCGCAGCTAAGTCGTAGGCGTTATCGGTCTTGTTGACGTTGAGCTCTTCACGCTCATCACGCAGGACGCGAACGCGTTCAATCGTGTTGTCTTTGAGGTGCAAACGCTTGATAGACAGCGCCGCGCTACGCTCGGCAAAGTCAAATGGCGTGCGACCACTTGATGCGGCGTACCACGTTTGGGAATAGATGCGCGGCATGTAAATGCGCTGGCTTTGCGCCGCCGTGGTATGAGCACGAGCACGAATCATTGGTGCCGCGGCACCTGCCTTGGCTTTTAGCTGGATGTACATAAACCAGATTTCGCCTTGCAGCGTCACAAGCTCACCTGTACGAATACCCAGTTTGGTACGCATCGACATATCGGAGAAGTTCAGCACGTAGCGACCCGCTTGCACGTATTCTTTCTTGTGCTCTTGCAAGTCGATAAGGTCTTGACCCGTCACGTTGACGATTTCACGGCCGTTCACTTTTACCGTAATGCGCTCGATGTCTGCCGCGTCGAGAATGTCCGTGACCAGTTCAATGTTTTGGTAGGTTGGACCCGATACCAAGCGCAAGGTGGCTTGGTTGCCCCAGTTCACCCCCTCAACAGGGTCAAGCTCACGTGGACGCGGGTTAAAAGGTTGTTTTAGTGCTTCCATTAGAACCACCCATTTTCGCCGTTAAGAGTTTCACGCACTGGATTGAGCACGCTGATGTTGTTGATAGCGGCAATCACGATTAACGTGATAATCAGTGCCATCAATAGGTTTTTGTGTTGCTGTTTCATGTTGTCCCTTTCGGTTGTACACGGTTAAAAAGTGATTTCATGAAACAGGGATTTGAGAGGAAGCGAAAGCGGGCGCAACCTATAGGTTAAGTGGTTAACCTATAGGTTGGATTTAGCGTTGAAGTGCTCCGGTTAGACAGTTGAATGCGCCTTTTTCGACGTTGCCGATACCATCCCGAACCAACAAATATTCGGCAATCGGTTTACCAATCGCAGCTTTGTTGTTCTTGGCTGACTTCAAGCCCGCCAAAGTATCAACGCACAAGCCTTTTTTATCCGCGAGCCATCGTGCATCGGCCATCGAGTTGACCGCACCAATCCACCATACAGGCGATTGCTCGGTCACGGTCTTAGGTACTTCCTGCCCGCGTTGGAAAATCGAATGCAGCACAAGCCCATATTGACGCCCACCGCGCCACAATTCGCCCGCTTTGCCTTTGAGCTTGCCGGACGTCTCCACGCAGCTTGCAAGCTCTTCGATGATCACATGCAGTTGTTTGGCGTCGCCATTACCGACCGCCCACACCGCGGCACTAAAAAATTCAAGTTCCTCACTACACGCGCCATCTTTAGGAATGTACGCCAGTTTGAACGACTTGCCGCGTTTACGTGCCATCACCAAAGCTTTGACGAACGCCACGCGAGAACTGGTTTCAAGGCATTGTTGGCCGCGAAATTTCGCCCCCGCGTAGTTGCGGTAAGGGTCAAAAAAAACCGCTTGCGCGGCTTTTGGCACTAACCCCAAGTGCTTAACGGCGGAGGTTTTACCCCCGCCCGTGCCCGCCACATAGATGACATGCTCGGCATCGTGTGAGGGGTTGGAGTTGACCGGATTGGGGAATTTAAGCGGCGTCTTTTTCTTTTTGCTCACGCTGTTTTTCCTCCTCGATGGCTAATAGCTCTTTTTGATATGCCATGGTTTTCTTGGCACTGTAGACCAGCGACAACACCGCCAAGCCGAGCACGGCCTCTTGCATGTAATCACCAAACAGCGACGACACGCTATCACTGTGTTTTTCCAACACAGGCAACGCGGCATCAATCACCGCCGCTTTGCCTTTTTCATCAAACTCAAAATCCACACCGGAAATAATCGACGTCGCTTGTTCGGCAATGGTGAACAGCACCGACAATGCGCCCTCGAACATTTCACCCGCGGGTTGGTAGTTGTCGTCGTTGGCCGCTTCGGTTGGTAAGTCGGTTAACTCGCTGACTTCGGTTTGCTCCAGTCCACTGATAACCGCGGAAAAGTCGCCCCAATCATCTAGCTCTGGTTGGTTTTCCATTTCATCCTGCATTGATTGGCTCTCCTTGTTCGGTATCTGGTTCGGTTGGTTTCTTGGTTGGCATCAGTTGACGAATTGCCCAAATCAGCAAGGCGACAAAGGCTATCCCCGCTAAGACTTTTTTAACCGGAAACGGCGGCTTTTTAACGGGCGTTGGAACGGGTTCCGGTTCGGTTGCTTGCTCGGTTTCAACGCTTGGCATTTCTACTTGTTCGATTACTTCAACGCTAGGCGTATCAGTGTTTGCAACGGTTTCGGGTACTGGTTCAACCGTTGTCGATTCAGCCTCAACTGTGACGGCGTCACTCACTTCTAGCTGTTCAACCGATTCAACCATGTTGGTTTCTACAAAAGCGTTAATGCTCTTGCTCATTGGGCTGTTGCCACAGCTCGGACACTTGTAATAAAGCAGTCCTAAATTGCGTCCGTTTTTGGTGGGTTCGCCCTCGGCAATGAGCTTGCCCTCACCGACACGATGCACGGTTGAGGGACTTTGGCAAACGGGGCACGATACGTGCCCGCGAATTGGGTTTGGGTGTTTACTCATCAGCGGCCGCCTCGACTGTTTCCAATTGCTGCATGTTGCCTTTGACACAACCGCGATACTTTTCACGCACCTTGTTATTGAGCTTGGTAAGCTGCTCAATTTGGTCGAACAACGTTGGATTTAAACCAAACGCTTCAAGCGAAAAGTTACCCGTCATGAGCATCTTGCTTGCACGTTTGATAATCGCGTTGGTGTCCATGTTTTTGAACTGGCTCAACTCCTTTTCCACACTGGCGTTGAGTTTGTCGGCCGCATCGAGCGCGGCCATTGCTTGCTGACATTCTTTAAGGGATAGCATTTCCATTGTTTAAGCCTCGGCTAGTTCTTCATCGGTGTTCGGTTTGTTCTGAATCTGTTTGTTGACTTCCTTCATCCAGACCAACATGAGACGCCAAAACACGCCGCCTTTGCTGCGCTTCACTTCGGCTTCCATTTCTTGGGTGATTTTGTCGATGGTGCTCATTGGGTTGTCCTTACCTAGTTGCTGAAATCGTTGTCGCAAGCAATGCCCAAACGGGTTAAATCAGTCGTAATGTGTTGTTTTGTAATTTGATTGAACAATATTGGTCGATGGAAACCGTCGCCCCATTCGCCAACGGCTCTAATAGGCATTTCACTCCCTCAAAGCTCCATCCGGTGAGCTTCTTCAACTCTGTAATGAGTGGGGAGTTACAGTTATTTTCAGTGCTCCAAGACGTCGCTCCGCGACTTTTTAAAAGACGCTTTACGTCTTTCGTTTGAACGAGCGAATAGCACTCGCTAGCGGTTTCGATGACTTGACCGCACCACTCAAAACCAATGATTTTTTTGATTGGTTCGCCGTAGTCGTTTTTGTTTTCTTTGTAAGCCAACTTCGCGCCCTTAGCTAACTGACAAAACAGTGCCCATTTGGATGAGTCTGCCGCTTGTCTCAGTTCTTCTAGCTGATCATCTTTTTGGGTTTGTTCGGCTGTCGCACGGCGTAAACTACGCCACAAAGACACAGGCTCACCGCCAAATTGCTGAAACTGGCGAATGCGATGCACCGACGCCCAAGCGCGCACTTTAAATGCGCTTTCTTCGGCTTCGGTGTCTGGCATGTGTTTACCGTTGATGTTCTTCGAAACGTACTTGGCAATGTACGCCGTTGCACCGCCCTTGCTTGGGTCGGCTTCTTTAACGTCAAAGCGTGGCGTGATGTCGTCGCCCAGTTCCTCACGGTCTGGCGCAATCGCCTCACCGCGGAGAATACGAATGATGTTGGCTTTGTCTTTGTGAGAGCAAAACAAGAAATAGTGCGCGTGACTGGTTGCATCTTTGTGTGGCTCGGCTACACGAAAGCCAAAGTATTCAATCTCTAACTTTGCCAACTTAGCGCGAGCAAGTGACCATTGGCGCATTAACTCGGCGTGTCCGTCTTTGACGCTTGAGCCGTCCCACTTCGGTGAATTGCGGTGATAACGGCTCGGCAGTGTCCACGTAATGAAAAGCGCGGTGTATTCCAGTTCGTCGGCCAGTTCTTCAAAGCCACGAGAGCGAACCATCATTTCAATGCGGCGATTCTCAGGGTTAGCAATGGTGCGCTTTGCCACTTCCTCTAATGGAAAGTGCTCGCCTGTTTCCTCGTTGTACACGCTCATCGACTTCATGTACTTCTCGGATTCGCGTTGCTTGCGCTTCCAGTTACTAAAGGAAATCTCTGACACGTATTTGCTTTGATGGCCTTTGTCACCCACACGGCTCATGGTGATTTGGGCGTACTCGATGTAGTCACCACGCAGACGCAGCAAACGACGTTCAACCCACTTTTCCGACTGCATTTTGAGTACCGCGGCTGTTAGCATTTGCTCTAACACTTCAACGTCTTTCACTTTGAAATTCACGTATGGCGGCTTGATGTGAATGGTCTTAAGTAACGCTTTTTGCTCAGAATAAACCGCGGCCAACGCCTCGACAAAAGAGGCGTAACCCTCGGCATTTAGGCTTGATAAAACCTCGGCGCATTGGTCGGCGTACTTCTCCGCGAACTTGGTCAGCGCGTCGTCACGCATCAAGATGTTGTGCGTCAATGGCTCGCTATGCGCACCCTTTCGACTGTCAACAAACGAGTAACGATTCTCGATATGGTGAGCGCACTTCAGGCCAAATTTCACCGCGTCTTTGGCGGTTTTAATCACGTTTTCACGTGTGGCGTTTTTGCGCTGTGTGCGCGCCTCTACTTTACGGCGCACATCGTTGCGAACTATCGCGGGTAAGCGTGGGAAGAATCGGCGTGAAAAGGCACTTTGATGAATGGCATCATTGGCGAACGTCTTGCCCGCCATCTTGATTTCTATGGCTTTGGTGTCGAAGTCCATGCATCCCCCTGATTAAAGGGAAGAATCCGCGCCCACTTGGGGCGCTTCATCTTGCTTGCGGATTTCGTGTAGTGGTTGGCCGTTGTTTTGCGCGCCAAGTGTCGCCATACGGTGAGCGGTAGTTGTAATATCGGCCAAGGTGTCGTTTTGTGCTTTGATGCAAGCGACAAGCGTCATCCCTTGGTAAAGCCAAAGTGAGGCTTCAACGGCTTCAAGCTCAAAACTATCGAAGTAGATATGAGTTCCGTTGTCTTGTGATGCAACAAGTTGGCGCTGATTGCGGCGCGATTTCCAGATACTAAGATTCATGCTACAACCCCCTGACGAAAACGTGTAGGAATGTAGGTCTGTTTCTTCTTAGGGAATTGCTCGGCGAACTTCTCGCGTAATTCTGCGATTTTACGCAGCGATTTAGCCGTTTTGATTGGGTCTGGATTTGCACACCCTGCCATATCAGGGCAAGGTAAGTGAATTGGGTTTGAGATTATACGTTCCATGTTCATAGCCTCCGCAAGCTGTCTCTTTTTTGAACATGGCAACCGTAAACGAATTATTTTAAACGTACAAACGAGTTAAACTACTGAAATAGCACGTAAGATGCTCTACAATTTAACAATCTTGTTTCTTTTTTAAACAGTTACTAAATGAACTACACAAACATACTTTTAGACAGAGTAAAAGCTAAGTACGAACTGGGCTCAGACTACAAACTAGCTCAGAAACTTGGCGTTGGTCGTAGTCGCGTAGCCCACTGGCGCGCGGGTAGCTGTTCTATGGATTGGGAAATAGCCTTTAAAATCGCTGACTTACTGGAACTAGATGATCAAAATTTGGTGTTCGGTTTGATAGATGATAAGTACAATAACCCCCGCTTAATCAATGCCTTACAAGCAGGCGCACCCGTCTAACCTATATTAACCCTTTCACATATAATGCGCACTGTAATAGTGGTTCCTGTGGACTTGTAATCACTAAGGCCAATCCAGTGCAAGCCATTGAGGTTCCTGATAATCCAAGTCCATTAAACTTTTTTGCAATTCCTTCCCATGCTGCTTTTATCTGCGGATTATTATTGCGAGATGATTGGTTTATGGCTCACCTGTAGCCTGCATTCCCAACCAATTACACGAGAGCCACTTCATTTTCATTTGGTTCATCGGGTCTGAAAGCTTTGCGCTCTTGCTGCCCGATGCTTCTAATCAACATTGCAATCACGAACCTGTGGCTATATGAAGCCGAATATACTTTTCTGGATATTTATAACGATAGCGTTTTCCTTTCCTCAAGTTGGATTTCACATACCGACAAACTTTTTTGTCACCACTACTGGTTACTCTTTTTATTACTGCTTTTTTACCTTTGTGTTCCATCTCTATCATGACATCACAATAACCTTGGTAGTCATCAAATTTATTGTCTGCTTTCCTTTGAATCTTAGTTTTAATCTTTTTAGCCAATGGATTCGTTTCCGAGTCGTCAGACAAAGCTGAAGCACTTACAAAGAGAAAGATCATTAAAGTTACAACGTATCGCATAGTTTAAGTCCGTTTATCTTATTGATTAATCAATGATAAATAATTTTTCTATAGATACGAAAATGGGACGCTATATTGCGTCCCATTTAACACGATTAAGTAACTGATATGTAATTAAGCTCGCTTCTTGCCTTTGCTCGCTTTGAAACCTTGATGCGGAAAAACGTTGCGAATCCGCTGTTGGATTTTTTTGGGAACGTCCTTGGAGAAGCTCAAACGCATGCCGGTTCGTTGGCTATATACCTTCATTTCACCACTAAACGGATTATGTTCACTAATATCTTGTAAGTTATGTTTGAAAGAAGGTGGTAGATGCCCTTTTACGTTACTGATATGGCCGTTATCAAACTTTACTTTTAGCACTGGTCTATCAACTGCGATCAACCAAAAGATCACGATGGCAGCAATTAAGATTACATATAACATTTGGCACTCCCTATCCTAGCTAGATAGCAATTTACTCAAATCCTCTTTGATTGAGGTAACTTTTTGACTCGCTTTTTCACTTCTCGATGCTTCAGAAAGTAGATATTCAATTGCGTCAGATAATGTACAACCGAGCTCGTTTGCTCTACTAGAAAGCTTTTCCCAAACTCGATAATCTAAGTCAATGGACTTTTTCTTTGTATGGACTTGCTCTGCATTGAAATGACGCTTCCTTTTCGCTCGGATAGCCTGCTTGAGTTTGTTGTCCAACTCTTCTGACATGTGGTTTTCTATCCAAGCTAATACAAGCGTAGGTTCGTGTTCAAGGCGTTTTAGCTCTGCAACCGCGGCATCTGCTTCACTTGTATCAATATGTCGGGTAATCGCTTCACCATCTTTCCATTTCTTGATGAGATACTTCCATTTCCACCCACACTCTAGATTCTCAAGCTGCTGATATTTCATTTATTCCGACCCATAAACATAACCTAGTGACAGCGTAACCCAGATAATTTACTTGGGCAAATAAAACTCTTAGAAGTATCGATGTTGATCACTCATTTGTCTAAGTATTGTTCATTGAGTGTTGAATGCCTTGAGCGAACCAAATTGGTGCTAGGGTGTTATAGTCCATTTCGTTATAATGTCGGCAAGATTGAATTACGATGAATTTTAATGAACCAACTTAATTGGCAAGACGTAACACCTTCACTTGAGCAGTACGAAGCACTTTTAAAGTCTGCACCTTCGTTACCAAAGAAGTCTTTTACTGATCTTCAACCGAGGATGTCGGCAACGATATCTCGCTTTTCCAAAATGTCGGGATTGACACGCGTGCTACTCATTAACTGCGTCGATAATTCTGTCTATAGAGAGTTCATCAGTAAAGCTCTTCAGAGTCATTCTAACGCTGCGATTGTTTTGTCGGAATCACTTGATGCCAAACGTTTATTTGACCGTTACAGTGTTGATGTAAGTGGTGATATTGCCTTCCAACCTGGCTTGATTTCACAAGCTGACGACGGTTATTTGATTGTACCTGCTAATCTCATTCTGGCTAACCCGGGACTTTGGCCGAATATAAAGTCTGCAATTCAACAAAACCTTATCGAGCCACTGAACCTAAGCCCTACTCGCTTATCTACTTCAGTACCGCCATCTAAAGCTTATGATGTAAAACTGATTGTAACTGGGGAAAGAAGTCAGTTAGCAGAGCTAGAATATATCGACGAGGACTTTTGTTCAGGCTTTGCCATGTATACCGAAGTTGAAGAAGATATTCATTTGTCAGAGCAGAATTTGACAGATTACTTTGGTTTGGTGAACTGGATATGTTCTCAATATCAGCTGCCTCACTTAACGGAGTGTGGCTTTAGAAGACTGTTGCTAGCTGGTATGAGATTTACTGAAGATCAACATTATTTGCCGTTAGGTGTAATGTGGCATTCTCAACTTCTAACACTTGCCAGCCAGTTCAGTGATGGCCAAACATTAGATTACGAGTCGTTAGATAAAGCGATTGACGACAAGTATTACCGCGAATCCTATCTTCCTCAGCGTGCCGTGTACGATATTTTAGATGGACAAGTCATTATTGAGACAACTGGGGAACAAGTTGGTCAAATCAATGGCCTAACCGTCATCGATATGGCTGGACACCCTGTCAGCTATGGTGAGCCTGCCAGAATATCGTGTGTAATTCACTTTGGTGATGGCGATGTTTCCGATGTTGAGCGCAAAGCTGAGCTTGGAGGCAATCTACATGCGAAAGGCATGATGATTATGCAAGCTTTCTTAAGCTCTGCTCTAAAACTGGATGAACCACTGCCTTACTCTGCCTCGATTGTATTTGAACAGTCTTATAGTGAAGTTGACGGTGACAGCGCATCTCTCGCAGAACTTTGTTGCTTGGTGAGTGCGTTATCTGAATCTCCAATTAATCAACAAGTTGCGGTTACAGGAGCCGTCGATCAGTTTGGTCGAGTGCAAGCAGTCGGTGGCTTGAACGAGAAAATTGAAGGTTTTTATCAGGTTTGTAAACATCAGGGTTTTACGGGAAATCAAGGCGTTGTCATGCCGAAATCAAACCTTAAACACCTTGCATTACATAAAGATGTAATAGAAAGCATTAAAAATGGTGAGTTCCATATTTGGTCCGTCTCTACGGTAGATGAAGCTATTCCGATTGTTATGAATAAACCTTTTAGAGGCGAAGACGAGAGCATTATTGGCAAAATAGCGGAACGTATTGAAAACTTTGAAAGACATGAGCATCCAGAAGGAATTGTGCAGCGCATCAAAAACTGGTTTGTCTAGTACTGATCGGAGTTGTTTAGCGTACACGTGTTCACTAAGATGCAGCTATCAAAAATTGGAGTAATTGATAATGCAAAACAAACGTGATTCTTATAACCGTGACGATCTACTTGCTTCTAGCCAAGGGGAACTGTTTGGGCCTGGTTACCCTCAGCTTCCTGCGCCAAACATGCTAATGATGGATCGTATTACTAAAATGTCTGAGACAGAGGGCGATTTTGGTAAAGGTTTGATCTTGGCGGAATTGGATATTACTCCAGATTTGTGGTTCTTTGATTGCCACTTCCCTGGTGATCCAGTAATGCCTGGCTGCCTTGGCCTTGACGCGATGTGGCAACTTGTTGGCTTCTTCCTTGGCTGGGTTGGCGGTAAAGGTAAAGGTCGCGCTCTAGGTGTTGGTGAAGTGAAGTTTACAGGCCAAATCCTACCGACGGCGAAAAAAGTAACCTACGAAATCCATATGAAACGCGTCGTAAATCGTAAACTAGTAATGGGTTTGGCTGACGGTCGTGTATGCGTAGATGGCAAAGAAATCTACGTTGCGAAAGATTTGAAAGTTGGTTTGTTCCAAGACACTTCAAACTTCTAATCACGACTTTAATCGATTTATAAAGGCTCCTATTTAGGGGCCTTTTTGTTTGCCTAGTCTATAAATGTAGAAAAGGCTCCGTAGAGCCCTTTCGAATCCTTCTTTTTGTATGTGGAGAGTTTATTTGTAGAGACCAGATTGTCTTTCATCTCTGGCATCACGCCAACCACCTAACCAATACGACCGAGCATCAACTTGTTGATATGGGCAAGCCTCTTGAGACCTTCCATTCAACCCAGCTTTATAGCCTTGAGATTGAGCTCGTTCTAGGCGATCACGCTTTTGTCTCTTCATAGTTAATTCCTCATACAGGTCCATTTACTAACGTACAGCTGTTATTGTGAAACTTTGATGGAGTTTTTATGACTCCACTTATAAGAATCGATCAAGTTGAGTGATTTCTCAAGGCATAAAAAAAGCAGAGGCTCAAATGTGTGAGCCTCTGCTTGATTTAAAAATTACTGACGATTTTTGACTATTTTCTACGGAACCCAAACAATCCAAGCATGGTCAAAGCTAACCAACCAAGGCCTGCACCTTGACGCTCTGTTGTCGTTGAGTCAACGCTTCGAGACACAATGTCCTTCTCAGTCGCCCCTGCAATAGGCACCAATTTTACGGCTACGATTTGTTCATCAGAACTACATGTCGCATTGTTTGCTGTTGTACTGTAACCGCCAGCACATTTCATCGCGGTACCAGAAATCACACCTGCATCGTTGATATCGGTTGCATCGATAATACGGAACTGGTTGTTTTGTTCAGAGTAGTCACCGCCATTAGTCAAACTATCTAGGAACCAAGCTTTTCCATTAAATAGTGTTGAAGCACGTTCACTAGTCTCACCACCTACACTATATGGGTAGATAAAACCGCGCTTACGACGTGGCTTGCCATCGTCTTCACGAGTCGTTTCCGCATCGAGCTGTCCGACAATTTCATTGTAAGAGTTGATCCCGCCCATCTTACCGCCCGCACCGCTGAAGAAAATTCCGGTACTTGGGTAAAAAGCGTTGATAGAATCCTTACGAACATCATTTACGATAAAGAGACGATTTGGAGCAGAACCCGTTGGCATTAAGTATCCACCTGAACGTTTTGCTTCACCAATAGCAACAAAATTTGAGTTAACATCGGTTAATCGTGAGTTTGTATGAACCGTATCATCACCCTCACGCTGTCTCGCTCCTACAACAACTTTGTTTTTCCAAGTTGCGTTTTCAACGCTACCTTCTGCCTCTAGGGTTCCGACAAAAACAGTAGCATTCAGATAATTGTCATCACGATATGTATTGTAACCCACGCCGTAAACCGTTGTTCCATCTGTGACAAGGTCACGCATACTTCCTTGAGCCAGTCTTTCTCCATCTTTAGATTTGTCACTTTGCCAGGCCAGCTCACTAACGGTTCCACTTTGATCCCAAATAGCTGCTTTCGATGTGTGGTGAGCGCCATTGGTATTGCTTGCTGTTCGAGATACACTACCAACGGTAAAAGTGCCATCGGTTTTCCAAGCGTGGCTTTGCACAACGCTTGCGTCGTTATCACCTGTAACAAAATTTGGTTCAATAGGTGCTACGACGGTATTTCTTGTTTCCAGTGTCGACTTGTTTTCACTGTTGACTTTACTTTGATTACCGACAGCGGCACCATCTTCGGTAAGCTGATTGATAACATTGTTATATTCATTTTTATAAGCAGCAGAATCGCCTTCTACAAATGCTAACGCATTAGAAGTAAAGTCTTTACTACGCTCTTTGTTCCATGGGGTCCAGTTTACAGAAGCCCAAGAGTCACAAGTAGAATAGCGAAGCTGGTTATAACAGTAACGTTCAAAATCTTTGAGTTCTTGGATGTAATAAAAGCCCGCGTCCAATCCAAATGGAATTTCCTCACGATAGCTGTTCCCATCCACGGCTTGTGTCGCTGAAATCGGTGTTGTGCGAGTTTCCATCGCAAGCTTAAATTGGTCTAGTGTACAGTTTGCTGCTGCATCAAAACAGCCCAAAGCGAAAGGGGAACCTGTTGAAGGATCTGTACCCGCATCACCTTGCTGAATTGCAACGCCGTAAGCCGTTTGGTAGTCACCGTTTGAACCATGATCCTGAGGTGAAACCTCAACCACTTGATACAATGCCGCCTGTGCGTTCATTGTGGTACCAACCATCATCGCAATGGCGGTCAATTTGAATTTATTACTACAATTCATTGAATTCTTAACTATCCTGTTGCATTGCTTCGAGTTCTTCCCATCTCTCGAATGCGATTTCCAACTCCTGCTCTAGTGCAGCAAGCTGTTCCAATACCGGCTGAGTTTGCTCTACAGGTTTAGCAAAGAACTCTGGATCGTTCACTTGCTCCTGAAGGCCCTCGATATCCGACTCTAATTGTTCTAGTTTAGCTGGTAGAGCTTCTAATTCTCTTTGCAGCTTATACGATAACTTCTTCGAGTTGTTCTTAGGTTGAGTTGTTTTGGGAGTTTCCTCAACCACTTTTTCTCTTTTCGCTGGCTTTTCAACCGCTTGACGAACCGCCAATACCTGTTCACGCTGCTGTCTTGCATCGTGATAACCACCAACAAACTCTTCAATCACTCCGTTCCCTTCGAAGATCCAGCTTGTGGTAACGGTATTATCAACAAACTCTCGGTCGTGGCTAACTAAAAGCAACGTGCCCTGATAGTTGGCAAGCATTTCTTCTAAAAGTTCCAACGTTTCGATATCCAAATCGTTGGTAGGTTCATCAAGAATAAGTAAGTTGTTTGGTTTCAACAAGATACGAGCTAGCAGTAATCGGTTTTTCTCACCACCAGAGAGTGCCTTAACCGGAGTCCTTGCGCGCTTAGGTGCAAATAAGAAGTCTTGAAGATAACTCAGCGCATGACGCTGACGTCCCCCAACCATTACTTCTTGTTTCCCATCCGCTAAGTTATCGATCACTGTCTTTTCTGGATCCAAAATCTCTCGGTACTGATCAAAGTACGCGACTTCTAATTTTGTTCCGCAGTGTAAACGACCAGACTGCGCTTCCAATTGCCCTAATAGCAATTTAAGTACCGTACTCTTACCGCAGCCATTTGGTCCGATAAGTGCAATACGGTCACCGCGCATAATGTTAAAGCTAAAGTTGTCGACGATTGTCTTGCCTTCGTAAGCAAAAGATATGTTTTCTGCTTCAAATACAATTTTCCCTGAACGTGAAGCATCATCGATATTAAGGTTAACTTTGCCTTGGACATCCCGGCGATCGCGACGCTCTTCACGAAGTTTCTTCAATGCGCGTACACGACCTTCATTTCGAGTTCGGCGTGCTTTAATGCCCTGCCGAATCCAAACTTCCTCTTGAGCAAGCTTTTTGTCGAATTCAGCATTCTGCATTTCTTCAACGCGGAGCATCTCTTCTTTTTCTTCTAGGTAGTTGTCGTAATCACCAGGGAAAGAAGCTAATTGCCCGCGATCTAAATCAACAATGCGTGTTGCCATTGATTTGATGAACGCACGGTCGTGAGAAATAAAGATGATCGAGCCTTTGAAGTCTTTTAAGAAGTTCTCTAACCATTCGATAGTTGTTACATCAAGATGGTTTGTTGGCTCATCAAGAAGTAATACATCAGGGTCACAAACCAGCGCGCGAGCTAAAGCGGCTTTACGTTGCCAACCACCGGATAAATCGGTCAGTTTAGTTTCTGGACTTAGTTTTAAAGCACCAAGTACGTTCTTAACACGGTCATCAAAACGCCAAGCATTAGAATGGTCAAGCTGCTCTTGAACCTTGGCTAAACGGTTGATGTTTTTCTCACTCGGGTCTTGAGCAACAAGATCGAGAAGATCGTGATAGATCTTCAGTTGTTCGCCGATTTCAGCCAAACCGCCAGATACGTATTCGTAAACCGTACCCTCTTGATTACGCGGTGGATCTTGTTCAAGTCGAGAAACAACGACGTCTTGAGTGATTTGAATCTTGCCGTCGTCCAACAAAATGTCGCCGGCAAGCACTTTCATTAACGTGGACTTACCTGCTCCGTTGCGACCCACTAAACAAACGCGTTCGTTTTCTTGAAGAGCGAACTCCGCTTTGTCCAGTAATGGGTGGTCACCAAATGCAAGTTGTGCGTTATGAATGGTAAGTAATGCCATTATTATCCAACCAATGTGTGAGTTGTTCTAAGTCAAACGGCCAGTTCAACTCAGAATCTTGATACTTTAATACGGGTATTGTGACGCCGTAACGAGAAAACAGTGCATCATCGAACGCAATATCAATGATATCTGTTTGCTCGGCCAAACCAATTTGGTCTACTAGAGCAAATGCCATCTCACAAAGATGGCATCCCTCCGTGCTATACAATATCAGCACGTATTAATCCTTTTGTTTATACTACGCGTGCGTTACTAGCCAACAGTTATGAATCTGTTTATTACGCGCAAAATCTAATGGTAACGTTTGAGAAGAAATATTCTGAGCCTTCAAACCAAGTTCAGCCAGCGACTCTTCATCCATCTTGAAGTGGCGCTTGTTATTCGAGAATACGATAGTGCCTTCACTTCTTAGTAAACGTTTAAGATTCTTCATCAGTTTAATGTGGTCACGTTGTACATCGAATGATGTTTCCATACGCTTAGAGTTAGAGAACGTAGGTGGATCAATAAAGATCAAGTCGTACTCACCTTTCGCGTTTTCTAGCCATTGCAAGCAGTCTGCTTGTTCATAGCGATGCTGACGTCCTACACAGCCGTTAAGCTGCATATTGTCTTTCGCCCAGTTCAAGTAGGTATTTGACATATCAATAGTCGTTGTGGAACGAGCGCCACCAACCGCTGCGTGAACCGTCGCACTCCCAGTATATGCAAACAAGTTTAAGAAATCTTTACCTTGCGCCATTTCACCTAAGCGACGACGAGTGATCTTATGATCCAAGAACAAGCCAGTGTCTAGATAGTCATGAAGGTTTACGATCAGCTTCACACCGTACTCGTTTACTTCAAGCGTCTCTGATACCTGACCTAATTTTTGGTATTGGCTGCGACCCTTCTGCTTTTCACGAACTTTAAGTACAACTTTGTTCGCCTCTACATCTGTCACCTGAATCGTTGCACGAATGATATCCGTTAGGCGACGTTTTGCTTTTTCTTCTGGAATGTTTTTTGGCGCAGCATACTCTTGAATTACGATTTGATCGCCGTATACGTCTATCGCCACATTGTATTCAGGAAGATCAGCGTCATAGATTCGGTAGCAATCTAATTTCTCTTTACGAGCCCACTTGCCAATCTTGCCAATATTTTTCTTTAAACGGTTTGAAAAGTCTGGTGCGATTTGAACATTAGTATCAGCCCCCTTCACTTCATCAGCACTGCGCTCTGCAATACTGTAGTTCTTTTGGTGACAAGGTAACGCACCATTATTCAATTTAAACTGTTTATCAGCACGCATACGAAGACAGCTCAGCAGCTCGTCTGAACTCGAGAAGATAGAGGCTTTACATCCACCAAACTCAGATTTTAGCTGTCCACCAAATGCGGTGTAGAGCGCAATTAGCCCCGGCTCAGTTCCTAGACGTTCACCGTAAGGTGGGTTTGAAACGATAACACCGTGTTCGAATCCTGCAGGACGAGTAATGGTTGCAGCATCACCTTGTGCGAACTCAATCAATTCTTCAACGCCTGCTCTGCGCGCGTTTTCTTGAGCAACTTTTAATACTTTAGGGTCGTTATCGAAGCCAAAAAACTTAGCGTCAACTTTCTTGACACCTCGTCTAGCTTGAACATTAGCCTCTGATTTAATCTCTGCCCAAGTCTCTGGTTCAAAGTCTTCCAACACTTCGAAACCCCATTGCTTTCGCTTAACGCCAGGAGCCATGTTGGCAGCCATCATCGCAGCTTCAATAAGCAAAGTACCAGAACCGCACATTGGATCGAGTAATGGTTGATGCCCATCCCAGCCACAACGCATGATAATCGCAGAAGCAAGCGTTTCACGTAACGGGGCACGACCCGATTCTGGTCGGTAGCCACGTTGATGCAAACCACTACCTACCATATCTATCCCAAGCAACGCTTTATCTTTATGCAAACGAACGTGGATACGAACATCTGGGCGTTCTTTACTGATGTTGGGACGCGGCAATCCTTTATTTTCAAAGCAATCTACGATGCCATCTTTGACTTTCATCGCACCGTACTGGCTATTTCTGATCTCACGGTTTGTGCCGTTAAAGTCCACAACAAAACGTTTAGAACTATGAAATTGGTTAACCCAGTTAATAGCAGATGTAGATAAATACAAGTCCATGTCGTTGTTACACGTGAACTCAGATAAAACACGTACAAATCGAGACGCTAAACGGCTCCACAAACAACAGCGATAAACCTGTTCGTTTGTCGCTTTAAATTTTACGCCTGCCTGTACTGGTTTCGCATTTTCAATGCCTAGTTTAGTCAGTTCTTCAACAAGCAAATTTTCCATGCCATTTGAAGTTACCGCGAGATATTGATTCATAGTGTTCTTTCGCTGATAAAAAATGGCTTCAATTATACCTGACTTTACGATCAATGCCTCGTTTTTAAAGGAATTTCCCCACCTGTTAGTTCAAATCATCACCAACAAAATGATCTGAAACTTTCAACATCTTCAATTTGAGTGTTTTTTATTCACGAACGAAATTTTGTTTCCTTGGAAAGAAGTGAATACTTATTTACATTGATTTTGGTATATACCAGGCAGTGATTGTTGATGTAGGTTACTTACATTTTTGCCTTATAGGGGAATAAATGGGGTCATTTTAAGCGCTAGGTTGCCTAGTTAAGGGAGTCATCAGATTGAAATAAGTAAAATAAAAGTGACCAGCTTCATGTTTGCATGCATAGAAAACATACAGTTTCATGGCTGATGGGGCTCTAGTATCAAAGGAAAGGACAAAAAAAATCGACCTAACGAGGTCGACTAATGCAAACAAAGGAACGAAATAAAGAAAAAATTAAACAGGTTTACCCCACCATTGCCATAGGGGTTATTGCAAAGAGGTGATTTGCACAAGCCATGCGGTCATGCATTACTTTAATCGGCTGCCCAAACTGAAGCGCCTTATTGCCATCAAGCACAAACGCTTCTTGGTTAACATAAGCACATAAGCTCGACGTCTCGCCTGGTTCTAACACGATGAACATGCCGTCAGAATATTGGTTTGTTAGAAAGACCATGTCCCCTTCTTCAGGCTCGTAACCTGAGGACTGTGCGTCAAAGAACCAGCTTTTAGGCTGTACAGGTTTATGAAAGCGCTTTGCTGCAACACAATACAGTGTTAACTCAGCTTGGCGGTATTCGCCGATGTCGAGGCATCGAATACGTTCATTAAACGTTTGGAATGCACTGGCGTCATCAACGGTAAATTCATTGTTTGAGAAGGCACAGTTAACCAACAATTTTCGGGATAAATTGGTTTGGAAAATCATTTCCTCCCCCAGATCCAGCATTAAGCAAGCTTTTTGCTCGTCAAAATACCAATTCCATTTGTCGCTGGGTTTAAGCATTATTCCGTTCTCTCTTGACTAGTTAAATCAGTGGTAAAGAGGTAAGACGCTTAATTACCTACTCGTGATTTTTAAATTTTACAAACGAACGGATAAAAAAAAAGAGGAAACAAAGTCCTCTTTTTTATGTAATAGCTACTGATTTTTCAGTGGTTTTTGATGTATATGTTAAAGATTCTTAACAATATCACGTACTAGGCTTGGGCCGTGGTAAATAAAGCCAGTGTAGACTTGAACAAGTTTAGCGCCTGCCATCAGCTTTTCTTTGGCTGCAACATAGGAATCCACACCACCAACACCGATAATTGGAAGTTTGTCTCCTAGCTCTTCATGAAGCTTACGTACGACTTCCGTAGAGCGTAATTGCACAGGGCGACCACTTAAACCACCTGCCTCATTGGCGTGTTTCATTCCTTCTACGATCGTGCGATCCAGAGTTGTGTTAGTCGCGATCACACCATCTATATTGTTTTTCAATAAAGAATCGCAGATTTGGCAGATTTCTTCGTCACTCAAATCAGGCGCAATTTTTAATGCTAGCGGGACGTATTTGTTGTATTTCTCTGAAAGTTCCGCTTGTTTCGCTTTTAATTCAGAAAGTAGTTCATCAAGCGCTTCACCATATTGAAATGAACGAAGACCCGGAGTGTTTGGTGATGAGATATTAACCGCAATGTAGCCTGCGTACTCATACACTTTCTCCATACAAATCAGGTAGTCCTCTGCCCCTTTCTCAATTGGTGTGTCTTTGTTTTTACCAATATTAATTCCGAGAACACAGCTGAATTTTGCTTGCTTTACATTCTCGACCAAATTATCAACGCCTAGGTTGTTAAAGCCCATGCGATTGATGATACCTTCAGCTTCGACTAAGCGAAATAAGCGTGGTTTATCATTCCCTGGTTGCGGACGAGGTGTTACTGTGCCAACTTCGACAAAGCCAAAGCCCATGGCATCAAATGCTTCAATGCATTCACCGTTTTTATCTAAGCCAGCCGCAAGACCTACTGGGTTACGGAATGTTAGTCCCATACACTCAACTGGACGAGTTGGTAATTGTTGGCGGTAGAAGAGATCAAGTGGTGTGCCGTTAAAGCGTTGGAAGTTCTTGATTGCAAGATCGTGTGCCTTCTCGGCATCGAGTTGGAAAAAGCCAGTTCTGGCTAGACGGTAAAGCATTGTGCCTCCGAAAGAAAAAAGCCCCGTATAAACGGGACAATATTATTTACTGTTTTTCATCGTAATTCAATGAAAATGAATGTATTAAGTAAAAACCTATATCTTTCTAATATTTTCAAATATAAAACAAACAATTAGAGTAAGATTTCAACAATAAAATTTATAACTAACCACCCTAAAGCAATCGATTTCAGCCTATTTTAACTTCCCAACGCCGTTACGCCGTAACTCATCCGCACTATAGTAGAAACGATGAGCAACAAAAAAGCCTCGCTAAATAACGAGGCTTTTACTTACAATTTGACTAGCTCATCTACTCTTTCGACGAACAGTTGAGATTCAAGAGTACTAATTCTCGAAGTGCTACAGAAAACTTAGCAAATTCGTGGACAGAGCCAACTTTGAACTCATTCAAGATGCTTTCCCAACGGTGCAGTGATTGCTCGTTAGTTTCCATCCAATCTTCTAACGCTTTCATCACGTCTAGCTCTTCCGTTGCACAGCCGCAATTTAATACCTGAGCCGTAAGTTGACGTTGTTGCCAGTCCAGATCTTCTCGGAATGCAGCTCTTGCCAGTGCCTGCCAGTTATTATCAACGGCTTGGCTGTTAATTTGCTTCAAGAACCAGTGTAACGACAAACGGTCACCTAAGTTAAAGTAGAGCTTCGATGCTTGCTCAACCGTTTTACCTGTTTCACTCGCCACTGATGAGATATCCAGTGCAGATTGTAAGCTGGATAAACGAGCGACTTGATGTGCAAGTTTCTCTTCTACCCCTTTCTCAATCCACCCTTGAGCAAGTTCATTGTGTTCTTCTACTTCAGACTCAACCAGCATAGTGTCTAAGGTTTCAGTGATAACATTGACATCTTGCTTGTAGATAGCAATCAGCTCACCAACTGTGCATTTACCACTGCGGTTGCGAAGCAACCAACGTGCAATTCGACGTAGTGCTCGACGAACATAAAACATGATTTCGTACTGAGCTTGAGCAGTGGCGATATTATCGAGCTCACGAGTCTGCTTAAGAATTGCTTCTAGATCGAAAATTTCACGAGCCGCACTGTATGCGTTAGCAATATCGACAACACTTGCACCGGTTTCTTCTTGCAAACGAGTGACGAAATTACAGCCCATTTCATTAACCATCTGGTTAGCCAATGCTGTAGCGATAATTTCAGCTCGCAGTGGGTGATTAACCATTTGATCTTTATAGTTACGTCGTAACGCACTTGGGAAATATTCAACAAGCTGTTTCGCATGGAATTCATCATTCGCGATTTCATCCGTAACAAGTTGCTGTTTAAGTACCATTTTACCGTAGGCAACTAACACTGATAGCTCAGGGCGAGTCAGACCTAGTCCCTGTTTTTCACGCTCGATTAGCGTTTCATCATCAGGGATGTATTCGAGAGCACGATCCAAGTACCCTGCTTTTTCCATGGTATGGATGAATCGAATTTGTTCCTTAACAATGCCAACACCTTGCTGTTCAGTCACGGAGATCGACTCCGACTGACGGTAAGCATCATCTAATACAATTTCACCCACTTCGTCTTCCATAGACTCTAGAATTTGGTTACGTTGCTTAACCGTAAGATCGCCATTTGAAACCAGTCCATTAAGGAAGATCTTGATGTTGACTTCATTATCCGAACAGTCAACGCCACCCACGTTATCAACGAAGTCTGTGTTCACTCGGCCGCCAGTCAGTGCGTATTCAATACGACCAAGCTGAGTCATACCCAAGTTACCGCCTTCGCCAACTACTTTTGCTCTTAAGTCACGGCCGTCAATGCGCAGCATGTCGTTAGCGCGGTCACCAACATCCGTATGAGTTTCTGTCGAGGCTTTAACGTAAGTGCCGATACCACCATTCCAAAGCAGATCGACTTTCATTTTCAAGATCATCTTAATCAGATCATTAGGCGCTAAAGATGCTTTCTTAGTACCTAACATTTTCTGAATTTCTGGTGTCAACTGGATCGATTTTGATCGACGAGAGAAGATGCCACCACCTTGAGAGATCAAATCTTTATTGTAATCTTCCCAGCTTGATCTTGGCAGATTAAACAAGCGGTTACGCTCTTCCCAGCTGGTGGCTGAATCTGGATTTGGATCAATAAAGATGTGCATGTGGTTAAAGGCAGCTTGCAATCGAATATGCTTCGATAACAGCATACCGTTACCGAACACGTCACCTGCCATATCACCTACACCGATTGCGGTAAAGTCAGTGGTCTGGCAGTTGATGCCCATTTCACGGAAGTGACGCTTAACAGATTCCCAACCACCTTTTGCAGTGATACCCATCGCTTTGTGGTCGTAACCATTTGAACCACCTGAAGCAAATGCGTCACCTAACCAGAAGTTGTACTCTGCAGAAACAGAGTTCGCTAGATCTGAGAATGTTGCTGTGCCTTTATCTGCAGCCACTACTAGGTATGGGTCATCTTCGTCATGGCGCACAACGTTTTGTGGTGGCACGACTTCACCTTCAATGATGTTATCTGATACATCAAGTAGCGCACGAATAAATCGTTTGTAACAACGTTGGCCTTCAGCAAAGATCTCATCACGGGTTGTGAGAGATGGCTGGCGTTTACAAACAAAGCCGCCTTTTGCACCCACAGGTACGATAACGGTGTTCTTAACTTGCTGAGCTTTTACGAGACCAAGAATCTCTGTACGGAAATCTTCTTGACGATCTGACCAACGTAAACCACCACGAGCCACTTTTCCGCCACGAAGGTGAACACCTTCAATATCTGGTGCGTACACAAAGATCTCGAACGCGGGTACAGGCTGCGGAATCTCTGGAATATCGCTCGGTTTCATTTTCAAAGATAACCAAGGCTTAGGTTGCTTGCTTTCGTCTAATTGATAGTAGTTAGTACGAAGTGTCGCCATGATCATGTCGATGTAACGACGAATAATACGATCATCATCCAAGCTCTCTACACGATCCAACTGCTCTGTTAGCTTTTTAATCAGATCGTTTTGGCCTTTTTCACTGCCTTTGTTTTTCGGATCGAATCGCTTGGTGAACAGCTTGACTAGACCTGTTGCTAAGTCTGGGTAGTGGCTTAGCGTGTCTTCGATGTATTGTTGACTGAATGGGAAACCGACTTGGCGCATGTATCGAGCATAAGCACGAAGAATGGAAATCTCACGCCCAGATAGCGACGCACCTAGTACCAATCGGTTAAAACCATCACTTTCAAGGTTGCCCGCCCAAATTGCGGCAAATGCTTGTTGGAAACGATCACGAGCCTCACGAAGATCAACCGTTTTCTCGCTCTTATGCAGCATAGAGAAATCAAGGATCCAGAATGTCTGTCCGTTATTTTTCTCGATCTCATACGGTGATTCACCGATCACTCGCAAGCCAAGGTTTTCAAGCATTGGCATTACGTCAGAAAGATGGATTGGCTCATCGCGATGGTATAATTTCAAGCGAACAGCTTTTGAATCCGCCCCCTCTTCTTGAGGTCGGTAGAACAACATGCCAAGTTTATTATCATCACTTAACGCTTCTAAGCGTTCAATATCTGCAACCGCAGAACCTGGCATCATGTCCTCTTTGTATGAGCGAGGGAACGCACTCATGTATTCTTTTGAAAGAGGAAGGCCTTTGCTTTCACCAAAGTTAGCAATGATGGATTCTTTTAGTCTGTCATCCCAAGAGGTAGAAACTTCCATTAGGTTTTGCTCGATCTTTTTCACGTCTACGTCAATGTTGTTATTGTCTACACGAACAATGTAATGTGTTCTCGCTAGTGGGCTTTCTGAGAAGAACGTTGTAAATTCAACTTCTTGCTCGCAACCGAAGTACTGCTTAAGAATGCGTTGAGTTTGACGACGTAACTCTGTGTTGTAACGATCTTTAGTGACATAAACCATGCAGCTAAAGAAACGACCAAATGGGTCCTTACGAACAAATAAACGCAGTAGGTCACGATCTTGCATTTGTACAACACCCATACCCACCTCAAGCAACTCTTCTTCATTTGCTTGGAGTAGTTCATCGCGTGGGTAGTTTTCTAAGATATTGTGCAATGCTTTGTATGAATACGATCCGTGACGGTATCCGCTCGCTTCAAGGATACGGTCTACTTTTTCACGGATCAGAGGGATGCTTTGTACCGCTTGGTTGTACACGGCAGAGGTATATAAACCAGTAAAGCGATGCTCACCTATTACTTTACCGTTTTCATCAAACTTCTTAACACCGATGTAATCAGTATATGCTGGTCGGTGAATACGAGATGCTTTGTTACCTTTTGTGATAATCAGAGCGTATGGCTTTTTCGCTTCTAACCGCGCAGAATCTGAAAGCTCAGATAGCTTGACGCTACGCACGCGCTTGTCATCAGCAAATAGACCAAGTCCTTTTTCTTTAGCAGGAACAAGCTCGGTATCACCATTGACTTCTTCTAAGTCATAATCTTTGTAACCCATAAAGGTAAAATTATGATCTTCTAGCCAACGAAGAAATGCGATCGTTTCGTCCATACGATCCGTTTGGATAGAAACACGATCTTTATTTTTCTCAAGTTCATCAGTCACAAGCTTAAGCTTATCAACCATTTGCTTCCAGTCATCAACGACTAAACGAGTGTCAGATAGAATTTTTAACAGCTCTTCTTTAAGCGCTTGCATCTCTTCTTTACTAGTAAGGCGGTCTACCTCGATATGGAACAGTGATTGAAGAACACCACCCTCACCGTTTACGTCGGTAACTTGGCCTTTTTTATCACGCTGTATCTGTGTTGGGTTGTTTAACATTAGGTGGCAAACAAGGTCCAAACGCGCTAAAGCCATTTTGACTGAGTCCACTAAGAATGGACTATCTGGAACAACAATTTCTACGATTGTGTGTGTGGATTGCCAGCCTTGACGACTTACGGTCGGGTTAAATACTCGTACCGAAATCTCTTCTGGTTTTTTTTCATTGATATGGTGCCAAAGGCTGACGACAGCACCATAAAGATCGGATTCGTTTCGCTGAATCAGGTCATCATCAGCAATGTTACTGAATAAGTGTTGAGCAAGTTTAGTTACAAGCGTTTGGTGAGAAAGCTCGAGTTTGTCTTGAATCAGTTGGTAAACTTTTTCAAGCAGAACCGGCACTACATTTTCACGCGCGGTCATATTCACACTCCACATTAGAATTGTTGTTTTGTAGGGGGACTTAGTAGCTAGGTTGTTACCTTAGAAACTAAGCATAGGTAATGCATGTGCCCATTGTAAAAGCATAATTACAAATGTTTAACAACTAATCGTGGTGGTAAGAGGTGAAATGTCCGATTCTGTGACTAAGATTCCTATTTAACTCTCTGCAAATACAATACATCACAGAGTTTCTAACTTAAGAAACTTATTATTTTGGTCAGTTGTTAGTCTAAACTGGCCTTTAATGCCTAATTGACTAAGAAATGGTCTGAATCGTGCGGCGGGCAACTGCAAACGTAAACCGTTATGTGTGACGACTTGAACAACACTTGCCGCGCCAGAATAATGGGATAAAAACGTTTGATATGAAATGTTGAGGTTGAAGTAGTAATAGTTCATGAAGTAAAAACTAAGTGACATAAACAATAAGGTGGCCTTAATGACCACCCTATTGTGTTGTTTACTATTCGTCTAGTGCTTTAGTCACTTTTTCGAATAAGTCTTTAGCAAGATTATCCATTGCTTTAAGCTTTTCAAGTTCTGCTTTGATCAAAGCTTGGCGACCTTCATCGTATTTACGGAACTTAAGCAAAGGATCAATCATTCTAGATGCGACTTGTGGGTTCGAATCATTAAGTTGGCGAAGGATTTCTCCTGCAAATTGGTAACCTGCACCGGATTTATCATGGAAACGCACAGGGTTAGCACTTAAGAACGAGCCAATCAAACTGCGCGTACGGTTCGGATTTTTCAAGCTAAATGCTTCGTGGTTCATGGTTGCTTTTACTTTTTCAAGAGCATCCTCTGCAGGATTGCTACCTTGAAGTGCAAACCACTTATCCATAACCAAACCATCGTGCTTCCATTTATCGCTATAATCTGCCATAAGAACTTCACGACACTCAAGCTGAGCACTATTTGCCGCACTCATCGCTGCAATCGTATCTGTCATGTTATTTGCAGATGCGTATTGTGCTTTCACTAAATCATTACCTTTTTCCGTATGTGCTAGGTATTGCAGACAACGGTTACGTAATGCACGCTTGCCAATCGCAGCATGATCGATCGTGTACTCTGTTTGCTTCAGTGTATGATAAGTTGCACTTAGCTCATCTTCTAACTCTTGAGAAAGTGACACTGTAATGCTGTTTAGCACTTTGTCTACGGCATCAATGTCAATTTGCTGGTACCAGCCAGTAATCTCATTAATTGAAGGCAAAGAGAAAACTTGAGCAATGAAAGCTGGCTCAAGCGTCTCATCCAATAGCACACCACGGAACGCATCTATCACGCCTTCAGAAAGCGACACGTCTTGTCCGGCTTGAACGTTTTTCACGTTCTGACGAATGTACTTAGCCAATAGCATTTGGCTTGCATCCCAACGAGCGAAGTCATTCGTCGCGTGCTTCATCAAGAAGACTAATTCATCATCACTGTAGTCGTATTCTAGTTTTACTGGTGCCGAAAATTCACGCAACAAAGATGGCACTGGTTGTTCTTCGACATTCTCGAATACGAACGTTTGCTTATCTTGTTTAATATCTAATACGTTATGAACAGATTCACCGTTAATCATCAACGGGATAACGTGACCTTTCGAATCGTACAGCTCGATATCAAACGGAATGTGCAGCGCTTGCTTCTCAGCCTGGTCTTGCGTTGGCTCCGTAAATTGCTCTACCGTTAGTGCGTAAGTTTTTGCATTGGCATTGTATTCGCTATTTACGCGCAGCGTCGGTGTACCAGACTGGCTGTACCATAGACGGAATTGTTTTAAATCGACACCGGTGGCATCTTCCATTGCAGAAACAAAGTCTTCGCATGTCGCAGCAGTACCATCGTGACGTTCAAAGTAAAGTTTCATCCCTTTTTGGAAGCCCTCTTCGCCAAGGAGTGTATGGTACATGCGAATAACTTCGCTGCCCTTTTCATACACTGTTAGCGTGTAGAAGTTATTCATCTCAATGACTTTGTCAGGACGAATCGGGTGAGACATTGGGCTTGCATCTTCTGCAAACTGAGGGCCACGGATGATACGTACGTTATCGATGCGGTTATCTGCACGAGAGCCTAAGTCAGAAGAAAATTCTTGGTCACGGAATACGGTTAAGCCTTCTTTTAGACTTAGTTGGAACCAGTCACGACAAGTGACACGGTTGCCAGTCCAGTTGTGGAAGTACTCATGACCGATTACAGCTTCGATACCTAAGTAGTCACGATCCGTCGCCGTTTGGTCATTCGCCAAAACATACTTTGAGTTAAAGATGTTTAGGCCTTTGTTTTCCATTGCGCCCATATTGAAGAAATCAACGGCAACGATCATGTAAATATCCAGATCGTATTCAAGGCCAAAGCGTTCTTCATCCCACTTCATCGAGTTGATCAGCGATGTCATCGCATGGCCTGCACGATCTAAGTTACCTTTATCAACAAAGATTTCTAAATCAACACTGCGACCTGACATCGTTGTGTATTTGTCACGCAGTACGTCAAAGTCCCCTGCGACAAGAGCAAACAAGTAAGCTGGCTTTGGATGCGGGTCCTGCCATTGAACCCAATGACGACCGTTCTCTGCATCGCCTTCTGCAATTCGGTTACCATTGCTCAGCAAATATGGATAAGCGGATTTATCTGCGATCACTTTTGTCGTGTATTTTGCCAGAACATCAGGACGATCTAAGTAATAAGTAATACGACGGAAGCCCTCGGCCTCACACTGAGTACAAAATGCGCCGCCTGATTTGTACAAACCTTCGAGTGCTGTATTCGCTTCAGGATCAATTTTGGTGACGATTTCAAGTTCAAACTCGGATGGAAGATCGGTCAGTACAAGCGATGATTCTTTCACTTCGTGATGAGCCCAATCCTCACCGTTTACTTTTACAGCGCGCAGCTCAAGCCCCTCGCCATCGAGTTCTAGCGTTGTTGTATCGCCTTTTTGAGCAACCTTTGATATCGCCGTAACGATGGTGTCATTGTCATAAAGATCAAACGTAAGATCGATATCGGTAATCGCGTGAGATGGCTCTTGATAATCTTTACGATATTTGGCCTGGGGAGCTTGGGACATGAGCATAAATCCTTGTATGTCGAACAACAAAAATACCAGACTGCATGATCAAAAATGCAGTTCTGGTATCACTATATAAGCTATTTGTAGGGGTTGTGGTATCAGAATACAAGTCTTTCCATCAAAAAACGGAGCTTTTAGTGCTCTAGCTCCGTTTTTTGATTAACATTTAAACAACATTGACAATTTACCGTATGCTCGCGTAATTTGTCGTAGCAAGATAAGCTATCAAGGCGTTACCCGATTAAGTACCGCGTACATATCGCCATTTGAATCTTCAATCGTTAATTCATTTTTGTTGAGCTTATAGGTGGTCCCGTGCTCGCCATTTTCATAGAGCAAGACTAAATATTCATCTTCTGTGTAGAAAACACCTTGCTTGATTGACTCATCTCCTTCTTCGTTGGATACCCGAAACATAAACACAAAGTCAGGTTGAAGTATCAGATCCATATGGTTGATGTTGTTTGCCACAAGGCCATCTCCGGATACATAAGAGCTAGACCATATGCCCGCTAGCGAGTTAGACAACCCTTTAATAAAAGTCACACCATTAAGATCAAGCGTATTGTGATTATTGCGATAGGCATAAATTTGAGGCTCATCTGTGTTTAAGCCAAGAACGATGGTGTCTTCATTGGCGTTATACAATCCTTCCCAATGATCGACAGAATAATCTTTCTTTTGAATATCAATAGAAAAGCTGTAGTCGGAACCCAGTGACAGTTTTATCGCACGAAAATTTTCAGCCGACTCTTCGGGGTTTGGGTTCATTAAATACCAGTCTCCGATGAGAAACGGCGTGTCAAAGTGACTTAATTCATCTTCTCTGGTGTTTTCTCCGCTAAACACACTAAAGCAGCAAAAGCTAAGTAAAATAAAGAACCATTTCATATCGGCATCCTTATCGTTTTCTTTTAGCTTAGGCAGTAGTCCTCACTTTCGCGAAATTTTAGATGTAGATCACGTAAATTATTGGGAAAAAATAAGCGAATATCTTACTTGATACTCAATACAAACAAAGATGAAAAGACATAAAAAAAGAGTGAGCCTGAAAGACTCACTCTTTTTACTTTGAATTGCCAGTTATTATGACTGATTTTTCTGCTTGAGTAGATCAACCATAATCGCGACAGACTCATCTAAATAAACATCAGGCGCTTCATAATCTTTAGGTATATCATCCAATGTTTTGAATGCTTCCTTACCTAAAGCAGCTTGACGCTCATTGATGCGTTGCAAACGAAGTGCTTCCGCTTTATCCGATTCAGCCTTGCGAACTTTCTCGTTCAAAGACAACATATTATCGTCTTTTTCTTTACGATACTTCTCTATGTCTTCATTGATGAAACGGAATTCCATCTCATCAGAAATACGCTTGTTATGAAGAGCGGTGAGTTTTTCAACTAGTGCTTCGTTGCTTGGGAAGGTTTGATATTTTGCTTTATCAATCTGATCCCAAGGTAGTGCATTGTCTTCTACACTTTCACCCGTTTCAGAAGCTTCAATTGGTGTTGGGTACGAAATATCGGGTGCAACACCACGATTTTGCGTACTTCCACCGTCAATACGGTAGAACTTCTGAATCGTGTACTGAACGTAGCCTAGCTCTTTATCGAAAAGATCGTAGATATGATTCAGTGAACGATGCTGTTGAACCGTACCTTTACCGAAAGAATTTTCACCTAAAATAATTGCACGATTATAATCTTGCATTGCTGCTGCAAAAATTTCAGACGCTGAAGCACTGTAGCGGTTAATCAACACCGTCAGCGGACCATCGTAGCTCACTTTTCCGTCAGTATCGGCGTTCACCTTAATACGACCATAGCTGTCACGAACTTGAACAACAGGACCTTCTTTAATGAATAACCCTGTTAATGCTGTCGCTTCCGTTAATGCACCACCACCGTTGTTACGTAGATCAACGATTACGCCGTCAACGTTTTTGGTTTTTAACTCAGCAAGCAGTTTATCGGTATCTTTCGACAAACCGACGTAGAAACTTGGCACTTCTAAAATACCAATCTTCTTACCATCTTTTTCGATGATCTCCGACTTAACTGCGCGATCTTCTAGGCGAACTTTGTCACGAACAATTGTGACAATGTAACTCTTCGCATCGTTACCTTCTGGCAAGATCTGTAGATTAACCTTTGTGCCTTTTGGGCCTTTGATTAATTGAACTACATCATCCAGACGCCAACCGATCACGTCGACAATCTCTTCACCGTCTTGTCCAACACCGATGATTCGATCCCCTTCGCCAAGTTGCTTGCTCTTCGATGCTGGGCCGCCAACAACAAGTGAACGAATTACTGTGTAATCGTCAGTCATTTGCAGAACGGCACCAATGCCTTCCAGAGAAAGGTTCATTTCCGATTGGAATTGCTCAGCATTACGTGGAGAAAGATAGCTAGTATGAGGGTCGACTTGTCGGGCGAAGGCATTCATATATAACTGAAATGCATCTTCGTTATTAGTCTGTGTGATCCGCTTCATCGCGTTGTTATAACGCTTCTCTAAAACCTCTTTAATCTCTGGCCATTCTTTGCCAGTCAGTTTCAGATTTAACGCGTCATATTTCACGCGCTTACGCCATAACTCGTTGAGCTCCGCTTCGTCTTTTGGCCATGCAGCTTCAGAACGGTCTAACTCTATCTCGTCGTCAGTATCAAACTTGATCTCTTCGTCGAGTAGCGTTAACGCATAAGCAAAGCGCTCAAAACGCTTTTGCATTGAGAGGTTATAAACATCAAAAGCAATTTGGTTGTTACCAGCTTTTAGCTGATCATCAAGCTCAATTGACCAGTCTTTAAAAGAGTCGATCTCCGCTTGAGTAAAAATATTTCTATTATAATCAAGCAATTCTACATAGCGTTCAAAGATCGCTTTGGAGAAATCATCATTGAGGCTGAAATGCTTATAATGAGAACGGGTAAATCGAGAGGTGACTCGTTTGCTAGCTGTTTCGTGCTGAACTTCAGGAGCGAGAACCGGCAAGTCATCTTTATGTAGTTTGGCTTCGAGAGCCTGAGCTGATGCTGCTAGCCATAAGCTAGCAGCAATCAGTGTCACTTTTGAACGGCAATTCATGCGTAGGAGTATCTCCTTTATGCGCGCAAGTGCTCCGCTTTCACAACCATTTGTAGGCCGTTAGCAAGTTGAACACGTACATCATCCTTATTGATCTCAACAATGGTCGCTGCCATGTTTCCTTTGCCCATGTTCACGTTAACTGCGTTACCTACTGTGATTTCGTCAGCATTTAGAGCGCGCGTTTCTACAGGCTTAGTTGTTTTTTGTACTTTTGGTTTGTTAGTACGACGAGGCTGTTGAGGCTTTTTAGCCGCTGGTTTCGCTTTCGCCTTACCCTCTTCACGAGCTTTTTGTGCTTGTTCTTTACGACGAGCTTGAACTTTCGCCTTGCTTTCTGCAAGTGTCGCTTTCGCGTGTTCAACGTGCTCTTCTTCTAGCTCACCACAAGGGTTGCCGTCTAGGTCCACACGTACTGCACCTGGTTTTACACCATGTAGGTAACGCCATGATGAAGTGTACTGTCTTAACGCTGCACGAAGCTGTGTTTTGCTTACTTTTTCGTCTTCACTTAGACGTTCCGCAAGATCTTGAAAAATACCAATTTTCAGAGGTTTTGCTTCACCTTCTAAAGTAAAGCACTTAGGGAAACATTCAGCAATATATGCAATAACTTCTTTGCTGTTTTTTAACTTTTCAGTCATGAGGGGTCCTGATTTGAGCGGATTTCCGCGAGCATTAAGAAAAAATATTCTCGTATTATAGTGACATGCCAAGGAAAAACCACACTCGAAGGCTAATTTATGCGTCGTTCGCGTGTGAATTAAGCAGCTTTTCTACTTCAGCCATGAAATGAGTGAGACCTTCTTCGTCTGTTTCATTGAATCGACCAATACTTGGGCTGTCAATATCAAGGACACCAACCACCTTTCCATTAATAGAAAATGGAATCACAATTTCTGAATTGCTCGCTGCATCGCACGCTATATGTCCCTCAAATTCATGAACGTCGTATACTCTTTGTATGGTGTTAGTTTTTGCAGCAGTACCACAGACACCGCGACCCATAGGAATGCGGACACAAGCTGGTTTTCCTTGGAACGGACCAAGAACGAGCTCTTCACCTTTTGCTAGGTAAAAGCCAGCCCAGTTAAGATCGTCCAATTCCATGAAAAGCAGTGAGCTCAAGTTTGCTAGGTTAGCAATAAAGTCTGGCTCAGACTCAATTAGAGCAACGGCTTGTTTGGTTAGTCTATGGTATTGTTCTATGTTCATATTAACTTCCTACTTACTATAAAAGCTTCCATTCTCACTGTATGGCGCTAAAATGCAGCCCTACTTTATAATAGGACTTATTCTCAATTACAATGCTTCTGAAAAATGACACTATTAGCCGTTCTTGGTTGATAACACAAGTAAAAAAGCACAAGTCCAAGCTGATCATAGCGAACTTGATAGCGGTGCTTGCAACCTTGATTAGTGTTCCAATCCCCCTTCTCATGCCGTTGATGGTTGATGAGGTTTTATTGGACCAACCAGCAAAAGGCTTAGCTGCTATGAATGCCATTCTCCCTGAAGCGTGGCACACTCCGACGGGTTATATATTTTTCACCCTTTTCTTGGTCGTCCTGATGCGAGCTGCAAGTCAGGGGTTAAATATCCTTCAAAGCCGACAATTTACACTTGTTTCTAAAACGATCACGTTTGAGATGCGCAGTAAAATGATCGATAAGCTTGGTCGTATCAGCATCCGCCAATACGAAACCAAAGGCAGCGGAGGCATCAACGCCCACCTTATCACTGACATTGAGACCATCGATAAATTTATTGGTTCTACGTTAGCAAAATTCGTTATCAGTTTTTTAACGGTCATTGGTACTGCCATCGTTCTGCTTTGGCTCGACTGGCGACTTGGTCTATTTATTCTGCTAGTTAACCCTATTGTCATTTACTTCTCACGTAAACTAGGAAGTATGGTTAAACATCTGAAACGGAAGGAAAATCATTCTTTTGAAATTTTCCAAAATCGTTTAGTTGAAACATTAGATGGCATTTACCAGCTGCGCGCAGCCAATAAGGAGCGAGAATTTCTCCAACAACTCAAAGACAGTGCGAACCAAGTTCGTGTGGATGCAGACAAGTATGCGTGGCAATCAGAGGCGGCAGGTCGCGTCTCTTTCCTACTCTTCTTAATCGGTTTTGAGTTATTCAGAGCCGTCGCCATGCTGATGGTCATGTTTAGTGACCTCACTATTGGTCAAATCTTTGCTGTTTTTGGTTACCTATGGTTTATGTTGTCTCCTGTTCAAGAGCTGCTCGGCATTCAGTTTTCTTGGTACAGCGCGAAAGCTGCGTTAAAACGCATCAACGACTTATTAGTATTAGAAGAAGAACAAAGACCAGTACCTAAGGTAAATCCTTTCAAAGAAGACAGAGAAGTCGATGTTAAAGTAGAAAACGTAGACTTCTCTTATAATAATGAAAACAAAGTCCTAGATAACCTTTCTTTACATATACCGGCAGGAAAGAAAGTGGCGTTAGTTGGTGCGAGCGGAGGCGGTAAGTCGACCTTAATACAACTACTTATTGGGGTTTATCGTCAAAACTCCGGTAGCATTCGCTTTAATGATGAATTAACAGAAGATATTGGTTTTGAAGTAATTCGCGACAAAATTGCCGTGGTATTACAGCAACCTATACTATTTAACGACACCTTGAGGCATAATCTAACACTCGGTGGGAATTTTGACGAAATGTCACTTTGGCGAGCTCTTGAAGTAGCCCAGCTGCAAGATGTTATTTCTCAACTGAACCACGGTTTGGATACTCAAGTCGGCCGTAACGGCATTCGTTTGTCAGGTGGTCAACGACAACGCCTTGCCATCGCAAGAATGGTGCTGAGTAATCCTCAATTTGTTATTTTAGACGAAGCCACGTCTGCGCTTGATACCGCTACTGAAGCGGCATTGCACAAAGCATTGACTGAATTCTTACGTGGTAGAACAACATTAATCGTTGCGCACCGTCTATCAGCCGTAAAACAAGCCGATTTGATCTACGTGCTTGAAGATGGAAAAGTGACGCAAACAGGTACTCATGGTGAGTTAGTTGAGCAAGAAGGCTTATATCAAACCTTATATGGGGGCATACAGTCCCACGCTTAAATCGTTCAAGTTAGAGAGGTCGTTATGACCTCTCTGTCTAAGCACTCCATGCAGCCAAATAATGTGCGCTTGTGCCAAGGTTGCGAATTGCCTGTCGATATCGTCGACTTACCCAATGGAAAAAATGCACACTGTCCTCGTTGTGGCACACAGTTGTATCGAGGCGGTAGCCCTAGCCTCTCAGGTAATCTAGCCGTCGCGATAACCTGTATTCTGCTATTTATTCCATCACACTTTTTTAACTTTATTAGTATCCGACTCTTTGGTGTGATGATTCCGGCAACCCTACCTTCAGGGATGATCACATTGATGGAAGAAGGCTTTGTTCTTCTTTCACTGCTTATTCTATTTTGTAGCTCTCTAGCGCCGCTGACGGTTTGTGTTTCAGTGGTTACGGCACATATCTCGCTGCATCAACGGTGGTTTCGAGGGCTTCGTGTTTCACTGTGGCTAATTCAACATTTGAAACATTGGGTAATGCTGGATGTGTTCTTAGTTAGCATCGCCATTTCCTGCTTCAAACTCCAAGATTATTCCGACATTTTTGTAGGCCCAGGGTTAATTGGTCTGGTTCTTTTGCAGATATTTACCGTTTTGTTAGTTTCAAGAATCAGCGTGCGTCGTTACTGGGAAGCCTGGAAACCAGAAAGCCTTTATTCCTTTGAACACAAAGACGTGCATTGCCATGAGTGCCACCTGTCTCAACCTGAAGGTGACCATTGTCGGCGTTGTCACCACGAGTTATATCATCGCAAGCCCAACTCCATTCAGAAGACGTGGGCTTACCTCATTGCGGCAACGATAGCGATTTTCCCAGCCAACTTGATTCCTATTTCCATCTTGCTGACCAATGGCAAACGTTTGGAAGATACTATTTTCTCAGGCGTAGCTGGGTTGGTAAAAAGCGGTATGTATAGCATCGCAGTGATCATTTTTGTGGCCAGTATTGTTGTGCCAGTTGTAAAAATACTTGGCCTTGCCTACATCATGCTTTGCATTCAATTCAAACGTTCGGTGTTTAAGAGACAACGAATGATGGTTTACTTTGTTGTTAAATGGATCGGTAAATGGTCTGTGATGGACTTGTTTGTTATTTCTATCATGATGACCTTAGTCGATCGTGGTCAGATACTTGATTTCACACCAGGATATGGCGCCGTGGCCTTTGGTGTTGTCGTGGTATTGACCATGCTTGCAGCGGAAAGTATTGATCCAAGGCTAATCTGGGACCAAACAGGCCCAACACAATCAGAAAAAGAGTCAATGAATGAGTGATCAGAACAGTTCTCAAACGTCATACGTACCAGATGTAAAGCGGAGCAAAGGCATATCTCCTCTTTGGCTTTTGCCAATTTTGACCACGGTCTTAGCTGGCTGGCTTGTGGTGAAGTCGATACACGATGCCGGACAACGGGTGCAAATCTATTTTTCTGACGCTGCTGGCTTGGTCGCCGGGCGAACCACTATCCGTTACCAAGGGCTAGAAGTCGGTATGGTGAGAGACATTAACCTCACTGAAGATCTCGGCAGTATTTATGTTGATGCCGATATCTACCCTGAAGCGGCAAAATTGCTGAACGATAAAACTCGCTTTTGGCTGGTAAAACCAACAGCAAGCCTAACGGGAGTTTCTGGGCTCGATGCGCTCGTGTCGGGTAATTACATCTCGATTCAACCTGGAGATGGTCAAGAGTTTGAAACAACGTTCCATGCGTTAGACTCTGCACCAACAGATTTGCGCGTTTCACAAGGTTTGAACATTAAACTCAAAAGCCGCGATTTAGGTGGTGTGTCGATTGGATCTCAAATTGTTTATAAGAAAATTCCAATCGGTGAAGTCTACAGCTACCAGTTGGATGAAGACGCAAAATCTATCACGATTCAAGCCAACATTCAGGATCAATACCGACATATCATTAACAACCGCAGTCGGTTCTGGAACGTAAGTGGAATCGGTGCCAGCATCGGTTTTGAAGGCGTCGATGTAAGGCTAGAAAGCATGAGTGCTCTACTCGGAGGCGCGATCGCCGTCGATTCTCCGGATGACGGTGAGCCTGTAGAAGAGAATACTGAATTCCGTCTGTATAAAGATTTGAAAACTGCAGGTCGAGGTATCGCTGTTAAAATCGTCCTCCCTGATGACAGTAAAATCAGTGGCGAAGGCGCACCCATTATGTATCGCGGAATCGAGATTGGCCAAGTTACAGACTTAAGCCTATCCGAAGGGCGAGAAGTGATATTAGCGTCAGCGGCAATTCAACCAGCTTTCAGTGACATGCTGACGACAGGTACCCGATTCGTCTTAGAAGAAGCAAAAGTGTCCCTCTCTGGTGTTGAAAACATTGCCAATCTCGTGAGAGGAAACTTCTTAACCATTGTGCCAGGTGCCGGTGATCGCTCTCGCCGCTTTACTGCCATTCGTAAAAACGTTTTTAACCAACAGCAAGAAAAGTCCATCGCTATTCGTTTAGTGTCTGACAACTCGTTTGGCCTAGATAGCGGTGCCAACGTGCTTTACAAAGGCATCGTGGTCGGTTCAATTATCAACGTAGGCTTAGTTGAAGAAGGTAAAAAATCGCAACATGAAGTATTTATGGACGTATTGATTGATCATGAATACAAACACCTGATCAAATCAAACAACCGTTTTTATGTAACCGGAAGTGCCTCTGCAGAGTTAACGGAATCGGGCCTCAGCGTTACCGTTCCTCCGGCAAAACAGTTGTTAACTGGGTCCATTAGCTTTGTAAGCGAAGGTAAGCAAGATATTCAAAAAGAGTACCAACTGTTCCAAAACGAATCATTGGCAGAACTAGCACAGTACAACCAAAGTGGCTCTAGAGCACTCACACTGTTTGCTTCTGAATTGCCGCCGATTTCCAAAGGCAGCCCTCTGCTCTATCGTAATCTTCCTGTTGGTAACATATCCGATTTCCAATTGGTTGATGGCGGTGTGTTAATTAAAGCAACCATCGAAAACCGCTTTGCTTACCTCGTAACACCGCAAACCGTCTTTTGGAACCGTTCAGGGATCGAGATAGATGCATCGCTAGCTGGCGTGAGTGTGAAAGCTCACCCTTTAAAATCATTAATCGAAGGTGGCATCGCTTTTGACTCTGTTCCTGGCGTTGAAAACAAAATTGGAGACAACTGGAAGTTATATACAGATCAAAAAACCGCACGCAAATTTGGACGCGTTATTGCGTTAGAAACAGACGGCTCACAAGAAATTGCCAAAGGAATGCCGATAGAGTATCAAGGCGTCAAAGTTGGTGAAATCACACTGGTTGTACCGAATTTTCGTCGCAATATGGTTGAAATTACCGCAAGAATCCTACCTGAATACGTAGAAAACATTGCGGTTGAAGGCTCACATTTTTGGCTAACTGAGCCAGAGATTGGCTTAGGAGGCGTGAAAAACCTTGGCGCATTGGTGTCGAAATCCATCAGTGTTGAGCCTGGTAAAGGTAAAGCTAAATTTGATTTTCAGTTGGAAAACGGTTCAGAACATGTTCAGGGCATGATGTTTACTTTACAAAGTGAACAACGAGGCTCAGTACAAGTCGGAACGCCTATTCTTTACCGCCAGATGGAAGTCGGCCAAGTAACCGACGTGAGCCTAGGAGAATTTGCCGATCGCGTCGTCACGACCATCAAGATACAGCCTGAATATGCTTACCTCGTTCGTCAAAACAGTGTGTTTTGGAATGTTTCAGGAGTAGATGTCTCCATCGGAATTACTGGTGCGAACATCAAAGCGGGCACATTTGATAGTTTAGTTCGCGGAGGAATTGCGTTTTCAACGCCAGAGCAATCGGCTATTCCACCAGCGGCAAAAAGTGGGCAATCTTTCTTTTTGTATCCACAAGCTGAAGAAGGTTGGACTCAATGGCGTACTGCGATTCCTAAGCCGTAGAATAAAGCTCAATTCACATACAATTGAAGTTTGAGTACCTTAAAAGAGCAGCAATCGCTGCTCTTTTTTATTGCTCGGCCCTTGTCACTATTCGTTTCTGCTTCGCTTTCGTATATTATTTGCCACAAATTCTGCAAACGAGATCCCACATTGCATCCTAATGTTTACATCCCAGACGCGTTTCTGGAAAAAATCCAAACTATCCTTCCTGCTAACCTCAACATGGAAGACTTTATCGCATCGTGCCAAAAGCCACTGCGCAAAAGTATTCGTATTAATACGTTGAAGATCAGCGTTGAATCGTTTCTAGAACGTGCAGACGCAAAAGGCTGGAAGCTTTCCCCTGTGCCTTGGTGTGACACAGGGTTTTGGATTGAAGCGGACGAGTCAGTTGTACCATTAGGCAACACCGCAGAGCACATGTCAGGCTTATTCTACATTCAAGAAGCCAGTTCAATGATGCCAGTATCTGCGCTGTTTATGAATGACGAATCGTACGATGCCGTGTTAGATACAGCAGCTGCACCAGGATCAAAGACCACTCAAATCGCCGCTTTAATGAACAATGAAGGCGTTCTCGTGGCCAATGAATACGCCGCAAGTCGTGTAAAAGTGCTGCATGCCAACGTGGAACGTTGTGGTGTACGTAACGCCACACTAAGTAACTTCGATGGGCGCGTTTTTGGTGGTTGGCTACCAGAACAATTTGATGCGGTTCTGCTCGACGCGCCCTGCTCCGGCGAAGGCACCGTTCGCAAAGACGAAGATGCAATGAAAAACTGGACGCAAGCTTCCGTGCTCGACATCGCTGACACACAGAAAGATCTTATTGAAAGCGCCTTCCATGCACTAAAGCCCGGTGGTGTGATGGTTTACTCAACGTGCACACTCAGTACCGAAGAAAACCAACAAGTTTGTCATCACTTGAAAGAAACCTTTGGTGATGCCGTTGAGTTTGAAAGCCTTGAAAACTTGTTTGAAGATGCAAATGCAGCCCTGACTGAAGAAGGTTTTTTGCATATTTTTCCACAGGTCTACGACTGCGAAGGATTCTTTGTCGCAAGAATTCGTAAACTGGCAGCTGTTGAACCACCAAAGGTCAAAAAGCGCATGGGCAAGTTCCCGTTTACCAAAGCATCGAAAAAAGAATCGGTTGAAATTGCCCAACAGCTGCAAAGTGCGTTAGGTATTGAACTTCCGAATGACAGTTCTGTATGGCTTCGCGATAAAGATGTCTGGTTGTTCCCTAATGCTTTAGAGCCAATGATCGGCGAATTACGCTTCTCCCGGATGGGTATAAAGATCGCGGAAGCCCATAAAAATGGCTACCGTTGGCAGCATCAGGTGGCAACGGCATTAGCGACGGGCTCTGAGGCAAACGCCATCGAGCTAACCATTGAAGAAGCGCGCGAATGGTACATGGGGCGTGATGTTCGCCCACAAACGATTCCTGAGGGAATGAAAACAGGTAAAGGCGAAGTACTTGTCACCTATCAAGGCGCAGTCATTGGCCTTGGAAAGTGGGTAAGCAACAGAATAAAGAATGGTCTTCCTCGCGAATTAGTACGAGATAAGAACTTATTTTAAAGAAGTAACGAATCATAAATAAATGAAAAGCCATCGTATTTGCGATGGCTTTTTAATTCGTAAGTATGAAAGCAACTGGGCTCGCTAGCGATCCGGATACGCTGTACTAAACTAGTTGTATCAAAGTAATGCTTTGATATGGCATTTCTCTCTATGTTCACCAACAAAATTATTGTTGGAAAAAGTTTAGCGCAGGCTCTGCGGAGCCGTTTCCCCTAGGCCCAAAAAAAGGAAAAGTTTGGGCCGTTTTTTTGGCTGCAGATCCGCTATACGTGAGTTTGGGCTACGCCAGACGAATACCGTCTTTCTCGATAACAATCTTGCCCTGCTTGTACAATCCACCAATGGTCTTTTTGTAAGTACCTTTACTTGTACGGAAAGCATCAAAAATCGCTTCAGGAGAAGACTTATCGTTCAAAGGTAAAAAGCCGCCTTTCTTCTCTAACAGATCAAGAATCTTGCTAGAAAGATCGTCCATTTTTGCCACGCCGACTTTTTGTAGCGCGAGATCGATTTTGCCATCTTCCCGAATTTGCTTAATAAAGCCTTTCAGTTTCTTACCGATGTAAAGCTTACCAAACACATCTGATGGGAAAATCATGCCCCAATGCTTTCCGTTAACAATCGCTTTGTAGCCAAGTTGACTGCGCTCTGCGATGATCAAATCAACTTGTTCGTTAACTTCATAGTTCGCCGGAGTTTTGTCTAACCATTTGTTGAACTTAGTCGTACCAACAATGCGGCCTGACGCTTTGTCAGTATAAACATAGACAAGAATAGTTTGTCCCGCAGAGAAGCGAGTGCGTTGCTCACTAAAAGGAATAAGTAAATCCTTCTCTTTGATGCCCCAATTTACAAAAGCACCTGTCGCGTTGACGCCCTCAATCTTCATTAAGCCCCATTCACCCACTTGGGCAATAGGTCTTTCAATGGTCGCAGCAAGCTGGCTTTCTGAATCGAAGTACAAAAATACGTCTACATGATCACCAATTTCAGTACCCTCTGGTACATACTTATTAGGCAGTAGAACAGAACCGTAATCATCACCATCCAGAAATACGCCAAAATCAGCCTTTTTAATGACTTCTAAGCTGTTAATTTGACCAATTTTAATCATTGATTTTGTCTCTTTTTAAATTTACGTGGAATTATACCTAAACTCACAAGAAAATCAGAGAGAAAAGCATAGTGCTCTGTTATGCTGTTGTCGTTCAGCTATATGCCCCAGTCACTCTTTTAGCACTTTTATGCTTACCTGCTCAACAGTACGCATAAGTTAAGAATGCTTTAACAAAGTCAGGAGCTTTCTTTGGTCACCGTCGATAAACAAGACTCAATAACATTAAAAATCAGTCATGCACTCGCAAAGAGCAAAAGTGTCGACCTAGATATTTACTTTTTTATACCTGGTGAGCTTGGTTTAAACGCCGATATCATCAGTGAATCCGAATTTTATTACACTTCAATCACACAGCAACGCTCTTATTACAGTACTGAAATCCTTCTACCGCTAGTACACAGTCGACTTGCCAAACGTGGACGCCTGTCGAATCAACAATACCGAGTAAGTTTGAGTTTGTTCGCGTACCAATACGTTATTGCGCTAGACAAAGCGGTGGCAAGTTTAAACAAGCATCAGAACAACTCCGTAACGGAAGATGAAGTAGACGAAGTTATCGAGCTCACGCTTGAGATCTTAAAGCGCTTGCGACGTTCTATTCCTTATGAAGAGAACTTAAAACGGTACTACGTTAACATCGATAACTACCTGTCTTGGTATACCGAGCAGAAGTTTTTATCTCTAGTGGCTCATCTCCCGCGTGAAGGCGATTATGGCACGATTAAGAAACGCTTGATCACGCTCTGTGAAAAAGAGCAAGCCCATCGAAAACTCAACAAGTACAACTCTCCAAGAGTCGTTGAAGACGTTACTCGCCTATCTAACAAAATGCGCTTGCTAAGACGCTTGATTGAACACCCTATCGTGCTTCGTGAAGAAACCATATCAATGGGTAACAACATCAAGCGTGCTATCAAAGGTATTGCTACTGGCTTGGTGATGGTTGTCGTGACCTCAACCGTGATTCTCGCTCGCGATTACCTTGGGGAAATTTCCGCGTCCTTCATTATCGCGATGTCATTTATTTATGCTCTACGAGAAATCTTTAAAGATGATTTGCGCGATGCGATGTGGCGATGGATCCGTAAAGGCAAGCCAAAGTGGCGTAAGAAGTATGTTGATCCAACAACGAAAAAAGTGGTCGGCAGAAAATTAGAGTGGCTCGATTATCGTACGTTAAGTAGCTTGCCAGATAAGATTCAAAGAATACGTAAGAAGCGCGTCGTGCAGCGCGAAGAGCAGATACTTCATTATCACGAGAAAACCGAAATGGCGACCTCTCTATTCTTAAGTGGTTATGAGCAAACAAGAGAAACACTGAACATCAGTTTGCGCCCTATCATCCGCTTGATGGATAAAAGCTCAAACCGAGTTTACCGTTTAAATGAAGGGCAAGTGACCAAAGAGTCTGTAGAGAAACGTCATTTGCTCAATGTGATTGTCAAAGAGGACAACCACACCGATGAGCCTGTTTATTACCGTTGGAAAGTGGTCTTAAACCGCTCCAAAATAGTCTCGATTGAGCAGATTGAACTCAATTAAAGCGATATTCTTTAAAAACAGCAAACCACTAAGCAGCCTCTTTTCTTCGTTGGGCTGCTTTTTTTATCGAAAGAGTCAACGAGAATTCAGCCATAGGTTCGTCACCATGTAAGCTAGGACACAACGCGACGATTTTTACATCGCGATTCACTCGTTCACCCGTTGCCAACGTATGATCGAGCATCTCATCAATGACATGACCATCGTTACACACAAAGTGTACATCCGCTTCCGGACGTTTTAAAAACTCGGCTTTGACGCCTTTAAATGCTAAAGAGATCGCTTCTCCTTTTTCTTGCGCCTTGCTCATAGCAAGAAAACCACCAGCTACATCCGCCCCAACAGCTAAAGCGCCGAAATACATGCTATTCAAATGGTTCTTTGTTCTTCTTCGCAAAGGAATTCGAACCTCAACGTGCTCGCTATCTATCGCAATGATCTTAGGATGACAAAGCCAAATTAGAGGCACTTTAGAAAAGCCAAATAGATTTAGGTACAAATTTGCACGACGTACAGCTGATAACATTTTGGTCTCCTTACCAATCTAGTCAGACCAGTTAATCAACGAAAGAAATAGATGTCAAAGAAATGTTAACAAAAGCTCGATCTCACGAGTTATTTAGCCACCAATTTAGTGACATTGTCACACAGATAAACATGAGGTTTGCCGCAGTTATCTTGATTGCCTAACGGTGAGATAGATGAAATGGTTATAAATTCAAATGTATATATATTGATTTAATGATCAAGTTTTGTCATTTATACATAAGTCATTTAAATGAATACCTACACCTTTGTATACAATTCGGTATTTCCTGGCGAAGATTCCCGTGAAACGGTTTATTCCTGCCTGTAATTCCGTTATCTTTACCCCTTCGCAATAGAGAATAAAGCTATAACATGCCTATAAAAACAGATGAATTGAGAACCCAACCTTTGGGTCCAATGCCTACCCCAGCAGAGCTAGGTAGTGTACATCCTATTACGGATGACGTTGCAGACCGTATCGCTCAATCTCGTCGTCAGATTGAAAACATTTTATCGGGTGAAGACGATCGCCTTCTTGCGATTGTAGGTCCGTGTTCCGTTCACGACACTGAAGCTGCCATTGATTACGCCACTCGCCTGAGTGAAATCCAAGACAAGTACAAAGACGAACTGTTTATCGTGATGCGTACTTACTTTGAAAAGCCTCGTACAGTAGTTGGTTGGAAAGGTTTAATTACCGACCCTAACCTAGATGGCTCTTACGCGCTTGAAGCTGGTCTCCATAAAGCACGTAAACTACTACTGGATATCAACAAGCTTGGTCTTGCGACTGCTACTGAGTTTCTTGATATGATTACTGGTCAATACATCGCGGATTTGATCACGTGGGGCGCGATCGGTGCTCGTACAACAGAATCGCAAATTCACCGTGAAATGGCATCGGCGCTGTCTTGCCCAGTTGGTTTCAAAAATGGCACAAATGGCAACGTAAAAATTGCAATTGATGCAATTCGCGCATCGAAAGCCTCGCATTACTTCTACTCTCCAGATAAGAATGGCCGCATGACGGTTTACCGTACAAGTGGTAACCCATATGGTCATATTATTTTACGCGGCGGAGAGAAAGGCCCTAACTTTGATGAAGCGTCAGTAAAACAAGCGTGTGATGCTCTAGCCGAGTTTGGCTTGCCACAACGTTTGGTTGTGGATTTCAGCCACGCAAACTGTCAGAAGCAGCACAGAAAACAAATCGACGTTGCTCAAGACATTTGTAACCAAATTAAGTCAGGCAGTACTCGTATTGCGGGTATCATGGCTGAAAGCTTTATTCTTGAAGGCAATCAGCCAATGACTGACATCAACAACCTAACGTATGGTCAATCTATTACAGACCCATGCCTAGGCTGGGAAGATACTGCTACAATGCTAGATATGCTGGCAAACGCCGTTAAATCCCGAAAGTCCCTATAACAAAATAATCAAGGAATCTTCATGCCATCGTTTGATATTGTTTCTGAAATCGATACGGTTGAACTACGTAACGCCGTTGATAATGCTAACCGTGAATTGTCTACTCGTTTCGATTTCCGCAACGTTAATGCGAGCTTTGAGCTAGTAGAAGAAAACGTAAAAATGTCTGCGGAAGGTGACTTCCAACTTAAGCAAATGCGCGATATTTTACGTGGCCACTTGGCAAAGCGTAATATTGATGCAAACGCAATGGATGCACAGGACCCAGATGTAACTGGTAAGAACTGGCACCAAACTCTGCTTTTCCGCCAAGGTATCGATACACCAACAGCCAAAAAAGTAGTGAAACTTATCAAAGACGCAAAGTTAAAAGTACAAGCCTCTATTCAAGGCGACAAAGTACGTGTTACTGGTAAGAAACGTGATGACCTGCAAGCGACAATGGCAGCGATTCGTGAAGCAGAGATGGGCATACCATTCCAGTTTAACAACTTCCGTGATTAATCAGTCTGAGAAGTAACTTAGTTTAAAAACGCCAGCGCATAGTTCGCTGGCGTTTTTTTGGCCTTTTAATCGAGCAAGCCAAGTGCCCACTTTTTAACGTGGTTATATCACCAAGTCCTGCCCTTGCAGCAATAAGAACTCGCTCGTCCCTTTAGGGATAAACACGCAAACTCGAAGCTTTTCAGATTTAGCCTTGGTCAACATATCAGAGAGTTCAGCTGCGCTCGAGAAAGCTTCTCGCTCTGCATCTCTTCGTATTAGCTCTAACACGTTCGCTTCGCATCGAGTTGAGTAAAGTGCTAGCTCGGCTTGTTGCATGTAGCGCACGGCCTTAATTGGCAACATCTCAACGTCTTTCCCTACCTGTATCCAAGTACAACTTCCTTTTTCATCCAAAGGTGTTGCCATGGTCGCTTGGTAAATCGTTTCTAACTCTCTATTATCTCGCGCGTTTTCAACCTCAGGATTCGAGAAGAATTGCTCCCAAAACTTACGACGTAAATCGACGCTAGGTAGTGCTTCTTTAATCGAATTACGCTTTGAGTTAGCAAAGTCCGCCATCAACCCCATGTTTTGTGGCAGTATCGATTCAAGCTTTTCACGGATGTTTCGAATTAAAACTGGTGAGGCGCCGCCACTAGAAATAGCAATTTGTATGCGGCCACGATTGATCATAGAGGGCGTAATGAAGTCACAATAAGGCTTATCATCCACAACGTTCACTAGGATGCCTAATTCTTTCGCATTTTTATACACTTGGTGATTTAGCTCAGGATTATCTGTCGTGGCCCACACTTGAACAAAGCTTTTAGTGACAATGTCACTTGAATAGAAACGTTGCACCCAGCGCACTTGATGCTCTGCAGCAAGCTTAGACAGAAAATCGACCAACGTTGGAGAAACGATAGTGACATCCGCCCCTGCCTTTAGCAACGCTTCCACCTTTCTGCTTGCCACTTCACCGCCGCCCACGACAAGAACGGGTTTATTGATTAAATCTAAGAACAGAGGAAAATATCGCATTTCAATCCATGATTACTCTAATTAGCTATTGCAGACCATGCTACCAAAAATGGGGCAAGCTCATCACCCTGTTTCGGTATCACAAATAATTTTTGTTCGAATTTTTACTGAACTTCACCAAGCTCAGCTAATGACAGTTTTAATAACAACTTTTTATTCTCTTGTATTGTTCACTCTTCTATTGATTGTTCTGATGCACCAAATTGTCCATGATTTGCACTATTTACAAACAATTAACATTTCGTCATTCTAAATCTCAAGGCGCTTTGTAAGTTCTCTCAAAACTTCATTTAAATTATATATTTGAGAATTAACAGATCCTTTCCTACGCTTATAACTGGTTGATCTATCGAATACCGTTTCTTCGAAAATCAATCACGTAGGACGATAACTCTAACGAATTGGACACGTTATTTCAGGTCACTCCTGATTAAACATGGATCATACAGGAAGGATACAAATGGCAAATAAACTCACAGTTCTTGCTTCCGTCGTAGCGGCTTCTACTGCGGTGATGGCAACATCAGCTCAAGCAGCAGACACTACTCTGGACAAAGTCACAAAACAAGGTTTTCTTACTTGTGGCGTAAGTACCGGTCTACCTGGTTTCTCTAACCCTAACTCAAAAGGTGAATGGGAAGGTATCGACGTAGAATATTGCCAAGCACTGGCTGCAGCCGTTCTTGGGGATAAAACGAAAGTTAAATATGTCCCCCTAACCGCGAAAGAACGTTTCACTGCGCTTCAATCAGGTGAGATTGATGTGCTTTCTCGTAACACCACCTGGACACTGCATCGTGATACTGCACTTGGCCTCAACTTCGTAGGGGTAAACTACTACGATGGCCAGGGCTTCATGGTCAAGAAAGATCTTGGCATCTCAAGCGCAAAAGAGCTTGATGGTGCATCAGTTTGCGTACAGTCCGGTACAACAACTGAGCTGAACCTTGCTGACTACTTCCGTAATAGCGGTATGTCATATAAGCCAGTCGTATTTGATACGGCAGCCCAAACGTCAAAAGGTTTCGATGCAGGACGTTGTGATGTGTTAACGACTGACCAATCTGGTCTTTATGCATTGCGTCTAAACCTGAAAGATCCCTCTTCTGCAGCCGTTCTTCCGGAAATCATTTCCAAAGAACCACTAGGTCCCGTCGTTCGTCAAGGTGATGACCAATGGTTCAACATTGCGAAGTGGACATTATCAGCAATGATTAACGCCGAAGAGTATGGTATTAGTTCGAAAAATGCGGATGAAATGCTGAAATCGAAAGATCCAAACATCAAACGTATTCTTGGTGTTGACGGTCCGAAAGGCAAAGGTTTGGGTATTCGTGATGATTGGGGCTACCAAGTTATCAAGCAAGTCGGTAACTATGGTGAAAGCTTCGAACGCACAGTCGGTACTGGTTCGCCGTTAGAAATTTCTCGTGGCGTTAATGCGCTATGGAATGCAGGCGGCTTTATGTACGCGCCACCAATCCGATAGAACGAGTTAATCAGGGCGGTTCATGCCGCCCTTTTTCTTGATTTTATCCATCTGTATGAGTAAGGACCGCTCATTGAATGGCAAGAAGTATTCGCTTAGACAGGCTATTTCAACTCGAATATCGCCGTTTAGCTCTGGTGAAAACATGCTTCGACCAGCAAGGACGTGACTATTTATACAGGCAGATATCTATAACTAAGGTTTGAGGTTATCGCTGTATGAAACCGACAAAAGATGCATCGCCAAGTACGATGTCCAAACCGAGCGGAAGCAAGAGCTTGATTTATAATCCCGCCTTTCGTTCTGCTATTTTCCAGATCATTGCCATAACTGCACTGGTATTTTTCTTTTACACGATTATAAATAATGCACTGAACAACTTAGATGCTCGTGGGATCGCTACGGGTTTCGGTTTTTTAAATCAAGAAGCCGGGTTTGGTATCGGGCTGACGCTAATTGAATACGATGAAACGTACTCTTACGGCAGAACGTTTATTATTGGCCTTCTAAATACGGCGCTGGTCTCCGTATTAGGTATTATTCTGGCTACCGTGATTGGTTTTACCATGGGGGTCGCTCGCCTTTCTTCTAACTGGTTAGTGAGTCGCTTGGCTGCTGTTTATATCGAAACGTTCCGAAATATCCCACTTCTTCTACAAATATTTTTCTGGTATTTCGCTGTTCTTCAAGCATTACCCTCACCTCGTCAAAGCTTGAGCCTTGGCGAAGCCATCTTCTTGAATGTTCGTGGTTTATATTTTCCAGCACCAGAAATGGAGCCAGGCAGTGGCTTTGTTATTGCTGCATTAATCTTCGGGGTGATCGCCAGCTTGCTGATTAATGTATGGGCGAATAACAAGCAACGCCTAACTGGGCAACAAACGCCAATGGGAAGAATAGCTTTAGGCTTAGTCGTTGGCCTTCCGCTGATTGTCTACTTCCTTGCTGGTATGCCAATTTCACTAAATTATCCTGAACTGAAAGGGTTTAACTTCCAAGGTGGTATTAGCATTATTCCTGAACTTGCTGCACTACTTTTGGCACTGAGCGTTTATACCGCCTCCTTCATTGCCGAAATTGTACGTTCTGGTATTAATGCGGTTAGCCATGGTCAAACGGAAGCGGCGATGTCGCTGGGCTTACCACGCGCGAAAACTTTAAAGCTTGTTGTCATTCCGCAGGCGTTACGAATTATTATTCCACCTTTAACCAGTCAATATCTCAACCTCACCAAAAACTCATCGTTAGCGATGGCGATTGGTTATCCAGACCTTGTCTCTGTCTTTGCTGGTACTACCCTGAACCAAACGGGGCAAGCGATTGAGATCATTGCGATGACGATGGGCGTGTACTTAACCTTAAGTTTGATTACGTCTGCATTAATGAACTTGTATAACCGTAAAGTCGCGCTGGTGGAGAGATAATATGAGTACTCATCAATTTCAACCGGATCTCCCGCCACCAGCCAATACCGTCGGCTTTGTTGGTTGGATGCGGAAAAACCTATTTAATGGACCTGTCAATTCCATTGTTACCGTAATTCTTGCTTATCTTGTCTTTAGTGCAATTTGGCATATCGTTGATTGGGCGTTTATCAACGCGGACTGGATTGGTTCGACGCGTGACGATTGCAGCCGAGAAGGTGCTTGCTGGGTATTTATCAGCGTGCGCTGGGAGCAGTTCATGTACGGTTTCTATCCTGAGTCTGAACTGTGGCGCCCTCGCCTTTTCTATATCACATTGGCTATATTTACTGTGTTGCTAGCGTATGAAAAGACACCGAAACGGATTTGGATTTGGCTTTTCTTCGTAAACATCTACCCATTCATTATCGCTGGGCTGTTATATGGTGGGATATTTGGGCTAGAGGTGGTCGATACACACAAATGGGGCGGATTACTCGTTACGCTCATCATTGCGTTAGTCGGTATTGTCGTTTCATTACCGATTGGTGTGGTACTCGCGCTCGGTAGACGTTCAGAGATGCCCATCATTCGCAGTATTTGTACCGTCTATATTGAAGTTTGGCGTGGTGTGCCACTGATTACCGTTCTGTTCATGGCTTCCGTTATGCTGCCTTTGTTTATGTCCGAAGGATCAGAGACAGACAAACTTATTCGCGCTCTTATTGGTGTGGTGATGTTTGCCTCGGCGTACATGGCCGAAGTGGTACGGGGCGGCTTACAAGCGATTCCAAAAGGCCAATATGAGGCTGCCGACGCACTTGGGTTAAGTTACTGGAAAAAAACAGGTCTTATTATCTTGCCACAGGCGCTGAAGATTACGATCCCTTCTATCGTGAACACGTTTATCGGATTGTTTAAAGACACCAGTTTGGTTCTTATCATTGGTATGTTTGACGTACTAGGTATAGGACAAGCAGCAAACACCGACCCTGACTGGCTAGGCTTTGCTACTGAAAGTTATGTATTTGTCGCGTTAGTGTTTTGGGTATTTTGTTTTGGCATGTCGCGTTATTCGATATGGCTTGAAAACAAACTTCATACCGGTCACAAACGATAACTCATCAAGCTCAAGGACGTATTATGACGCAACAACAAGACTATATGATCCAATTGAAGGACATGAATAAATGGTATGGTGAGTTTCACGTACTAAAGAATATTAACCTCGATGTTAAGCGCGGGGAAAAGATCGTAATCTGTGGCCCATCAGGGTCAGGAAAATCAACGATGATTCGCTGTATTAACCGCCTCGAAGAGCACCAAGCTGGTAGCATCTATGTTTCTGGTACGGAGTTAACTGAAGATTTAAAAAATATTGAAGCTGTGCGCCGTGAAGTGGGCATGTGCTTTCAGCACTTTAATCTCTTCCCTCATTTAACCGTACTGGAAAACTGTACGCTCGCGCCTATTTGGGTGAAGAAGATGCCTAAAGATGAGGCAGAAGCTGTCGCGATGAAATATCTGGAACGCGTTAAAATTCCGGACCAAGCAGAGAAATATCCTGGCCAATTGTCTGGTGGGCAGCAACAACGCGTGGCGATTGCCCGTTCATTGTGTATGAACCCTAAAGTTATGCTTTTTGATGAACCAACATCAGCGCTTGATCCGGAGATGGTTCGCGAAGTGTTGGATGTAATGGTCGAACTCGCCGAGGAAGGCATGACCATGCTCTGTGTGACACATGAAATGGGGTTTGCGAAAGAGGTTGCCGATCGCGTGATATTTATGGACGCAGGAGAGATCATCGAAGAGAACAACCCTGTTGATTTCTTTGAAAACCCTCAATCAGATCGAACTCAAAACTTCCTAGCGCAAATCTTACATCACTAAGATATTTTGCAATTGGCATAATAAAAGCACTGATTTCAATGAAGTCAGTGCTTTTTGTTAGTAAATTCAAAATTCTGTGTGACAATCACTATGACTTTGCTCTGCAGTAATATTGTGTTACAAGTTGTCAAATACATAACATCTTATTTCTATTATTATTTTATCTAAGTTACGCATCGTTAGGGCTTGATTTTTTGAACTTTCAGCCCCATAAATGTACCAATAGTAAACTCCCTTACTGAGGATAATTATGAACAGTCCAATGTTTACTCGTTCAACAAGTGTTCCTAACACACTTGAAACTAACAAAGTACTGAAAAACACTTACTTCCTACTGTCGATGACACTGATGACCAGTGCGATCGCAGCAGTAGCAACAATGGCAATGCAAATTTCACCAATCATGGCGATCGTGATGCAAATTGCAGCGATTGGTATTTTGTTCTTTGTCATGCCAAAAGCAATCAACTCATCATCTGGTATCGTTTGGACATTTGTTTTCACAACTCTAATGGGTGGTGCTTTAGGTCCAATGCTGAACTACTACGCATCGATTCCAAACGGTCCAACGATCATTGCTCAAGCTCTAGGGTTGACTGGCATGGTGTTTCTAGGCCTATCGGCTTACACTATTTCGAGCAAGAAAGATTTCTCTTTCATGCGTAACTTCCTGATGGCAGGTTTGATCATTGTTATCGTGGCGATGCTGATTAACATTTTCGTTGGTTCAACAATGGCCCAACTAGTAATAAGCAGCGTCTCTGCACTAGTGTTCTCTGGTTTCATCTTGTTTGATACAAGCCGTATCGTTCGCGGCGAAGAAACTAACTACATTAGTGCGACAATTTCGATGTACCTAAACATCCTTAACTTGTTCACTAGCCTACTAAGCATTCTAGGTATTATGAACGACGATTAATCGTTCGCTCTAAGGTGAATACTAAAAGCCCGAAGGTAATTCCTTCGGGCTTTTTCTTTGTTAGTGGTTAAGTGCATTACGCCTGTTCGACTGCTAACTCGATAACTTCATCAGCCTCAGGATTTTCTCTAAAACGTCTCACTTTAATCGTATCTTCACCCAACATGATTTGCTTAGCAATTCGGTGCATACCATCAAAAACGCGGTAATCATTGGTTAAAATTATGGGATACGACAAATCGGCATTGTTGATGCGTTGGCAATGCTTCGCGATCTCACGACAGGTTGGCTGTGGTCCATCATCACTAAACCAGGTCACTTCATTAGGGCCTTTGATATCATCAATAGCAATTTCTTCTACAGGTAGGGACTCCGCGAGCTTCCAAATACGCTCAATAGACCAAATGGATTTTACGTTGTCATTTATTTCAATGTAACGTTGTTTCGACATGACTAACTCCTTGTCATCATTATTGTTTACAACCAGAATGTAGGTTGCTTATCAACCAAGAGAATATCGGTCTATAAGAGCAAACACAACGTCGTAAGCTATTCATTCACCGATAAAATTCCATATTCAGACAAGTAGCCAAGAAAAAACCAAAACAAAAATGAATAAGCCTGGATATCCATGCAATTTTATTGGTACTCACCCCGAAAAATTTCTAACAAACTGAATAGTTTCCTATTTATTTGAATAAAAGAGCATTTATATCAAAGCACCTGGCTCAGTCAAAAAGCACTCACCATTTTGTACGCTTTTGCTTCGCTCGGCACTACTTCGAGATTCTTTTGTTGAGAACATCCTCACCTGTCGCTAATCTATAAACATCCATGTTCACTTAACGGATAAAACGTTATGTTCGTTTACAACGGCAAAGAAATTGAAACTGATGCTCAAGGCTACTTACTGGATCATACTCAATGGGAAGAAGGTATGATTGAGCTTTTAGCAAAAGAAGAAGACATCGAGCTTACGGATGCTCATTTGGAAGTTGTGCACTTTGTGCGAGATTTTTATGAAGAGTTTAATACTTCCCCTGCTGTGCGTATGCTTGTCAAAGCAATGGAAAAAGCGCACGGCCCAGAAAAAGGTAACAGTAAGTATCTATTCAAGCTGTTTAAAAAGGGGCCAGCCAAACAAGCGACTAAATTAGCCGGCCTACCAAAGCCAGCTAAATGCTTGTAGAATTTACAAAACCTTAAAACCGCGCAACGGCTTATATGACGCAGACTCCTGTATCACACTCTCTACTGTTGCCGTTCGCGGGCCTTCTTTCAACCACTCGGAAAACGCAGCTATTTGTGCATCTGTTCCACACGCCATAACTTCAACATCACCATCGTTTAGGTTCTTCGCGTAACCCGTCAAACCCAGTTTCAATCCTTGATGGGAAGTATGGTAACGAAAGCCGACGCCTTGAACGTGACCTTTTACTATAAATCTCTCACACTTTACGTTCATCTTTGTACCGCTTCTTTTTACTGAGTGATATATTCTTTTCGTCTATTCACCCCACTAAGGATAGTGGGTTTTTGCACGGTTATTATAATTATGAAAGAAATTCCATTCCGCTGGATTGATAAGTATCTCATTCACTTAAAGATTCAAGAAAAGTTCTATTTGCTCTTCGTTCTCCCTCTTCTTGCTTTAGTCATTCTCACTCTCGTCCTTAATAGCGCGGCTAATACGTTGATCTCAAGTATGTACCAAGATGAGCTCATGCTTATGAAAGGTCTGATAGAGGCAGGCAACCTTTCTCAATCGCAAGTAGCAAACCTCATAGCTGGTTCAGAAACCGTTTCTCTTGGCTCTGGTCCGCAATCCGTGTCTGTTCTAAATGGTGCGTACAGCTTGGTTGCAAACCATGAACTTTCTTTATGGACTGCCCTATCAACGACTCAAGTGAGCATCATCTGTGTGAGCTTGTTTATTCTCGCTCTTGGCGTTTACTACATCATGACGTTTATTGGCGGCGCGATGTTCACGATGAACAAAGCATTAAACACCCTTGCGGGTGGCGACTTAACCGCAAGAATGAACTTCTTCCCTGTTCGCGACGAGTTTAGTGAAATTGCTATTACGATAGACAAAGTTGCAGAACGAGAGCAACAAATGGTGCTGTCGATTCAAGAGTCTGTGGCGTTAATGCAACAAATTAGCTCAGACCTGAATCAATCAATTCATCACAGTTCAGATATTTCTGCGACGCAACAAGAGCACCTCAACTCTCTTGCGAGTGCAACGGAACAGATGGCATCAACGATTCGAGAAGTCGCGACATTAGCTCACGATTCAAGCGCGCAAACCGATGATGCGCGCAGCGTGGCTCAGTCTGGGCAAGTAAAAGTAGAGAATACACTGCACTCGATTTCGAACCTCTCTAATGAGATTCAATCTGCGTCTCAAGCAGTAGCGGAGTTAGATGCCAATGCCGCACAAATTGATGAAGTCGTGACAACCATTAATGGGATTTCCGAGCAAACTAACCTACTTGCATTGAACGCAGCCATTGAAGCAGCACGCGCTGGTGAGCAAGGTCGTGGATTTGCGGTCGTTGCGGATGAGGTTCGCGCTCTTGCGGGACGCACTCAGCAAGCGACGGTTGAAATCCAAGCGATGATCGAATCATTACAGCGTAACAGTCAATCACTTACTAAACTGATGGAAGTGACTGTCAACAATGCAAATGAGGGACAAAACCTCATGACGGAAGTGAATCACGAAATCGGCTCTTTGGCAGATAAAAATCAAACTATATCCGACAGTAGCATTCAAATTGCAACAGCGGCTGAAGAACAAGGTGTAGTCGCGGACAATATCGCCTCAAGCGTTGAAGAGATTCGAGTTCAAGCAGATAACGTGTGCAATATGATCAGCACGACTTCACAAAACGTGGATCAACTGCGTAAGCAAAGCGACACCATGGAGTCGCTCCTTACTGGACTTAAAGCGTAGCAACGTAATCTGTTACGACCAGTTCAAATAAAAGGGTTACTTTAGTGACCCTTTTTTGTATTTAAAAGTCACTACAATGTACTGGATTGCCGAGGGATATTGCTTTTACCATTCACATCCCGGACAATACGCCCCTTTCAAAATTCAACAAGAGCTAATGAAATGACAGCTGCTATCTATTTGGTTAAAGGTCGTGAGAAATCGGTCAAGCGCAAGCACCCTTGGATCTTCTCTCGAGGCATCAACAAAGTTGAGGGCGAACCTGCTCTTGGCGAAACGGTTGATGTATTCACTCACGACGGTAAATGGCTAGCTAAGGCGGCATATTCGCCAGCTTCACAAATTCGTGCTCGTATTTGGAGTTTTGATAAAGAAGAAATCGACACCGCGTTTTTCGTAAAACGATTAAAAGACGCACAACTTCTTCGTGAAGACATTATCAAACGTGATGGCCTTACGGGTTATCGCCTTATCGCAGCAGAGTCTGTCGGCTTACCTGGCGTTACGATCGACCGTTACCAAAATTTCTTTGTGTGCCAACTTCTCAGTGCTGGCGCAGAACACAATAAGCAGGCTATTGTTGACGCTCTGGTTGAGTGCTTCCCTGGTTGTAATGTGTACGAGCGCTCTGACGTGGCCGTTCGTAAAAAAGAAGGTTTAAAAGAGATCACGGGCGTCTTGCACGGCGAAGAGCCACCTAAATCGGTCGTCATCGAAGAAAATGGCGTAAAGATTAGTGTAGATATCATTGGCGGACACAAAACAGGTTTCTACCTAGATCAACGTGATAGTCGCCAGCAAGCGATGAAATATATGAAAGGCAAGGAAGTTCTTAACTGCTTCTCTTACACTGGTGGCTTCGGACTTTACGCTCTAAAAGGTGATGCAAAGCGTGTGATTAACGCTGACGTGTCACAACCTGCTTTAGATACCGCAAAATTCAACGCAGAACTAAACGAGTTTGATATTTCGAAGAAGCGTGCCGTGTTCCTAAATGCAGACGTGTTTAAGCTGCTTCGTGAGTATCGTGATCAAGGAACTCAGTTCGATGTTGTGATCATGGACCCACCGAAGTTCGCAGAGAGCAAAGCACAACTAAACGGCGCATGTCGTGGTTACAAAGACATCAACATGCTAGCAATGCAAATTCTAAAACCGGGCGGCACGCTACTGACCTACTCTTGCTCTGGCTTGATGGATCAAGTTCTGTTCCAGAAAATCATCGCTGATGCAGCCGTAGACGCTAACCGCCAAGTAAAGTTTGTGGAGCGTTTTGAACAAGCCGCTGACCACCCAACCGATACCGCATATCCAGAAGGTTTCTACTTAAAAGGTTTTGCATGTAAAGTGCTTTAGGCTACGAATAAGTAAGACAAAGCAGAAGAAAAGGGCCTACTGGCCCTTTTCATTATGGCTCTAAGTTAACCTTAGTTAGTGCGGATAACACATCTCTCTCAAAGTCCGCATTTCCCACGATTAAATCACTAAACTCTGTCGCCCCGTTTTCTATTACGATAGTTTGAATTGAGTTTCCATCGTTATGGGTTATTTCTAGAGATAAGTCATCGCCATCAATGTTCAAGTCAATACTATTGAGAAGTTCTTCTATCGTATTGTGCCCTGCATCTTCAACGACTTCACTCAGATCTAAGGTGTCCAAATCTCTCTCAAAACCTCTAATTAGATCTGTTCCTGCATCCAAGGAGTCGTTGACCCATTTAAAGACATCTGCCTCGTTATCATTACCGATCAAGATGTCATGACTTACGTCTACTTCAGCTTCAATAATATTTGCAGAGCCATTACTTGAAGCATTTACTCCTCCGTTTTCATCAATAACGAATTGCAGGGTGTTCTCACTTTGATCACCATCGTTATCCGTCAATACATAATCGAAGTCTAACGTTTCAACTGTATCACCCACCGCACCATAAAATGCATACGCACCATCGTTTAAGTCGATTTCCAGAGTATGTTTGCTGTCGATATAGATAGTAAGCTGCATCGTTGTGTCGTCAAATGCATGCGAAATACCATCGTTATTGTCAGTTACTATTAGGTCTGTACCATCAAACGAATAAGTGACACCGTCATGTTCTATTTCGCTAATATAACCACCATCTGCACCAATACCTGTATCTGGAGAAGTGGTATACATCAAGTTCCCCCCAACAGGTTGAATCACTGACTGCAACATAACCGGAGGTAATTGAGTTACGTCAGGAACCACAACACCATCAAGGTCTTGATTCAAAAAGCCATCATAGGCTACGCGATCTAATTGCTCCGGCATAAGATTAACGCCCATACCATACGCTAGGGCTGTTATCTGATTATCAGGATCGGTTAGGTGATCAATCCAACTTTGCTCGCGAGCGTCGTTTATAAATGATGACGCAGGATTTGGCTGACCATCTGACAAGAAGTAACTAACATTCGACGCACTGGTTAACTTACCTACATCATCCCATGACTGTTTTGCTTCATTTAGCGCGTTATTATAGTTAGTCGCGCCACCCGCAGTTAGCGTCTCAATATAAGCTTTGGCCTCCTCGACCGTCAGCCACGTCGCAGCACCTATAGCGTAAGTGGATGCTGTACTGCTATAAGTAATAATTTGAACTCGCGTTTGACCGATAGACTCATATTGATTCAATAACTGAGTCGCCGAATCTTTCATTATCTGCAAGCGATTATCCGTTCGCATAGAACCCGAGACATCCATTATGAGTTGAACGTTGGCACTTTCTTTAGTTTCTGCAACTACATCGTGAATAATAGATGCAGAATCTGGTGAGTCATCTTCCACAATAACGTTGACCGTTGTGGAGTTAGTAAGACCACGAGCATTCGAGACAAGCACAGGCACCTCAATATTTAAGGTGTCTTCTCCAGATGGGTTGGAGTGATCAATCGGACCAAGAAGCTCCGTAGATACCACTCCAGTATCATTGACTGATATTTTGATAACCCCTTCACCGTTCGCTGAACCGATAAGCATTTGGTCGTTATTTGATAACGTCCACGTTACAGAGATCCCGTTACTAGTAAGAGCTGTAGATGGTTCACTGAGCGTAACAGAATCAACGGTTTGACCCAGCGTCAATTGTTCTACATCAGTACTCGAGTCAGTTGTGTCATCAAAGCCGTTTAGAGCAGAGTCATCAGCAATGGCGTTGCTTAAGCCTTCCTCAGAAACGTTTAGTGTTACACCTTCTACAATTGGTGGGGCGTAAGGGTTGACAGAAAAGTACCCCGTTTTACTGTCACCATCATTATCAGTAATCGTGTAGTTAAAATCGATATCCCCATCGCCATAAGGTGAGGTCAAAGGCAAGTATTGGAAGAACTCCCACTTTCCAGTGCTAGGTGTAAGTTGAACTTCGAATGCAAGCTCTCCATCAGCCTCTGCAATCAGTCTATTAGAGTTTTGTGGATCTACGTATATCAACACGTCTTTACCATCTAGAGTCTCTAAACCAGCCTCACCTCCATTTAAGACTATAGAACCAGGGCCATCAGCTCCATATACAGCACCGAGGTTCCCATCCGCACTAGCAATTGGCACGCCAGAGTACGCACCTGTAAAGGTTATTGATTTAACGGTAAAGTCACTGTTGTCTTCAGTATCCGGGCCATTGCCATTACTGGTCGCCTCGAGGATGATTTGATCAAAACCTCCCTGTTGAACATTGAAATTTGCCGCGTAATCACCACTGCTTGCGTCAGAGCTGAACGATTGCTGAGCAATTAATACACCATCTCTATAAAAAGATGCGATTCCTTTCTCAAGTTCACCACCAAACATTTTCTCAAATTCTATTTCTGCTCCGTAAGCAACTTTATTGCCTAAGTCTATGATTAACTGCTCTGATACACCCTCATTACCCGCGAATCGATAATCGACTTCGTTTTCTAATTGGAAGCCGTTGTTACCAGAACTTTTAACGCCAATCCCTTCTGATGATTGATTGATTTCAGCTGTTCCCAGCATCACAGATTCGTCAGACACAAAACCGTTTGCAGTCACAACAATGTCCCCAAATGTTCGACTGGTTCCATCTGCCTCACTTCCTGCAAAATCTATGCGCCCTGTCAGAACGTTAGGTGCACCAGTAAGCGACACATCGACGGGTTGAACAACCACAGGCACGTATGGGCAATCATCTTCAACGGCCACATTTAAGCTTTGAGATGTTGTTGTTTGTCCATCACTTACAGAAATCTGTAAATCAAAGTTGATGATGTCTTCCACATCATTAACAGGATGATCAAGTGGCTCAAACAGAGTAATAGTATAGTCCCAAGAGCCTTGACCTGAAGCTGAAGGCTCGCTCAGCACAACAGTAGCAACAACGCTCAGGTGAGCAGTTTTCGCAGTCAGCGTTTGAGTACTGTTGTCCCACGTCCACGATATAGGCTCCCCTCCTGATGTTAGGTTGTTAGGGCCTGCCAATACCACTGAAACATTCGCCGTGTCTGGATCGGCAACTGTGAATGTTCCTGAGAAACTTGCGGAGTTAGTAGTGTCTGAAGGTGATCCTGTATTATCAGGGATACCATTAGCTAAACCTTCTTCCGAAACAACTGCATTCACAACATTTGAAATAGAAGGAGGAGCATCATTATCAATAATCGTCGCCGTACCCGTATCACTGCCTTGCACTGCACCAATGCCGGTCACCGTCACACTGAAATCTTCAGGGCCTTCATAAACGGCGTCATCAATGGAAGCGATGCGCACATCAAACTCAGTTTGCCCTGCTGGCACCGTTACTACGCCATCGTTTGGCACTGTCACCCAACCGCTTCCCGTGTTGTATTCTAAGGTGCCTAAGTCACCGGCTTCGGTATCACCTAAGTTCAGGCCTAGCTCGACTTGTACTGTAGACTCGGAGGCATTCGATAGCGTCACTTTGAAGTTGGCTGTCTCACCCTCATTAATGGTGCCAGCGTCTGAAATAGTCACATTCGGGCGGTCATCATCCGGATCGGGGCCTGGACCCGTACCGTCATCCACGATCGTTGCTGTCCCCTTATCACTGCCTTGCACCGCACCAATGCCAGTCACCGTCACACTGAAATCTTCAGGGCCTTCATAAACAGCGTCATCAATGGAAGCGATACGCACATCAAACTCAGTTTGCCCCGCTGGCACCGTTACTACACCATCGTTTGGTACTGCAACCCAACCGCTTCCCGTGTTGTATTCTAAGGTGCCTAAGTCACCGGCTTCGGTGTCACCTAAGTTCAGGCCTAGCTCGACTTGTACTGTAGACTCAGAGGCGTTCGACAACGTCACTTTGAAGTTCGCTGTCTCACCCTCATTAATGGTGCCAGCATCTGAAATAGTCACATTCGGGCGGTCATCATCCGGATCGGGGCCTGGACCCGTACCGTCATCCACGATCGTTGCTGTCCCCTTATCACTGCCTTGCACCGCACCAATGCCAGTCACCGTCACACTGAAATCTTCAGGGCCTTCATAAACAGCGTCATCAATGGAAGCGATACGCACATCAAACTCAGTTTGCCCCGCTGGCACCGTTACTACACCATCGTTTGGTACTGCAACCCAACCGCTTCCCGTGTTGTATTCTAAGGTGCCTAAGTCACCGGCTTCGGTGTCACCTAAGTTCAGGCCTAGCTCGACTTGTACTGTAGACTCAGAGGCGTTCGACAACGTCACTTTGAAGTTCGCTGTCTCACCCTCATTAATGGTGCCAGCATCTGAAATAGTCACATTCGGGCGGTCATCATCCGGATCTGGCTCTGGCCCCGTACCATCATCGACAATGGTTGCGGTACCCGTATCAGTGCCTTGGACAGGACCGAGACCGGTCACATCTACCGTGAAGTTCTCTGGACCTTCGTAGACTTCGTCATCAATCGAAGCAATGCGCACATCAAACTCGGTTTGCCCCGCTGGCACCGTTACTACGCCATCGTTTGGCACTGCAACCCAACCGCTTCCGGTGTTGTATTCTAGTGTGCCTAAATCGCCAGCTTCGGTGTCACCAAGGTTAAGGTCGAGTTGCACTTCTACTGGGGCTTCAGAAGCATTGGTTAGTGATACAACGAAGTTGGCAGTGTCACCTTCGTTAATCGTGCCAGCGTCACTGATAGATACCGTTGGGCGGTCATCGTCCGGATCAGGACCCGGACCCGTGCCGTCATCCACAATCGTTGCCGTACCGGTATCGCTGCCTTGCACCGCGCCAATGCCAGTCACTGTCACGCTGAAATCTTCAGGGCCTTCATAAACAGCGTCATCAATGGAAGCGATACGCACATCAAACTCAGTTTGCCCTGCTGGCACCGTTACTACGCCATCGTTTGGCACTGCAACCCAACCGCTTCCGGTGTTGTATTCTAAGGTACCTAAGTCACCGGCTTCGGTATCGCCCAGGTTCAGGCCTAGCTCGACTTGAACAGTGGACTCGGAGGCGTTCGATAGCGTCACTTTGAAGTTCGCTGTGTCACCCTCATTGATGGTGCCAGCATCTGAGATAGTCACATTTGGGCGGTCATCATCCGGATCTGGCTCTGGCCCCGTACCATCATCGACAATGGTTGCGGTACCCGTATCAGTGCCTTGGACAGGACCGAGACCGGTCACATCTACCGTGAAGTTCTCTGGACCTTCGTAGACTTCGTCATCAATCGAAGCGATTCGAACATCGAACTGAGTCATACCAGCAGGAACGCTTACTATGCCATCGACAGGCACTGTCACCCAACCGGAACCTGTGTTGTATTCTAAGGTGCCTAAGTCACCGGCTTCGGTATCGCCCAAGTTGAGGCCTAGCTCGACTTGAACAGTGGACTCGGAGGCGTTCGATAGCGTCACTT
>NZ_RBWD01000016.1:0-74178 GCF_009361695.1 Vibrio sp. VGrn 2 | reverse complement strand
ACCATTAACAATGAGATTTTAAACCCAAAACAAATACTAAAAAACAAAATATATAGAATAAAAAACCATACAAATATCATATTTGGAGTTTTATATTTTTCATATAATGAAATTAATTTCATTTAGATAAGGTTCAATATTTTTTTGTGAAGAAGATCTACATTCCTCATAAAAGCATTCCGTTTTGTGAACTACTGTACAACTAGTGATGTGTGCTACTATTCGCCTCCAACGCATTTGAGGCCCGTATGCTGACCAGTAACATTCAAAAATCGATTCGTAATAGCTATCAAAACCTGCAAGATCAACTTGATAACTTTGTACCTAGAAGAGCACAAAACTACCTTGTTGCAGAGATTGCAAAAACGCTGTGCGGTCAGTACCACAAATCTAACCGAATACTGGTTGCAGAAGCAGGGACTGGAATTGGTAAGTCGCTCTCCTATCTAATGGCTGCCATCCCCGTGGCTGTACATAACAATAGAAAAGTGGTTATCTCAACGGCGACCGTAGCTCTGCAAGAACAGCTCATAAATAAAGACCTCCCTCTTTTTCGTCGGATTACCGACCGAGAGTTTTCTTTTATTTTGGCAAAAGGCCGTCAACGATATTGTTGTGCAGAAAAACTTGCTTCAGCTTGTGGCGCTGATGGTGGTCAGTTAGCCATGTTCGAAACCAAGCCTAAGCAAAGAGATATAGAGCTGTTGGAAACAATGCATCGCTCTCTTGCGCAAGGTAAGTGGGACGGTGACCGTGATTCTTGGCCTAAAACCATTGATGATAAGCTATGGCAACTGATTGTTAGTGATAAACACAGTTGTAATAACAGCTTACCCGGCCATCGCGGCTGCCCATTCCAAAAAGCGCGCTCAGAGTTGGATAAGAATGATGTCATCATTGCGAACCACTCTCTCGTCATGGCAGACGCAGACTTGGGGGGCGGAGTAATCTTACCTGAGCCAGAAAACACGATATACGTCTTTGACGAGGCACATCACTTGCCTCATGTCGCCCGCGATCATGCTTCAGCATCTGCGAGCTTAAAAGGTGCGGCAGCATGGCTTGAGAAGTTAAATCAGTCGATTAGCAAGTTTTCGTCGCTCGCAGACGAGAAACGCGTAGCTCGATTTCGCAACGACCTTCAAGACGCGGTTCAGAACTTGATACCAGCACTGACTCAACTGCCTAAACAGTTCGATCCAGCTCAATTTGAAGAAGGCATCTACCGCTTTGAGCACGGTGAACTACCAGAATGGCTAGAGAACCAATCCAAAGAGTTGAAGCAGTTCAGTAAAAAAGCAAATCAAAGTGTGGCAAAAATTGCCGACCTTATTGCGGAAAGAGTAAAAGATGGGGAGCTTGCGACAAGATTGGCTGAACCAGCGCTTGCAGAGCTCGGCTTCTACATTCAAAGGTTAGAAAACCTAGCGCAAGTCTGGCACTTGATGGCTGAGCCAACTCGTGAAAAAGGTGCGCCTTTGGCTCGCTGGTTAGAAACCCACCCCGATCGCGAGGGTGATTTCATTGTGAGTGTTTCTCCGCTTGAAATTGGATGGCAACTCGACCAACAAATTTGGAGCAGGTGCATTGGCGCCATTTTAGTTTCCGCAACGATGCGTGCATTAAACTCCTTCCATTACTTTTGCCATCAGGTTGGTATTGATGGAAAACCAGAATCAGGCACACAGTTTTTAGCGCTTGCGTCACCATTCGATTACCAAAACCAGGCAGAATTGCTCATCCCTGCGATGAAATATGAACCACCAGCGCCTCAATTTACTGAATATCTTATTGAGATATTGCCTAAGTACTTGGAAGACAAGAAAGCCAACTTAGTATTATTCTCATCCTATTGGCAGATGAACCAAGTTGCGAAGGCGCTGTCTTCGGAGTTCATAAAAAAAGGCTGGGCATTGCAAGTTCAAGGTGAAAGCTCACGTCAAGAAATTCTAAAAAAACATAAAAAGCTAATAGAATCAAATAAAACCAGCATCTTATTTGGTACTGGCAGTTTCTCTGAGGGGCTAGATTTACCTGGCGAATTACTTGAAAACTTGGTGATTACAAAAATTCCATTTGGTGTTCCAACCTCTCCTGTCGAACAGGCTCACTCCGAATATATCGAGAAAAAAGGTGGGAACCCGTTTATGCAAATAACTGTACCTGACGCAAGCAAAAAGCTGATCCAGAGCGTAGGTCGCTTACTGCGTAAAGAGAGAGATTCTGGTAGAGTAACGATTCTTGATCGACGCCTAGTCACTAAGCGATACGGACAAGCCTTAATCGACTCACTACCTCCATTTAAACGTAAAATAGAATATTAGAAGAATCACCATTTATGGAAATGATTGAGCCAACTATGCTGTTGGTGTTGGCGCTTGTCGCTTTTGTCGCTGGATTTATTGATGCAGTTGCCGGTGGTGGTGGCATGCTAACCGTACCTGCTCTACTATCGTTGGGCTTGCCGCCTCATATTGCACTAGGCACCAATAAACTTGCGGCTACCTTTGCCTCTTCTACTGCGGCATTTACGTACTACAAGAAACATTTATTCAAGCCTCAATGCTGGGGAAGAGCATTTGTTGCGACGCTTGTCGGAGCAACATTAGGTACCCTACTTGTGGACGCGATTAGCACGGATTGGCTAGAAAAAGGGTTACCTCTTGTTATTTTAGCGGCGGCGTTATACACCGTCTTCCATAAAACTCCGCACTCTCCTCATCAAAGTCCAATTCCCGAGCCTTGCCCAAAACTTCATAGAAAACAGTACATGCAAGGATTATCCATAGGGCTCTATGACGGGCTCGCAGGGCCTGGAACTGGGGCTTTTTGGACGGTAAGTTCAATGGCTCTGTATCGGCTGAATATCTTGCTCGCCTCTGGCTTAGCAAAAGCAATGAACTTTACCAGCAACTTTACCTCTTTGATCACGTTTGCAGTCCTCGGTCATATCAACTGGGTGCTAGGCTTAACAATGGGGGTATGTTTAATGGCTGGCGCTTTTGTTGGCGCACATTCCGCCATTCGGTTTGGCTCTAAATTCATTCGCCCTGTATTTGTTACTGTCGTCAGTATACTGGCCATAAAATTGGCTTATGACGCATGGTTTGTAGGTTTGTCATGAACATTTCTCAACTCCAGGAAAACCTAGAACAAATGGCGAAGCAGGCCGCTGTTCTTGACCGTCAAAGAGGCGAACACCATGTTCCGCTTTTTGATGAGCGCTTATTTGGTTGTCGCTCTCGCTTACTTACTCCTTGCGTAAAAGAAGCAAAAGCCACGCTGGATGCGATTGTGCGTGAGCAAAATGAAGGTAAGCTCACCGCTTTGCGTGCTGAGTACCTCACTGAACGGTTAGTAGCGCAAATCGGTGCGATTCAACGCGAGATTTCTACCACCAAAATTCGCAAGAATGAGATCAAACATAGCAGCCATTTCCGCAAGCCTATTAACGTGCTTTATCAGGAACTCGCTCAACACCAAGAGTGGGCAAGACGCTTGCGCGAAATGGTGTTAGAAAAAGAACGTGCTGTCGAAACCGCTCCTAGTTTTATGCGTGCCGAGGCTCAGAAAGTGTTACTAGCGACCGAGCAACGTTTGGCTCGTTGTGAGGCAGCGCTTCTGAAACTAGAGAACCAAATTACACATAGGGAAAAACACCAATAATGGCCGATCAACCAACCTCGCCTTTAGATGACGCACCTGAAGAGATCAAATTGGCTGTCGATTTGATCTATTTACTTGAGAGCAATGAGATAGATCCAGAAGTTGCGCTTAACGCTTTAAAGATCGTGCAAAACGACTTAGAAAACAAATTAAAAGCAAAGTAGCCCAACGTTTCGCTCCTTTCACCGAGACTCGTTTTCAGTGCTCTTGCACAATGATACTATTCATAAAAAAGTACGCCCTCAAAAAGGATAAACAATGAAAGTAATCAGCTTTAACATCAATGGACTACGTGCGCGACTGCACCAACTCCAAGCGCTAATCGACAAACACCAACCAGATGTGATTGGCCTTCAGGAAATTAAAGTTCACGATGAAGCATTCCCGATTGAAGCTGTCGAAGCCATGGGCTACAAAGTGTATTTCCATGGTCAAAAAGCGCATTACGGCGTCGCAATGCTTTGTAAGCAAGAACCTCTACACGTACAAAAAGGGTTCCCGACGGATAACGAAGAGCACCAAAAGCGCATGATCATGGCAACGTTTTTAAATGAAAACGGCGAAAAGGTCACGGTGCTAAACGGCTACTTCCCTCAAGGGGATAACATCAGCCACGAAACAAAATTCCCATACAAACGTCAGTTTTATAAAGATCTGATGACCTACCTAAACGATCATCACAATAGTGACGAGCAATTGATTGTTATGGGTGACATCAACATCAGCCCTATTGATGCAGATATCGGTATCGGCGAACCAAACCGTAAGCGTTGGCTAAAAACAGGTAAATGTTCATTCCAACCGGAAGAGCGCGAATGGCTGAAAACCTTGCTAGATTGGGGCTTTGAGGACACCTTCCGCAAGCTATATCCAGAAGTGAACGATCAATTCTCGTGGTTTGATTATCGCTCTCGCGGATTTGATGATAACCGAGGTCTACGAATTGATGTCATTTTGGCGACCCCTTCCCTCGCGCAAAAATGTATTGAGTCGGGTATCGATTATGAATTGCGCGGTATTGAAAAACCTTCAGACCACGCTCCAATTTGGTCGACGTTCAAGTAATACATAACTGAGCAATAAGCGGGACTCAACGCTAAGCTTACCCCATGAAAAAGGGAGACTCTGTCTCCCTTTTTCATGCAAGTTACTTTCTACTCAGCTAGTTCAGCGGCCAAACCGTTTGACCATCAACACTGACTGGCGTTTGAGCAAATTCGTTCAGACAGTAGCCGGTATTGCTGCTTGCAAAGTAAGTGAGAGGCATCGGTGGTAGATTCAGCGCCACAACCTGCTGTTTCGCTTTTTCTGTGAACGAGAAGCCCCACATATCTAAATAGCTCGTCATGTCTCGCTGAGAGATGTAGCTCAGAGCAATAAGCAACCAGTCATTGTTTGAGATGCTATTTGCCTCTTCACGAGAGTAGTTGGCGAAACCAATACTCAATCGTCTCTCATTCCAAAGCGCATCATCCGATTTCAAGCGGTTAAACTCACGTTCAATCAGGTGCAATCGCGCCAATAAATGCCAACCATTTTGCAGTACACCTTCATGCTGCGTCGCCATCATCATTTGAATGTAAACGCGAGCTCCCCAACTCCAACCAGTTTGATTTTGCGCTGCCATGTAAGCGTTTGGATCCGCTTGAGTTCGGCTTGCTTGCAATAATTCAAACTGGCCTTTGAAATCTAAGCTTTGGCAAGTTGAAACTTTCCCCGTATTCTGGAAGAAACGAGACTTACTGTAATACGAGTAGTAATTGGTCGTTGAATGCCCTTCCCAGCCTGCAAATCGGAATCGACCTTTTTCCAAGCCATGACCAAGCTCATGTAAATCACCGTGACCGAGTGGGCTGAATGACCAGTAAGCATCGTATGGGTTACCAGAACAGCCGTAACCACACGTCGCTTGGTCAGCGTTCATATGCTTCACCATATCAATATTGGCGATTTCCCAACCTTGATTTTTGGCATACTGGATAATTTCCGGAACCTCATCGATACCCGGCCCTTGGAAACCAGCCAAGACATGTGGGTAGTTATGAACATACTCTTCTGTCGCTAGCGCCATTTCAGCGGGTGTCGACCACATCTCATCGTTGACAGATTCAAGCATTTTGTCACGTTTAGAGTGTACCTCAAATCCAGGCGTGATCAGTTCAGCCCAATCGAACAAATTCGCTTCAAGCTCCTGAATAAACGCATCGTTATCCTTTTCACTTCTCCATACAGGGTGTTGCGCTACATGGCTAAATGTTAGAGCTACTGGTACATCAATATTGTTAAAGTGAACCTGGATAGGCCCGCCATAAGGTGAAGTCAGCGTGATGGTTTCACCCGGCTTCACCTCATAGGCGAAAGAAGTCAGCATTTTTGGTCGCGTGTATCCATCTTTGCTGAACTCATGAGTTGCGCCACTTCTTAAACTGTTGATGACAATTTTAGTCGTCACTTCATTACTGTCATTGCGCGTGACCGTAAAGGTCTCCCCAGGAAGCGCATACACACCAGCAGAGCGGAAGTTACGCTTTGATTCCATATTAATCGTTGCGCTGATTCTCTTTACTTCAGGGCTAAACTCACTACGGCTGAAGTTCCCCATATTTGGTTGTTTTGGGTTTACGCTTCGGCTGTTGTATTGCACGTAATCGGCAAAGTACGACTTTAGGAATTCGGTCGTTTGGGTTGACTGTTTGTCCATTGGGAAGACAACCGTTTGACGATAATGATCAGCCAGCAATACCATGAGTTTTTCGTATTGGTAGCCGTCTTGATTAAACAAATCTACTTTTTGTTCATCAAGCTTTTGCAACCGATGGCGAATACTGTTTGCCCCTGCATAAAATTGACTTTCCATATTCGCAGTGTCAGGACAAGATTTGTCATCACACTGTGACAAGTCAACATTGAAGTTTTGAGATTCAAAACGAGACAACAGCGCTTGTTGCGTAGCAACAGAGTCTGGCACGAAGTTCATGAGTGATGAAGGCGCCCAATCAACCAAGCCTAACTTACGCCAATAGTTATCTCCCACATAATCAACATGGAATTTTTCCAAAATGTCTCGGCCAAGTTCAGTTAGTCCTCCATCCCAATGCAGGTATAGAACAGGAATTTGGGCTTGCTCAGCGTATGCCAGAGCATCGAGTACTTGTTGGTTGGTGTCGCCAGATTGCAGATGCTGTGACAAGATCAATAAGTTTGGAGTATTGGTTTGCAAGCAGCTAAGTAGCTTCGAACCATCGCATAGGTTGGCCTCGTTAAACGCCAACTCTTGTGAAACATTGTCGTTCAGCCAATTCCGAGTCGCTTGCTCATCAGGGAAGTAATAAGACTGATCCATTTGCGCGATGACAACGTTTGAAGTAGCTCCGCCTGACAACCAAGTGACCAGGTTGCTTAGCCATTGAGTCATCGCTGCATTCGAAGACTCGGGAAAGCGTTGTGCCGTTCTAAATGGGTTACTACCTAATAGCGCATAACGTTGACCATTATCTTTTTCTCCAGCAACGCCAATTGACAACGCCTGATCTTTATAACCGCTAGCCATGGCCTTGTTGGTCATCAAGATTGTGTCGTTGAACCCATACTGAGGTGCCAAGATCGCTGCATCATGGGTTGGATCCCAATAAAGGCCAGAAAGGTTTTTCGCAATTGCAGATTTGATCGTATTCGACTGTTTCTTGTGCCCTTCCACAACTTGCCGACTTTCTCGGATGAAATCGTTCGGGTCAGAAACGAGCAGTGCATTACCAGTTTCCAGAGCTTGTTGAACTGGAGCTGGCGTTGGTTTTACTTGAGCATTAGATTGTGACTCTCCCCCACCACATCCAGTGGCAACGGCGGCAAGTCCCAACGATAGAATTGTTTTTTTCATTTTTACTTACTAAACAATGGGTTTATCAAATATTAATGTAAGTACATGAATAAAAAGAAATAGTCTTTTGTATCGGTAGGAAAAATAGGAATGAAGATAACAAAATCATCAAAAAGCAATGGTACCCATTTCGATACCATTGCTGACATTAATTATTAACTTAAAGGACGTAGGTATGCCAAGAAGCGCTTCTCTGCCACTTTAAAGCACCACAAGATCATAAACGTCAGTGCCATGTAGAACAGCCCCGCCGTTAGGAAAGATTCAAATGGCGCATAGTAACGTGAGTTAACTAAGCGCGCAGCGCCAGTTAGATCCATAATGGTAACGATACCCGCGACTGCACTACCGTGCAGCATGAAAATCACTTCGTTTGAATAAGCTGGTAATGCTCGACGCAGTGCACTAGGCAAGATGATACGTCTGTATGTCATAAACTTACTCATCCCATACGCTTTGGCAGCTTCTACTTCACCTTTGGGCAAGCCATTAATCGCACCACGAATAATTTCTGCTGTATAAGCCGACGTATTAAGAATAAAAGCGACTAAAGCACAAAACCAGGCGTTTTCCCACAAGGTATCTTTCACAGGAAAGAACTGATCCATACCGTAGTAAATCAAATACAACTGGACCAGCAACGGTGTTCCACGGAAAAAGTAAATGAATCCCCAAGAAGGTAAGCTAAAGGCATAATTCGTACTATTACGTGCCACAGCTAATGGAATCGAGACACACAAACCGATAACCAACGCTAACCCTACAAGCCAAACTGTCGTCCAAAGTCCCTGAAGATAAGTTGGGAAGCTTTCAATAATCAAAGAAAAATCCATAACTTACCTCGCATGAATACTGAACTTACGCTCAACAAGCTTGAGTAGCCCGGTCGAAACGCTGGTAAAAAATAGAAAGATGAGCGCGACAGCCATGTAAAAGGTAAACGGCATTTTCGTCGTACCTGCCGCCAACGAGCTCATTCTCACCATGTCATCCAGGCCGATGATGGAAACTAACGCAGTGGTCTTGAGTAACACTAACCAGTTATTACCAAATCCAGGTAATGCATGACGAATCATCTGAGGCAGTAAGATTCTTCTAAACGATAAGGCTGAGCTCATACCATAAGCTTTCGCCGCTTCTAGTTCACCTTTGTCCACCGCCATGATCGCTCCGCGAAAAGTCTCCGCCATGTAGGCACCAAAGATAAAACCAATCGTGAGTACACCTGCAATAAATGGGCTGACATCAATATAGTCGGGTAAGTAAGACGTCCATTCATGGTTTGGATCACTCGAAGCAAACCACTCATTGAGCGTTTCGTTAATGGAGTACAGGCTATTGTTTAAAAGTATTTGTCCACCAAAGAAAATCAGCATCATCAGAACCAAATCTGGAATGCCGCGAATGACGGTGGTGTAAAGAGTGGCAATCGCCCTTGCCCATTTGTAAGGCGCTAACTTAGCTAATGCGCCAAGCATACCTAAGATCACCGCAAGAAGGAGTGAAAGCACTGCAACTTCTATCGTTACTAAAGCCCCTTTTAAAATCGAAGCTTCGTATCCTTGTAAATCTAGCATAGGTGAGTTCCTAATCCCTAAACTCAAAAAATCGACCGTTGACTACTTCTAGGAACAAGCCAACGGTCGCTTAATTACGGTTTATTCACCGTACACATCGTAGTTAAAGTATTTACCAGCAATTTCTTGATAAACACCTTTCTCACGTAGTGAAATTATCGCCGCGTCCAATTTCTTCGTTAGATCTTTATCTTGTTTACGCACGGCAATACCAAAACCTTCACCGAACCACTTAGGATCGGTCAATGACGGACCAACAAACTCGTACGCGTCGCCGCCCGCTTTATTAAGCACACCTTCTTCTAGAGCAGAGGCGTCGCCCAATACAGCGGCAACACGACCATTGGCTAAATCTAGGTAAGCCTCATCAAAAGAACCGTAACGAACAATTTCTACTTTATCGCCATAGTTATCTGTCAGATATTTGTCGTGTGTTGTTGCACGTTGAACGGCGATTTTCTTGCCATCTAGGTTGTCAAAATCCAGATTCGCGCCCTTCTTGGCAATAAATTTGTTTGGAATCAGTGCGTATTTGCCAGTGAAATCGACTTTCTTCTTACGCTCTTCAGTAATAGACATCGCAGCGATGATTGCGTCGTACTTACGCGCTAATAGAGAAGGAATGATGCCATCCCAATCTTGCGCGACAATCTTACATTTCACTCGCATTTCTTCACAAAGCGCGTTGGCCATGTCTACGTCGAAGCCTTTCAGAGAACCATCAGTTTCTGTCCAGCTAAACGGAGGGTAAGCACCCTCAATGCCGAAGCGAACTGTTTTCCATTCTTTCGCTTGAGCGACACCAGATACTGCCGTTGCAGCGATCGTTGCTGCTAATAACCACTTTTTCATTTCCATACTCCTGTGATTGCTATTTTATTTCGTTTTGTTTGTTGTGCTGGCTTAGGAGGCAATAGTCTGCCGCCTAAAAATATTAGTAAATGGATGAGATAAACTGCTGTAATCGTTCTGAATCCGGGTTTGTAAATAGCTTAGCTGGATTTCCCTGTTCTTCCACTAAGCCTTGATGCAAGAACATCACATGGTTTGATACGTCTCGCGCAAATGCCATCTCGTGCGTGACCACCAGCATGGTTCGTCCTTCATCTGCCAAATCTCTCATTACCCCTAATACTTCCCCAACAAGTTCTGGGTCAAGCGCAGAGGTTGGCTCGTCAAACAACATCACTTCAGGGTCAACTGCTAGCGCACGGGCAATAGCGGCACGTTGCTGCTGACCGCCAGATAAGTGCCCAGGATAATAGTCTTTACGCTCATATAGGCCTACTTTCTTAAGCAAGACTTCTGCGTTTTCAATCGCTTGGGCTTTTGGTACGCCTAGAACATGAACAGGGGCTTCAATCACGTTTTCTAGTACTGTCAGGTGTGACCATAAGTTGAAACCTTGGAACACCATCGCTAGACGTGAGCGAATACGTTGCACTTGCTTTTCATTAGCAGGAACGGATTCCCCTGCTCGGTTGTTCTTCATTTGGATTAATTCACCATTCACCCAAATTTCACCTGCGGTAGGCGTTTCTAGCAAGTTGATACATCGAAGAAAGGTACTCTTACCAGAACCGGAAGAGCCAATGATGGAGATGACATCTCCTTTGTGCGCGGCAAGAGAAATTCCCTTGAGAACTTCATTTTGTCCAAATGTTTTGTGCAGGTCTTTTATATCTAGCGCTGGTACATCATTCATGCGCTCTACTCCCTGTGTTTTTGTCACTGCAATTAAGGGACTCCGCCCTCTCTAATTCGGAACAAATTAGCACCACACCCTGAAACTTGCAACAAATTATTAACCTAAATAATTCGAATAGAAAGATACGATAGCCAAATTAATATGCAATATATAGCAACTTATTCTTCAAAAGCTGAATATTAAATATAAAAAAGCCCCTTTAGAAGGGGCTTAATAAATTTACAAAAGTGTTAATTGAAACTTATTTAGGGTCGTAATGAATTAATTAAAACGACTGACTACCAATGAGTTTGAAGTACGTAATGTCACTTCATTTTCTAGGCCTTCTTTTTCAGAAGTAATGATGCCATCCAAGTCTTCATCTAGCTCAGGCTCTGACGCTTCACCATTAGAAAAGAAGCTCATGAAAACTTTAGAGTCGATATTGCTATCGTCACTCAATACCAAAGCAGTGCGATTAAAATCGTCCGAAGCTGAAACTTTCAAACCGTTAACGGCTGATGTTGGGAAATTGTAGTAATGGAGCTCAGGAACAACAACAGAGTCACTGTCGCTCTTTGTGAAAATACGATGTGTGACTTTATAGTCGCCTGAAGCCGCAAAGTAAGCGACACGAGTAAAGCCTTCTGTAGACGATGTTAAACCCATGTCCAGATCAATCACCGAGTCTGCACTTCCTTGTGTTGATACACTTGGTTTTGTGTTTGGCAGGTTATCAATATTTAAGTAAGAGCTTGGATCAACGTCAATATCCCATCCATCAGAGACCGTTTCGTTAAGTAGAGAGTCCCAACCATTAACTTGATTCTCTGAGAACGCCATGTAGACCCAAGTTTCTTTATTCGTTGCACTAGGGCGATTATATTCAACGGCCGTTTTATCTAGCTTCAGCGCATCATACGCAAAGCCGTTAGTAATAAAACCAATGTGGAGAGTGTCGTAAGTATAATCAGAAGACGAATAAATGTTTGACGTATTATCCGCTCTGACTAAGGCGATCTCACCAGTCCCCCACGAACCAATACCATACTGGTAAAGCGCTTTGTCGCTTGAACCAGATTCATACTGGAACAACGCCGTAGGCTCACCTTTAAGCCCCATAAGCTCATCGGTAGGCAACATATCAGGGTTAGGTGACGTGAAAATATCGGTTTGCGAGACAAAGTTGTAGTCTCCACCACCTGATTCAGCATTTCGGTAATCTAGGTTAGTAAACTTATTGCTTGCTAAGTTACCGCCAGTAAAGCACTTGTTCAAAGAGTCTCGGTTAAGGGCAAACGTGGCATTACGTAGTTTCTTATCTTGTAAGAATTCTTTTGAAAACGTATTTACGCGAGCTTCTCTACCGTTAAATTCTATTGCTTGAAACGTTACAAAGCCGCCGTCAGGAATATCTTCAAGATAAAACTTAAAGTTATCAGTGGTTGGTTTGATGATGTCTCCGGCTCTTTTGCCATCTGCATCAGAGTAGTAACCGATAACATAGTTAGTCACTTGCTCTTTTGACGCTGCGCTATAGGTTAAAACCGTTTTATCACCGTTTAGCTCAGTTTTGTGGTCATACACCGTACAACCTTTCGCAGTAGCTTCACTTTCAGTCATTGTTGCTGGTATAGCAAAATCAAAAGTAAACGCTGTTTTCGGCGCAGTACCACCGCCGCCACCGCCACCGCCGCCACAACCGACCATTAACCCTGAGATGATTGCCACTAGTGGCAGTACTTTAAGCTGTTTCATGTCTTTTTCCTAAACTGAGCGGCAATGATTAGCCAAAAAATCGTCTTTGCTCTGTAGAAAGCAAGAATAAAGCCAGCTTTATATAATCATCATGAATATTGATATTTACCCCGAATCCCTCGAACGATAAGAGCAACAAATTCTAATTTTATGCAACTTGTGTAATGAAATTACACAAGATTTCACCATCTCATTCGCATGCCAGAAACTTTCTGTAGTTTTATTTCACAACCATTCTTAAAGTGATCTAAATCAATCACCCTAAATGGCTATCTTGCTAGACTCCTGCCAAAAGATGAGGATTTTTTTGTGCCTCAACACAATAAGTTATTAGCTATGCTTAGGCACAATGTCGACGTGTAACAAATCTAATAATAGCTAGCATAAGCGTGCCGCAGGATGCGGATTAACACAATTGAATGAAGAATTCATAACTTTTAAATATATGAGGAATCTATGTCAGACGCAGTTAACAAAACGCACTCTGATTCAGATATCGAGACCAAGAGCTACCGTGAGCTTCATCGTCCAGCATCTGAGTTCGCAAGCCGTTCAGACTACCTAGACCACGAACTACAAATTATGAAGCCGCGTCGTTTCGGCTTAAACTTGCCAGGTCGTGACTTCCGTTTTGAACTTGAAGATCTTGTTCCAGCACTTGCCGGTACGATTGGTATTATCGCGATGTACTCTGCGGTAATGATGTCTTGGGCTGAAGGCCTAACTGCCGCATGGGACCATGTTAACCTGGGCAAAGATTTCGCCATCGAAGTTGCCCGTGTAGAGATGCTCATCCCTGCACTTCTTTTCTGTGTACTTGCTTCTGGCTTTATTAACCCTAAAGCCAACCTAGCAGGTAACCACGGCCCAATGATCCCTCTTATTGGTACCATCGCGCTTGCTGGTGCTCACCCTCTTGCATTGGCAATTCTCATTGGTGTGTTTGGTTTAATTCTGAGCCTGTTAAAAGGTGGTTCAAAACTGGTTAACCTCACCTCTGAAGGTACGGCTGGTGGCCTTCTCATCTTCTTGGGTTTAACCGGAACGATGAGCCAAATTAATTCCATTCAAGCTTGGGCTGTTGGTTTGCAATCCGACACAGTTGCCGCAGGTAGCATGGGTTACATCGGTCTCATCGTTCTTGCGGTTACTATTGGCCTGTACGCGTTCCTTGCTAAAGTGAACAAACGCTGGCTAGCAATCCCTGTTTGTGCCTTCACTGGCCTTGCAATCGCACTTGTTCTTGGCGCAGGCTTCGATATTAAATTCGTAACCGAGACGGGTCTTCCAAACCTAAACCCAATCTACTGGTGGGGTTCAACAGAAGAAGGTTGGATGCTTGGTCTTCCTAATATGGAACACTTCATTGCTTCTCTACCATTCGCAATTCTTGCTGTAGCAATGTGGTCTCCTGACTTCTTGGGTCACCGCATCTTCCAAGAAATGAACTACCCACGTAAGAGTGAAAAAGTACTGATGGACGTTGATGACACAATGACAATGTGTTCTGTGCGCCAAATGGTCGGTACCGCTGTCGGTGGTGGTAACATCACATCATCTTGGGGGACTTACATGATCCCTGCAGCAATCGCGAAGCGCCCTATTCCTGGCGGTGCAATCTTACTAGGTTCTCTATGTATTATTGTTGCAATCCTTGGTTTCCCTATGGATGTTGCTGTATGGCCACCAGTTATGCGCGTTGCTCTTCTCGTTGGTGTCTCTCTACCACTACTTGAAGCAGGCATGCAGATGGTGAAAGACTCAAAAGATTCACAAGCAGCCGGCATCTGTATCTTTGGTTCAGCAGTCGTTAACCCTGTTCTAGCTTGGGCACTAACTATGCTTTTAGATAACAACGGCTTAATTGGTGATAAAGAGCGCGCGTCTCGCTTGTCGTTTGTAGACAAGATTGTGATCCCAGTAAGCGTACTTATTATCTGTTTAGTTGCTATGCTTGCAGTTGGTATGCTTGAAGGCCAATATGGCATCCAAGCTTGGCTGTAAAGCTGACAGTTCAGAAAATGTGTGGGTAGCGCTAGTCGCTACCCCATTTTTATCGAGATTTTTGAGGATTTATTGATTTAGTTTAAGGTTTGCAAAAAAATTTTAGTTTAACCTCTAACTGTTGCTTAAAAAGAGAAACGTTAAAACTAGTGACAATATTTATAGTTTTGTAACTCGAACATTTAAATTTAAGACTATAAATATTGTTATTCATAAGAGTGTACTGTTCCCCTCTTTAACTTGGGGATAGCTGGCTCAACGGCGAAGCAGTACGTATTTTTTTCTACTAAAAAGGTAGGTATGTCATGGCAGAGCAATTTGCTAAAGCTTGGGAAGGTTTTGCTGCAGGCGACTGGCAAAACGAAGTAAACGTTCGTGATTTCATTCAGAAGAACTACACTCCGTACGAAGGCGACGAATCTTTCCTAGTTTCTGAAGGTACTGAAGCGACTAACAAGCTTTGGGCTAAGGTAATGGAAGGCATCAAACAAGAGAACGCGACTCACGCTCCTGTTGATTTTGATACTTCAGTTATCTCTACCATCACTGCTCACGATGCAGGCTACATCGAAAAAGACCTAGAAACTATCGTAGGTCTTCAAACTGACGCTCCTCTAAAACGTGCGATCATCCCTAACGGTGGTATCCGTATGGTTGAAGGTTCATGCAAAGCCTACAACCGCGAGCTTGACCCACAAGTTAAGAAAATCTACACAGAATACCGTAAAACTCACAACCAAGGCGTTTTCGACATCTACACTCCACAAATCATGGCGTGTCGTAAGTCTGGCGTATTGACTGGTCTTCCTGATGCATACGGTCGTGGTCGTATCATCGGTGACTACCGTCGTGTTGCTCTATACGGTATTGATTTCCTAATGAAGGATAAATTCGCACAGTTCTCTTCTCTACAAGAGCGTTTCGAGAACGGCGAAGACCTACAAATGACAATGCAGCTTCGTGAAGAGATCGCAGAGCAACACCGTGCTCTAGGTCAAATCAAAGAAATGGCTGCAAAATACGGTTGTGACATTTCTCGTCCTGCTGAAACTGCACAAGAAGCTATCCAGTGGACTTACTTCGGTTACCTAGCTGCTGTTAAATCTCAAAACGGCGCAGCAATGTCTCTAGGCCGTACTTCTACGTTCCTAGACATCTTCATCGAGCGCGATATCGCTGCTGGCCGCATCACAGAAGAACAAGCTCAGGAAATGATCGACCACTTCGTAATGAAACTACGTATGGTTCGTTTCCTACGTACTCCTGAGTACGATGATCTATTCTCTGGCGACCCTATCTGGGCAACTGAGTCTATGGGTGGTATGGGTCTTGATGGTCGTACGCTAGTTACTCGTACAAACTTCCGTTTCCTAAACTCACTATACACAATGGGTCCTTCTCCAGAGCCAAACATCACTGTTCTTTGGTCTGAGCAACTACCTGAAGGCTTCAAGAAGTTCTGTGCGAAAGTGTCTATCGATACTTCTTCAATCCAGTACGAAAACGACGACCTAATGCGTCCAGACATGAACTCTGACGACTACGCAATCGCATGTTGTGTATCTCCAATGGTTGTTGGTAAGCAAATGCAGTTCTTCGGTGCTCGTGCTAACCTTGCGAAAACTATGCTTTACACCATCAACGGTGGTGTGGATGAGAAGCTAAAAATCCAAGTTGGTCCACAAATGCCGAAGATCGAAGGCGATGTACTGAACTACGATGAGTTGTGGGAGAAAATGGACCACTTCATGGATTGGCTAGCGAAGCAGTACGTGACTGCACTAAACGCTATCCACTTCATGCACGACAAGTACAGCTACGAAGCGGCACTAATGGCTCTACATGACCGTGACGTTAAACGTACTATGGCTTGTGGTATTGCTGGTCTATCTGTTGCGGCTGACTCTCTGTCTGCAATCAAATACGCAAAAGTTAAGCCAATCCGTGACGAAGACGGTCTAGCAATCGACTTCGAAATCGAAGGTGATTACCCTAAATTTGGTAACAACGACCCACGCGTTGATGATATCGCATGTGAACTTGTTTCTGTATTTATGGGCAAAATCCGTAAGCTTAAGACTTACCGTGATGCAATCCCTACTCAGTCAATTCTTACTATCACTTCAAACGTGGTTTACGGTAAGAAAACTGGTAACACACCTGACGGTCGTCGCGCTGGTGCTCCATTTGCTCCAGGTGCTAACCCAATGCACGGTCGCGATGAGAAAGGTGCCGTAGCATCACTAACTTCAGTTGCAAAACTGCCGTTTGCTGACGCACAAGATGGTATCTCTTACACATTCTCTATCGTACCTAATGCACTAGGTAAAGATGAAGGTTCACAACGCGCTAACCTTGCTGGTCTGATGGATGGTTACTTCCACCACGAAGCGGGTATCGAAGGTGGTCAACACCTAAACGTGAACGTTCTTAACCGCGAAACTCTAGAAGACGCTGTTAAGCACCCAGAGAAATACCCTCAGCTAACAATCCGTGTATCTGGTTACGCTGTTCGCTTTAACTCTCTAACTGCAGAGCAACAAGCTGACGTAATCGCACGTACATTCACAGAGTCTCTATAAGACTTTAGCGAAATAACGTTTTAGTGATACAACAAAGGCTGATGCTTAGAAGCATCAGCCTTTTTTTATTTCTTGAATGAAAGTTGTGATATTACGAAAGATTTTGCCCACATTCTTACGTATGATGCGAAAAAAGTTAGTAAATAAAGTATATGAAACTCAGTAAATTAATTGTTCTTACTCTTCTTTCTCCAGTTACGATGGCATCCACTAAGTCTACGGTCTCTTTTACACTCGACAATGATGGTATTTTCGGCGTCGACCAAGACTACACAAATGGTATTTTTCTTTCCTACGCAACAGGCCAACTGAAACAAGAAAGCCAATGGAAATGGCTGAGTCTGGCTGACTCAGAACACGCCAATATCGATAAAATAGAGTTGGTTCTTGGCCACAAAATGTGGACTCCGAGCGACATTGAAGCGGATTATCCACTGGTCAATGATCGCCCATATGCGGGTTATCTACATACTGAGATCAACTATCTTTCTTTGACTGATGATAAGGCCGTCCGCTACAACTTCACCATCGGTGCAACAGGTGAAAGTTCGCTTTCAGAAAAAGCGCAAGAAATCGTTCACGGCATAACAGGCTCGACTGACCCACAAGGTTGGGATTACCAGATCGACGATAAAGTGGCGTTTAGCCTTGGCTACCGCGTATTTAATAAATTGATGCGCAGCGAAGAACAAAAAACGCAATGGGAAATCACCAACATTAACGACATCAATGCGGGTAACTTCCGTAGTGATGTCTCTCAAGGCGTCATGTTTCGTTGGGGTACAAACCTAGCAAGCAGCATCGGAGCCGCCAATATTAGTGTTGAGAGCCCATTCTCAGCGAGTATGCTCGCACAGGATACTTCAAGCTGGTTCTTATTTACGGGGTTTGAAGGTCGTTACCGTTTCAATGACATGACCATCGAAGGCGATCGCCCTGGTATTCCTGAGCCATCAGCGCCATACGACGTCACACTGCAAAATTGGCAAGCAAGCGCCGTAGCAGGTGCAACTTGGTATAACCAAAATTACGGTGCAAGCCTAACCTTTACGATAAAAACGCCAGATTATGAAGAATCCCAAACTGATGTTTATGGGACAGGCTCCTTCTCTGTGTTCGCCTTTTTTTAAAAGCTGACTTATCCCTGTATCCACACCAATCTAAATACCAGGCAAGTTCTCTCGTTTGGTATTAACCAACCCTGTGATCAAGCATTTATTTAGATTGGTCTATCTATTTTCTTTCTTCACATAACCTTGCCTTTAGTACCGACAAAGCTGTTTTAACCCTGCTTTTTGTAATAAAATAACAGCTAGAATTTACTAGTAATGAGAGCAAAAGATGTCAACAACTGGTCGTATTCACTCATTTGAGTCATGTGGTACCGTAGACGGACCTGGTATTCGTTTTATCGTCTTCTTGCAAGGTTGTTTGATGCGCTGTAAGTATTGCCACAATCGCGATACATGGGATACGCATGATGGCAAAGAAGTTACGGTTGAAGAGATCATTTCCGAAGCGAAAAGTTACCGCCACTTCATGAATGCATCAGGTGGTGGCGTTACTTGTTCTGGCGGCGAAGCGATGCTTCAACCTGAATTTGTACGGGACTTTTTCCGCGCAGCTAAAGCAGAAGGTATTCATACGTGTCTAGATACGAACGGTTATGTTCGTAAACACACTGATGTTATTGATGAAGTACTGGATGCAACAGACTTAGTAATGCTTGATATCAAGCACATGAAAGATGAAGTGCACCAAGATCTCATCGGCGTATCGAACCGACGTACATTGGACTTTGCTCGTTACTTGCAAAAAATCGGAAAGAAAACTTGGATTCGCTATGTAGTCGTGCCTGGTTACACAGATGACCCTGAAGCAGCACACATGCTTGGTGAGTTTATTAAAGATATGGATAACATCGAAAAGGTCGAGTTACTTCCTTATCACAAATTGGGTGCCCATAAATGGGAAGCATTGGGCTTAGAATACCCACTCGAAGGGATAAACCCTCCACCGAAAGAAACTATGGACGAGATTCAATCCATTCTTGCGCAGTACAACAATAACGTAAAATACTAAGTGAACAGCAAGACTAACCTCTTTAAAATACCAGCATATTGCTGGTATTTTTTTAACTATACCTAAGTACCTTCAATGAATCTCTATGAGTTGATTTAGGTATAAAAAGAACAATAGAAATGATTGCGTCATGATCGCATAGGAAGGAAGTAACATGGATTGGTTTAACTTGGGCTCTCTGGTTGTCATACTTTGGATAGTGCTCGCCTACTGTCTACCAGATTGGAAAAAAGTAGTTTGGCCCAAGCTTGAAAAGGAAAAAGCATTTCAGCACCTCGTTTTTGCAACACTCTTTTTTTTCAGCATCCTATGGGCAACTCAAGCAGGCGTAAAAGAAGGACTACAGATTCATTTTCTCGCGCTAACAACGCTGACGATGATGTATGGTTGGCGTATGGCCTTTCTAATCAGTATCCCCGCAATGCTGGTCAACCACCTGCTACATGATGTGTCGTTGTTGCAGTTACCCACGTCTTTAGTATTGTCTGCCCTGCTTCCTATCTTCATTAGTTACCTCGTCTTTCTTTTGAGTTATCACTACTTGCCAAGAAACATTTTTGTGTTCATCTTCGTTGCAGGTTTTTTCAACGGCGCGATAACAGGAAGCCTGCATCTGCTGATTAACTCCTTTTACCATTTATCGGTTGGTCATTACGATTGGGAAACCATTCAACATAACTACTTTATTTTTGTACCGTTGCTTGCCTTCCCTGAGGGCCTATTAAATGGTATGTCACTGGCGGTTTTAACCGTATTCAAGCCAGAGTGGCTAAGAGTATTTTCAGACCGAGACTACATATACAATCATTACCATAAATAAGTGTTTTTAAACTGGTCAAAAGTGACAGTTCTTGCCATTTTTTAGTATTAAATATGTGTTGAGATCATGTTTCACTCATGTCTTAAGCGTTAACCTAAGCACATTAAAAATGTATTAGATATCTAGTGAGGTCATCATGGAAATGTCAAACGCTCAACGTTTGATTCTATCAAACCAATACAACCTTATGTCTCAACTTGATCCAAGTAATGCGGCCAAATACAAACGCTTACAAACGATCGTTGAACGTGGCTATGAGCTACAAATGCGTGAATTGAATAAAGATTTCGGCTGTCTCTCAGAAGCGGAGTGTCGTGAGATCATCGACGTTATGGAGATGTATCACGCGATGCAAGAATCTTACAACATGCTCGATACCGAAGATCGTAGCAAAGTGGATCAGCGCCGCTTGCAGTTTCTTGGGTTTGATATTGCTTCAGAGGCCCAACAAGTCCATTACGTACGCTTCCTTATTGATTCTGAAGGTCTGTACCCTCAATTTGATAAAGCAGACCATCACTTTAACAGCCAAATGCCAATGCTGGATAAATACCGTCGTATGCTACAAACTTGGCGCAACTGTCCTCGTCAGTACCATTTATGCGAAAACGAGCTTGCACAAATCTTCAGCGCATAAAATATTCGTCTACGAAAAGGAAAGCTCTCGCTTTCCTTTTTTATTTGCCCTGTCACAACCTTACCGCTGCTTTTCCGTCTTCTTACGCTTACCTTGTGCGATGTAGAGCAATGAATCACTGAGACCCTTCTGTCTTTGCCAAATATCTGATTTCTATTGCACCTATTCACGACATAAATTCATCTTCTGTGAAAGAGTGATTCAAATGTCACTTTTGCAATAAATTCATAATTGTTAAGCAAAATTGCAAATCCCCGACTAGGCTTAAGTAGAGAAAGGCTGTGATTGAAAGATTCATACCCACCGCTCACCGTTGTAATGAAAAAACTGTCCATAAAGCAAAGTCTTTGGTGTCGCCAATCTTACATTCTGTACGAACCAAATGTGATAACAGGACGTATATTCAAACAACAAGGAGCATAACAATAGGTGGGAAAGCCTGAATCAACGTTCGTCGGTAGACTGACTATTAAAGGGGAAAGCGACATGAGTATTTTCGACCACTATCAATCAAGATATGAAGCTGCAAAAGATGAAGAGATGTCGTTACAGGAGTTTCTAGCCCTGTGTAAGGATGACAAAAGCGCTTATGCTAATGCAGCAGAACGCCTACTGATGGCGATCGGTGAACCAGAGATAATCGATACGGCAAAAGACCCGAGATTGAGCCGCATCTTCTCGAATCGTGTTATCTCTCGTTATGAAACCTTTAAAGATTTTTATGGTATGGAAGATGCCATAGAGCAAATTGTGTCTTACCTAAAACACGCGGCGCAAGGTTTAGAGGAACGTAAGCAGATCCTTTACCTACTCGGCCCTGTCGGCGGTGGTAAGTCCTCACTTGCTGAAAAACTTAAGGCTCTGATGGAACAGATGCCTATCTATGTTCTTACTGCTAATGGCGAACGTAGCCCAGTGAATGACCATCCATTCTGTCTATTCAAAGCCACGGAAGACGGCGATATTTTGAAAAAAGAATATGGCATCGAGCAACGTTATCTTCGCTCGATTATGTCGCCATGGGCCGCTAAGCGCCTTCATGAATTTGGCGGCGATATCACTAAATTTAAGGTAGTGAAAGTTCGCCCTTCAATTCTCGATCAGATCGGTATTGCTAAAACAGAACCTGGGGATGAAAACAACCAAGATATTTCATCACTGGTTGGTAAAGTCGATATCCGCAAACTCGAACATTATTCGCAAGACGACCCAGATGCCTACAGCTACTCCGGTGCGCTGTGTAAAGCAAATCAAGGTTTAATGGAATTCGTTGAGATGTTCAAAGCGCCGATCAAAGTACTTCACCCACTTTTGACGGCAACGCAAGAAGGTAACTTCAACGGTACTGAAGGTCTATCTGCGATTCCATTCGACGGTATGATTCTGGCTCACTCGAACGAATCTGAGTGGCAGACTTTCCGTAACAACAAAAATAACGAAGCCTTCCTCGACCGTGTGTACATTGTAAAAGTACCTTACTGTCTCCGCGTATCCGAAGAAGTGAAAATCTACCAAAAACTGCTTGAAAACAGTGAGCTGTCTCAGGCCCCTTGCTCTCCAAGCACGCTCGAAACTCTAGCGCAATTCAGTATTCTTTCACGCCTGAAAGAACCTGAAAACTCATCCATTTTCTCAAAAATGCGCGTCTACGATGGTGAAACGCTAAAAGACACCGATCCAAAGGCAAAAAGCTATCAAGAGTATCGTGATTATGCGGGTGTCGATGAAGGCATGAATGGTCTCTCTACACGTTTCGCCTTTAAGATTTTGTCGCGCGTATTTAACTTCGACCAAACCGAGGTGGCAGCCAACCCTGTACACCTGTTCTATGTGATTGAACAACAGGTTGAACGTGAACAGTTCCCTGCTGAAACGGCAGAGAAATATCTCGAGTTCTTGAAAGGCTACCTAGTGCCTCGCTACGTTGAATTTATTGGTAAAGAGATTCAGACCGCTTATCTCGAGTCTTACTCTGAATACGGTCAGAACATCTTCGACCGCTATGTCACCTACGCAGACTTCTGGATTCAAGACCAAGAGTACCGAGATCCAGAAACTGGTCAGCTATTTGATCGATCTTCACTGAACGCTGAGCTAGAGAAGATCGAGAAAACTGCTGGTATTTCTAACCCGAAAGATTTCCGAAACGAAATCGTTAACTTTGTGCTTCGTGCGAAAGCGAATAACAATGGTCAAAACCCGGTTTGGACCAGCTACGAAAAACTGCGCACAGTAATCGAGAAGAAAATGTTCTCCAATACCGAAGAGCTACTTCCGGTTATCTCATTTAATGCGAAAACCTCTTCTGAAGATCAGAAGAAGCATGACGACTTTGTCGCTCGCATGATGGAAAAAGGCTATACCGAGAAACAGGTTCGCCTACTTTCTGAGTGGTACCTACGAGTACGTAAGTCATCCTAACCCAGTATTGAGTTAGGTCGCTTGTGAAACATGAAGAGGGCTATTTCATGGCGCAATTTATAGACCGAAGGCTCAATGGCAAGAACAAGAGCGCTGTTAATCGACAGCGCTTCTTGAAGCGCCACAAAGAGCAAATAAAAGAGTCGGTAGCAGACGCAGTGAATCGACGCTCGATTACGAATACGGAAACGGGCGAAGACGTCTCTATCCCTCACAAAGACATCAATGAGCCGATCTTTCATCAAGGCAAAGGTGGTGTTCGCGAACGAGTTCATCCCGGCAATGACCAGTTCATTACTGGTGATAAAATTGAGCGTCCTAAAGGTGGCGGTCAAGGTAGTGGCTCGGGAGAAGGCAATGCCAGTCCAGATGGAGAAGGCCAAGACGAATTTGTATTCCAAATATCAAAAGATGAGTACCTAGATATTTTGTTCGAAGATCTCGAGCTGCCTAATCTAGAAAAAAACCAAATTGCCAAAATTACTGAATGGAAAACGCACCGCGCAGGCTTTCAAACTGCTGGTATCCCTTCAAACATTGCGGTAGTACGTTCGCTACAACAATCTCTTGCACGACGTACGGCAATGACCGCAGGTAAGAAACGTCTTCTCAAAGAGCTAGAAGATGAACTTGCTCGTATCAAAAACATTGAACCCGCTCAGCAGTTTGAAGAGAACCGCTTGAAGGCTGAAATTGAAGAGCTGCGTAAGAAAATTGAGGGGGTTCCATTTATTGACACCTTCGACTTACGCTTTAAAAACTATGAAAAACGCCCTGTACCATCTAGTCAAGCTGTGATGTTTTGTTTGATGGACGTATCGGGCTCGATGGATCAAGCAACGAAAGACATCGCAAAACGTTTTTACGTTCTGTTATACCTGTTTTTAACTCGTACTTACGAGAATGTAGACGTCGTCTTTATTCGCCACCACACCCAAGCGAAAGAAGTGGACGAACACGAGTTCTTCTACTCGCAAGAGACCGGGGGCACTATTGTATCCAGCGCATTGAAACTGATGGACGAAATCGTAAAAGAGCGCTATCCAATTGGACAATGGAACATTTATGCTGCGCAAGCATCTGATGGCGATAACTGGGCAGATGACTCGCCAAGATGCCGCGATCTATTAGTGAACAAACTACTGCCAAACTGTCAGTACTACTCCTACATAGAAATTACGCGACGCTCGCACCAAACTCTATGGCATGAGTACGAAAAACTCACCGATGAATTTCCGAACTTCGCAATGAAAAACATTCGCTCTGTGGAGGATATTTTCCCAGTCTTCCGTGAACTATTCCAAAAAGAAACGGCGTAAGGAGGCTAGCGATGAGTACCGCAACGAAAAACCTCTCAGGAGAGGCGCCTAAGAAGCGTAATAGTAAAATGCTGCCAGATGGACCGGATTGGACATTTGAGCTGTTGGAACGCTACCACAAAGAGATTAAGCGTGTCGCACAACACTATCGCCTAGACACTTACCCTAACCAGATAGAAGTGATTACTTCCGAACAAATGATGGATGCCTACTCAAGTATTGGTATGCCCATCAATTACAACCACTGGTCGTTTGGTAAAAAGTTCATCCAAACGGAACAGAACTATAAGCATGGTCAAATGGGGTTAGCCTACGAGATTGTCATTAACTCCAATCCGTGTATCGCCTATTTGATGGAAGAAAACACCGTGACAATGCAAGCACTAGTGATTGCTCACGCTTGTTACGGGCACAACTCTTTCTTCAAAGGTAATTATCTGTTCCAAACCTGGACGGACGCTAGCTCCATCATCGATTATTTGCTGTTTGCCAAAAAGTATTTGGCTGAATGTGAGGAGCGATATGGAGTACAGGAAGTGGAAAAACTGCTCGACTCCTGCCACGCCTTAATGAACTTTGGTGTGGATCGTTACAAGCGACCAGAAAAAATCTCCATTACCGAAGAGAAAGCGCGACAAGAAGAACGCGAGGCATACTTACAGTCTCAAGTGAATGAATTGTGGCGCACAGTACCAAGAGCCAAAACCAAAGAGGAAGATCTTAAAGAACGGTTCCCAAGCGAGCCTCAGGAAAACTTGCTCTACTTTTTCGAAAAGCATGCCCCGCTACTAGAGCCGTGGCAACGTGAAGTCGTGCGGATTGTACGCAAAATCAGTCAGTATTTTTATCCGCAAAAACAAACGCAGGTCATGAACGAAGGCTGGGCAACATTCTGGCATTACACCATTCTCAACCATCTTTACGATGAGGGTTTGGTATCCGAAAAGTTCATTCTAGAGTTCTTACATAGCCATACCAGTGTAGTAGCTCAACCGCCTTATAACAGTCCTTACTTTAATGGTATTAATCCATACGCCTTGGGCTTTGCTATGTTCCGAGATATTAAACGTATCTGTGAAGAACCCACTGATGAGGACAAGGAGTGGTTTCCGGACTTGGCAGGAACCGATTGGTTAGATGCAGTACATTTCGCGATGCATAATTTCAAAGATGAAAGCTTCATTAGCCAATACCTTTCTCCGAAATTAATGCGTGATTTCAAGCTGTTTGCGATCAACGATGATGACCACAAAAACTTTATTGAAGTCGCCGCGATACACGATGAGATGGGTTATAAACGCATTAGAGAAACCTTAGCCGCTCAGTACAACTTATCTAATCTTGAGCCAAACATTCAGGTATTTAATGTCGATGTTCGTGGGGACCGCTCACTCACGTTGCAATACGTACCTCATAACCGAATCCCGCTTGATGACAGTTATGAAGAAGTTCTTAAACACGTATACCGATTGTGGGGATTTGATGTCATTCTGCAAGAAGTAAAAGACACAGGTCACCGAGAAGTCTTAGCGACCTGCCCTAAACGAAACCAATATGACACAAACATCTAACTAATACTTGGATATAAGCAACAAAAAGGCTCCTAATTCTGGAGCCTTTCTCGTTCTTAATTCAATGTGACCTTTAGTTATGCTTGCTTCGCCACAATAGCGCGCACCGCCTCTAGATCTTCTGGCGTATCAACGCCGGCTGCTGGCGCTTCTTTCGCTACCGCTACATGAATTTTTTCACCGTACCAAAGCACTCGTAGTTGCTCAAGGCACTCGATCTGCTCCAATGCGCTCGGAGCCCAATTTACATACGTATTAATGAAACCAGCTCGATAAGCATAAATACCAATATGACGCATTAATGGGTTGGCAATGATTTTGTCTTGTTTGGCAAAGTTATCGCGATCCCAAGGGATAGTTGCTCGGCTAAAGTACATCGCATAGTCTTGCTCATTAGCCACAACTTTAACTGCATTCGGATTAAACACTTCTTCTTCCGAGTCTATTTCTACGGCTAATGTCGCCATCGGAGCGTCACACCCCGATAAGTTATCAGCAACCTGACGAATGATAGACGGTGGAATCAAAGGCTCGTCCCCTTGCACATTAACAATAATGTGGTCTGCAGGAATAGCCATCTTTTCAACAACTTCAGCAAGGCGTTCAGTACCTGATTCGTGGTTAGGAGAGGTCATACAGACTTTACCACCAAACGACGAGACAGCATCAGCAACACGCTCGTCATCAGTTGCCACGATAACATCTTCCGCACCCGTTTGTAGCGCTTGCTCGTAAACCCACTGAACCATAGGCTTACCGCCAATATCCGCTAACGGTTTACCAGGCAAGCGGCTCGATGCGTAACGCGAAGGAATGACAACCGTAAAAGACATTAGCGTCCCTCATCCATACTCATAGTACGAGCCTCAGGCTCGAGCAGAACGGGAATACCCTCTTTGATTGGGTAAGCGAGGCGATCCAATTTGCAGATCAACTCTTGATTCTCTTTATCGTACGTCAGCTTACCTTTGCAAACAGGGCAAGCTACAATCTCAAGCAGACGGTGATCCATAAGCCGCTTTAACCTCTTTTATTCTCTTTAAAATTTGCTCTGCATCGTTTGGTTCAAACTGGGCAGATACAGGCAGATACCACCAATTATCTTGCGCATAATGGCTGCACTTGACGGCATCTTTCTCGGTCATAATCACATTGGCTCCTTGTTGAGCCAATGCTTCTAATTCTTGTTGGTTAAAGTCTTGATGGTCAGCAAAACCTTTTGTGACTTTAACATCTGCGTTCATCGAGTTTAGTGTATGAAAAAATCGTGGTGGATGCCCAATCCCTGCAAATGCCACTAGCTCTTTTAATTCAGAAACGTCCACAAGTTGCTTAGTCTTGAGGTTAATGGCTTTAGATGGCGCTAAAGTCATTGCGATTTCGCCCGTATGTGCTTGACCACCATTGGTGATGATAAAGTCGACTTCAGCAAGACGCTCGACCCCTTCACGCAGTGGGCCAAGCGGAATGAGGCTTTCATTCCCAAATCGGCGATTCCCATCCACAATCACTAACTCAATATCACGGCCTAACGCATAATGTTGTAACCCATCGTCCGTGATAATGATATCCACACCTGACTCTAGCAATGCTTTCACTGCATTTGAACGCACCGGGTCTACCGCAACTGGCGCTCCTGTGCGTCGATGAATCAACTTAGGTTCATCACCACAATGTTTCGCAGGCGTATCTTCTTTTAGCACTAACGGATAGGCAGGAGCTTTTGCTCCATAGCCACGAGAAACGACCCCTGGCTTAAGCCCAAGCTGTTGCAGTTGCTCAACAAGCCAAACCACAACTGGTGTTTTGCCATTACCACCAGCTGTGATATTGCCGACAACAATAACAGGGATAGGCGCGTTGTAGGCTTGCTTACGGCCTGTTTGATATTGCTTTCGCTTAGACTTACTTATTGCTCCAAATAATACACTCAGTGGCCACAAAAGCGGCCACAAGAGGTATTTTATTGGATGGTTTTCAAACCAGATTTTTTCAACCACCGCGTTTATTCACCAAACTGAATACGGTGCAATTGTGCATACGCACCATTTTTTGCAATAAGATCGGCGTGGTTGCCACGCTCAATGATGGCGCCATCATCAACCACAAGAATTTCATCGGCTTTCTCGATTGTGGATAAGCGGTGCGCAATCACGAGTACCGTTTTGTCTTTCTGCAGTTCATCTAATGCAGCTTGGATAGCGCGTTCGGATTCCGTATCCAAAGCAGAGGTCGCCTCATCAAGAATCAATACCGGTGCATCACGCAATAGAGCACGTGCAATAGCGACACGTTGACGTTGACCGCCAGATAGACTCGCGCCATTTTCACCAATCATGGTATCAAGTCCATCATCCATTTTGCTGATGAATTCCATTGCATGCGCGAGTTTTGCCGCTTTCTCGATATCACTGCGCTCGTATTTTCCATCCGTTGCGTAAGCAATATTGTTTGCAATCGTGTCATTAAATAAATGAACATTTTGTGATACTAGCGCAAACTGCTGACGCAAGTTCTTTAACTCGTATTCACGAATATCATGTCCGTCTAATGTGATGGAGCCACTATCAACATCATAGAAACGATTGAACAAGTTCGCGATGGTACTTTTACCGGAACCGGAACGACCAACCAGCGCAACGGTCTTCCCTCTTGGAATATCGAAGCTGACATTTTCCAATGCTGGCTTTTCTGCGCCAGTATAAGTAAAGCTTACGTTTTTAACTGAAACATCGCCATTTGCGCGTTCAACTGTCAACTTACCTTCGTTTTTCTCAGGCTCAAGGTCAATCAACGCAAAGAGCGTTTGGCTCGCGGCCATACCACGTTGGAACTGAGAGGTAACGTTAGTAAGCGCTTTAAGCGGACGCATCAAACCAAACATCGCAGAGAAGACAACGGTAAATGTACCTGGAGTCAGTTGCTCTTTAATCGAGTCAATACTTGCTAAGTAAAGAACGGCAACAATAGCAAGTGACGCAATCATTTGGATGATAGGGTTAGCCGCCGCTTGAGCCGTCACCAACTTCATGCTTTGTTGACGCATTTGGTTGCTGACCTTCTCAAATCGTTTACGTTCGATATCTTGGCCGCCGTAGCTCAACACGACTTTATGGCCTTTCAGCATCTGCTCTGCTGACGCAGTCACGTTGCCCATCATTGTCTGCATATTTTTGGATATTTTTCTAAAACGTTTAGAAACGACACCAATACCCCACGCGACAACGGGAGCAACAGCAAACAGCACTAACGACAACTGCCAGCTGTTGTAAAACATCAGGACTAACAGGCCAATGATACTTGCACCTTCGCGAACGATGCTCACTAACGCCTGGCTGGTTGCCGCAGATACTTGCTCTGAATCGTAGGTAATACGTGACAATAAATTGCCCGTTTTTTCCTTATCGAAGTAAGACACTGGCATATGCATAAAGTGATTGAATACCATGCGGCGGACTTGCATAACCACATTGCCGGATACCCAGCTCAAACAGTATGTGGAGACAAATCCACTTATGCCACGGACAAACATCATGGCAAAAATAATCAATGGAAGCGTGCGTAGAAAATCAGATTCAGCGTTCCCAAAACCTTCATCTAGTAATGGTTTTAATAGGGAAATCATATAGGTATCTGATATAGCATTAATAACTAATGCAATGACTGCAACGACAAGACCTGACTTGTAAAGGCGAATAAATTGCCATAGACGCTTAAACGTCTGCCAAGTCGTTTCATCAGTATTTATCGACATAGAAGTGCTTTATTTTCTTACATTAAGACTCTCATTCTACTCCCTTACGCAGCATCTGCCTATACCAAGGCTCAAATGTATCGCTACGTTTGGTTTCTGAGCGCCAATTATCACGGTGAATAGAGAAGCTTACCTGACCATATTCCCCAGTATCAAGCCAAGTAATGTCAAGCTTGCGATATGCTGCAACAACATGTTCTGCCGGCATTCCCCATTGATTATTTTTTGCCAAAGAAGCAACGGCCACACTCGGGTTTACCGCTTCAATAAAGCGAGGATTCGACGAACTTTTACTACCATGATGAGGGACCAACATCACATCACTTTTTAACTTTTCAGGCTCCCTGAGCAAGATCCACTCGCTAATGGTCTCAATATCACCAGTAAAAAGCATACTGAACGTAGAAATAGGGTCGGTAAGGCGTAGTACACAAGAGTGCGGATTATATGCACGTTGAACAAGAGCAGGAGGCCAAAGTACTTCTATATTTAACCCTTGCCATTTCCAATGATCGCCGCGAGTACAAGACTCATATCCGATAAAGTTTTGGCTACTGAGTTTGCGCTGTGGCGAAAAGGCATCTTCAATGAACAAGCGCCCTCCTGCATGGTCATTGTCGGAATGGCTGAGGATCATCGTATCGATGCTTTCATAACCTCGTTGATGCAAGACCGGAGTGACGACCTGCTCCGCAATACTGCCATTTTGCCATGCTTTACCTGTGTCATAGAGCAGCACTTTATCGTCTTTTTCTACAATCACCGCAAGGCCATGGCCCACATCTAGTACATCAATGCGCCAATGTTGCTGATCATATTCCGATGTGAGCTTAATACTAATTACAATGCCAAGTAACAAACACCACGCGTACTGAAACATGAATCGTTGAAACACCAAGCAAACAATTCCCGCCAGAATCAACCCTGTCATTTCTATACTAATGGGTTGCCAGGAGCCTATCGCGTACTGAATTGACGTGCTCAATGGCTGCAATGACCAGTCCACCAACTGCCACAGAGACTTTGCTATCATTTCAAGAAATAAAGATGAGAACAGGGCCAGAAACATCAAAGGCACAACGATAAATCCGAACCAAGGAATAAACGCCAAGTTGTATGCAATTGATGACAAACTGAAACCAGAAAAGTAATAGCCACTAATAGGCACGATTAACACACTCAACATCAATTGAGTAAGCAATAGCACTTTTAACTTCGCCTTCCAGCCCCCGTTTTGATGCCGAATCAAATTGATTGCGAACAACACTGCGCAAACTGACAAATACGATAACCAAAAACTCATGCTATACGATGCAAAAGGTTGAACAAGCAGTTGTAGCGCTACCGCGAGCAAAAGTACCCGCCAGGAAGCCCAGTGCACTAAGGTATATTTGAGAACGACGTAAATAACACATACCGACACCGCGCGGGTAGTAGGTAATGAGAAGTCCGCTAACCACGCATAGGCAACGGCAAACATCAGCCCACATAAGCTAGGCAATAGCTGGTATTGAGGTAACGCATAACGAATGGCACCGCCCACCACTAGCCCAAAAGTAAACGCCATACCAATATGTAAGCCCGAAATCGAGACCAAGTGCAGTAAACCACTGTCTCTGAGTGCTTGCCAATCCTCCTTAGATAACCAAGAGCGATCGGCAAAAACTAACGCATTTATTAACGAGAAATGATGAAGGGAGGACACATCCTCCGAAACATCAGCGATAATGGCTTGGCGCAAAGATGTGGTAGAGCGAATAATCCAGGTAACATCCTTGTTAACAACACCGCGTGCGATAATGCTTTTACCCATTGCGTGCTTTTCGGCGTCAAAACCAGCTTCGTTGCGTAGGCCTGTAATCGGCTTTAACGAGACGGATGTCGTAAACTCACTGTTAACATCGAGTGGAAAAGGCGTAATAAGACGGATTTTAGGTTTAAGAAAAGGTAACAGAGTTTGAGAATTTACCTTTTTTAGAGCCACAATGCCTTCATATCCGTGACTTATTTGCGTAAAAGGGCTGTCAACTTTACCAATTATGGTAATATTCTCCCCTGCTTGAAAAAGGGCTTGTCTCTGAGACTCCAATACATTGCCGTGGACGATGACAACCATAAAGCCCGCAATTGCGCCTATGCTAATTAAGCCACGACGTAATTTGATTATTGAGCCAGTGGTTATTATTCCCAGCAGCAGCCAACGCCAATCTGGTATTGTCGGCCACCAAGCTGACGAAATTACGCTCGCTACAAATAACGCCAAGGTCCAACTTTTTTCTGAGAGAGTCATGCTGTCCTATGCCTAGAAAGCTGATAAAACGCTTCATGCCAGATCATGAATTGATCAAACGCCAAAAAGCATTGAAGGTCTTCGGCAATGTGTTGTACAACCCGAACTTATGGTGTTTAAATCGTCGCTCGGCGTCTGGGGCTTTTGCTGTCGGGTTATTTATGGCATTTGTTCCGCTACCAAGCCAAATGATCATGGCTGCAGGTTTGGCAATCATGCTTGGCGTCAATTTACCTCTCTCCGTCGCTTTGGTATGGATAAGCAACCCTATCACCATGCCTGTGTTATTTTATTTTGCGTATAAGCTTGGCGCTTTAGTGATGCATGTTCCTCCGCAACCTTTCCACTTTGAACTTTCGTGGGAATTCATTATGCAACAGATGAGCACTATTGGCCCTCCATTCTTATTAGGCTGTGCTATCTGTGGTGTCGTATCCGCGATTATTGGCTACTTCGGCATTAGAGGACTTTGGCGCTACTCAGTGGTTCGGAGCTGGCAAAAACGCAAAATAAGATAAGACGTTACTGCATAAAAATCAGCATTTGCGCTATCAGTTGAGGGGCACCTAACAGTTAGAATGAAACACGATGTCGCTCAAGTTGGATAAATACAAAAAAGGACCGAATTCGGTCCTTTTTGCTTTTCTCGTATTGTAAAACGGTTGGTTATTTAGAACTCAGCACCGCTGCCGGATTTAACTTCGCGGCGCGAGAAGCGGGATACCACGTTGCAAGCAAACTCAAAACGATCGCCGTCACCGACACCAATGCTACGTCTGGCCAGTGTAACTGTGATGGTAAGAAGTCGACGAAGTAAATATCACCCGATAAAAACTGATGACCGATTAAGCTCTCTAACCCTTTAATTAACGGAGTCAGGTTTAACGCCACTAAGACACCAATAACACTGCCGACGAGACTGCCAAATACACCAGAGAACACGCCTTGCCAAACAAAGATACGTTTGATTAGGCTATCTTTTGCTCCCATTGTTCGCAAAATTGCAATTTCTGCGGCTCGATCTTTCACTGCCATCATCAGCGTAGACACAATATTAAAACATGCCACACCAATCACGAGTACCATCACCAAGTACATAATGGTGCGCACGAGTTGTATATCGCGATACAAAAAACCAAACTTTTGCTGCCAGCTTTTCAAATACACGTAAACATCCACCATACTACCTACCTCACGAACAATAGAAGGCGCATTGAGAACATCGTCAGTTTTTAGTGAAATGCCAGTAACCCCTTCCCCTAACCTTGCGTATTGCTGAGCATCCGCTAATGGCACTAACGCTAAAGAATGGTCTATTTGGCCATTCAACGTTAAGAACCCAGACACCTTCACGCGCACACGCTTAGGAGCCTGCACTTTGTTTGCGCCGCCGGTTTGCGGAATCATCAACGTAATGTAATCCCCCACGGCGACATTTAGCTCGTTTGCGACACCTCGGCCTAAGATCACTTGCTGCTGACCGGCATAAAAGTTTTGCCAAGCTTCTTGGTCAATAAAATTCGATAAGCTCGACACCGCTTGCTCGAAAGTAGGCTCTACGCCACGAACTTCTATCGCTTTTAGCTTACTGCCTTTTTCTGCTAACCCCGTAAAACGAACGTACGGCGCTGCCGCAACAACATCTTCATGGTTTAGGGCTTGATTCATCGTTTGGGTGTAGTTATGAAGCGGGCCATTAACGCCTTCCAACTCACCGTGTGGAATAACTGACAACACACGCGATTGCAGCTCGCGCTCAAAGCCATTCATTGCAGAAAGACCGATAATGATCACGGCTACACCAACCGCAATGCCAATCGTTGAAGAAAGCGAAATGAAAGACACCATCTTGTTGCGCTTTTTCGCTCGACTGAAGCGACCACCAATCATCAATGCTAAAGATGAAAACAAAATTAGCCCTCCGCAGATGCTGTATCAGTCACAAAACGATCTACGAGCAAACCATCTTGCATGTGCATTTGACGATCCATTTTCGCCGCCAGCTCTTTATCATGCGTGACAACCAAAAATGCAATGTTTGACTCTTTATTGAGCTCGCGCATCAAATCATAGATAGACAGTGCCGTATTATGATCTAAGTTCCCCGTAGGTTCATCGGCCAAAACAAGATCAGGCTTATTCACCAATGCACGCGCAATCGCAACACGCTGACGCTCACCGCCCGATAACTCAGAGGGTCTGTGTTGCATCCGATGACTCAAACCCACTTTATCTAACAGCGCTTTAGCCGCCTGTTTTGCATCCGTTACTTTAGCGCCGCCAATCATCAGTGGCATCGCCACGTTTTCAAGCGCAGTAAAATCAGCTAACAAGTGATGGAACTGGTATACAAAACCAAGGTGCTTGTTGCGTAAAGCCGCCTGTTTATTCGAACTTAAAGCCGATAGGTTTTGCCCTAGAAAATCAACTTCACCATGAGTTGCGTCATCTAACGCCCCTAGAATATGCAATAAGGTACTTTTTCCGGAACCAGAAGAGCCAACAATAGAAACCAGCTCCCCTTTATCGATATCGAAACTTACGCCTTTCAACACTTCCGTATCTAACGAACCCTCTCGGTAGACTTTACGAATATCACGACATTCTAATAGCTTATTCATAGCGAAGTGCCTCAGCAGGTTTAACAGAAGATGCTCGATAAGAAGGATAAAGCGTAGCAGCAAGGCTAAGAGCAATCGCCAACACCACCACTAAAAGAATTTGCAGTGAATCAATCAAAATAGGTAGATGGCCACCGAAACTGAATAGCGCCACACCAGCAGATTCAAGAATCGCATTCAGGTTAAGTGACAAGATCACGCCCGCAGCGCCACCGACAATCGCGCCAATTACACCACTGCTTGCCCCTTGTACCATGAAAATGGTCATCACTTGAGATTGAGTCATGCCTTGAGTTTTCAATATTGCGACTTCTGATTGTTTCTCCATCACCACCATGATTAAGGCGGAGATAATATTGAATGCAGCAACGCCCACAATTAGACCTAGCATAAGTCCCATCATGTTCTTTTCCATTTTCACCGCTTGGAAAAGCTCACCACGCTGTTCGCGCCAATCACTCCATTGCCACCCGTCAGGCATGGGTTGATCAGCAAAATCCGTCACCATAAATGGATCAGAGAAAAAGACACGCCAACCAGAAACCGTGTCTTTCGGAAAACGCATCAACTTAGATGCATCCGTCATGTTAACAATCATTAATTGACCATCAACGTCCGATCCCGTATTGAAAATACCAGCGACAGTAAAATTGCGCTGGCTAGGAATACGGCCAAGTGGGGTAAACTGCGTCGCGTTGGTCACCATTAAGCGCACTTTATCCCCCATTGATACCTTTAGAGAGCGCGCCAAACTATGACCTAAAAAGACCTTGTAATCGCCCGCTTGAAGTGACGATAATCGCCCAGCAATCAAATGGTTGCTGATCGGATCGCCTTTCTTTGGTTCAATGCCAATGAGGTAACCTGCCGTCAGTTGCGCAGAACTCTGAATTACAGCCTCTCCACGAACGATAGGCTCCGGTTTAGATTCACGCGACATCGCTTGAACAAATGAAGGGGCAGACTCGGTCAACGGCGTTTTTCCATCGTGTTGCGAAACAACGGCATGAGGTAGCACGCCTAAAATGCGCTCTTTTAACTGCGATTCGAACCCATTCATCACAGAAAGAACCGTCACCAACGCCATTACACCGATCGTAATACCCGCCGTCGACATATAAGAAACAAATCGGCTGAACCTATCCCCAGAGCGTCCCCGAAGATATCTCAAACCAATAAATAATGAGATAGGATGATACATATAAGACAAACCAACTGGTTGTTTTGATATAAAGCTTTAGCAGATTATCTTACCTTACTCTTCTCATTAAGAAGACAAGAGAATCGCTAAATTTGTCAACGACATGCAATAAGTCTGTATTTAGGGCAAAAAGTTCAAGGACAAATCAGGTAAACTTGATAACTTCATTCAGTTAGCGATAATCAGTGCCCTACTTCTCTTTGTTTGTTGAGTGAACAGGGAGCGCTCGCTGGCAAAAGGACCGACTATATGACAGAGCAAGAATACTTTACCGTCCATCATAATCTCACTATCAACGTCGAAACGTTGAGTGCGGATTTTGCTTTGCCAGATGAAGAAACCTTTGTCTCCGAAATTCCAGCACCGTTTATTGTTGCCAGCGAATTTAGCCATCTAGATATGTTGGCAGACAATGCACGTCTAGAGCTAAAAAACAAAGATTTAAAGCATGTGATTAACTTGCTTGATACGCAAAACGCGAAACTTAACCTCTTGTTGAGCTTTATGCTTTCACAACAAGATGACGCCTCCATTCGATACCAAACCACGAAGTTTGGCGCCAGCCAACTCAGTTACCGTTCAGATACAGCGCTATCTGCCCAACAACTCGTTCGTGTTAAACTGTTTCTCGACCATCCTGCTGCAGCGATTTACGGTTACGCTCAAGTAGAAGAATGTGATGCTTCAGAGCAAGATTTCATTATCACTCTTAGATATAAGATGCTACGTGAATCTGACCAAGATTTGCTGATAAAGGCGGCACTATATCAACAACAAAAACTTTTACGTCAGCGCTCGATGGAGCGAGATAAAAAATAACTCCTATGACAAAAGCAACGATTCTTTCCGTCACCAATCCTTCTGAGCGTGGCGACAAAAAACAGCTAGGTAATTTACCGGGCGCGGCTCTACCTCTCGCTATTGCTGAAATAGCCAAGCAGCATTCGAGTCACTCGCTACTCGTCGTGCCTGACCCGCAAATCGCTTTAAAGCTTCAAGCGGAGATTGAACAATTCACTGACCAAACAGTAAGCCTGTTCCCTGATTGGGAAACGCTGCCTTACGATAACTTTTCTCCGCATCAAGAAATCATCTCTGAACGTATCGCGCGCCTATACCAACTGCCAAGCCAACGTAATGGCATTACCATCGTGCCAGTCAGTACGGTGCTGCAGCGACAGTCGCCACGTGATTTTCTATTGCAACATACCTTAATGGTGAAAACCGGCGATCAACTCTCGCTTGAGAAACTACGTGTACAACTTGAAAATTCGGGCTACCGCCACGTAGACCAAGTATTTGGGCCAGGTGAATACGCGAGCCGTGGGTCTATTCTGGATCTCTTTCCTATGGGCAGCGATGACCCGTATCGCATCGACTTCTTTGATGATGAGATAGATACCATTCGCACGTTTGATCCAGAGAACCAACGCTCTATCGACGATATTCAGCAAATCCAATTGCTGCCTGCGCATGAGTTCCCAACCACTAAAGAAGCGATTGAGGATTTTCGTACACGTTGGCGCACCCAATTTGAAGCACGCCGAGAGCCAGAATCGATCTACATGCAAGTGACTAAAGGCACTTGGCCCGCTGGTATTGAGTATTGGCAACCGCTGTTTTTTGACCATACCGAGACTTTATTTGAATATTTGCCAGAAGACTCTCAAGTCATCACATATGGTGATATTGAATCTGCGGTCGATACTTTCTTAACCGATGTCGAATATCGGTACGACCAGAAAAAAATCGATCCGCTACGTCCTCTTTTGACTCCTGAACAACTTTGGCTGAAAAAAGACGAACTCTTCAGCCAACTAAAACAGCTCCCTATGGCTCAATTGAGCCTAGAGAAAGTGGTTAAGCGTGCTGGTCGTCAAAACCTACCAGTACAATCGTTAGCCGAGCTTGGCGTTCAGCAACAAAATAAAGAACCGCTTTCGCGTCTTCGTCAATTCAGTGAGCAATTCAGCGGCAAAATTGTTTTCTCGGTAGAGTCAGAAGGTCGTCGTGAAGCACTAACGGAACTGTTGCAAGGCATCAAAGTTCGCCCAGTCGTACATGGCTCACTGTACCAAGCTCTAGATTCGGGTGATCGCTTCAGTTTGATCTTAGGCGCTGCAGAGCATGGTTTCATTCACGAAGAGCTGAACTTCGCTCTGATCTGTGAAAGTGATCTACTTGGTGACCGCGTTATCCAGCGACGCCGCAAAGATAAAAAAGCAGTCAACAGTGACACCGTTATTCGCCACCTTGCGGAATTGAAACCCGGTCAACCCGTGGTTCATATTGATCACGGCATTGGCCGCTACATCGGTTTGCAAACACTTGAAGCTGGTGGCATGAAAACGGAATACGTAACCCTTGAGTATCAAAACGATGCCAAGCTCTACGTACCAGTTTCATCACTAAACCTTATTAGCCGTTATTCAGGCGGTGCTGAAGAAAGTGCACCACTGCATAAATTGGGTGGCGAGGCTTGGGCAAAAGCACGTCGTAAAGCGGCAGAAAAAGTGCGTGATGTCGCGGCTGAGTTGCTGGATGTTTACGCTAAACGAGAATTAAAACCGGGCTTCAAATTTGAGCTAGATCGTGGGCAATACGCAACGTTTAAAGCAACGTTCCCATTTGAAGAAACGGATGACCAAGCGATGGCCATCAATGCCGTCTTGTCAGACATGTGCCAAGCAAAAGCGATGGATCGCCTAGTGTGTGGTGACGTGGGCTTTGGGAAAACGGAAGTCGCTATGCGCGCAGCATTTGTCGCAACGGATAACAGTAAACAGGTCGCCGTACTCGTACCAACAACCTTACTTGCTCAGCAGCATTTCGAAAACTTCCGTGACCGTTTTGCCAACTTGCCAATCCGAGTTGAAGTACTGTCTCGTTTTAAATCGGCCAAAGAACAAAAAGTCATTTTGCAAGACGTTGCCGATGGTAAAGTCGATATTGTCGTTGGTACACATAAGCTGCTTTCGAGCGACATTAAATTCAAAGATTTAGGTTTGTTGATCGTTGATGAGGAACACCGCTTCGGGGTTCGTCAAAAAGAAAAAGTCAAAGCAATGCGTGCGGATGTGGACATTCTTACCCTCACCGCAACACCAATTCCACGTACCTTGAATATGGCCATGAGTGGCATGCGCGATCTGTCGATCATCGCGACACCTCCAGCGCGTCGTTTAGCCATCAAAACCTTTGTTCGTCAAAGAGAAGAATCTGTGGTCCGTGAGGCGGTACTGCGTGAAATCATGCGTGGTGGTCAGGTTTACTTCCTGCACAATCAGGTAGAGACTATCGAGAAAACCGCGGAAGACTTGCAAAAGCTGATTCCTGAAGCACGAATTACCGTGGCACATGGTCAAATGCGTGAGCGCGAACTGGAGCGCATCATGAATGATTTCTACCACCAGCGCTTCAATGTGTTGGTGTGTACAACGATCATCGAGACTGGTATCGACGTACCAACGGCGAATACCATTATTATGGATCGTGCAGACAACCTTGGTTTAGCGCAACTGCACCAATTGCGTGGCCGTGTTGGACGCTCTCATCATCAAGCCTATGCTTACTTATTAACGCCACATCCAAAAGCCATGACCAAAGATGCTATCAAGCGTCTTGATGCGATTGCTTCACTGGAAGACTTAGGCGCAGGCTTTACTCTAGCAACTCACGACTTGGAAATCCGTGGGGCTGGTGAACTGCTTGGTGACGAGCAAAGTGGGCAAATTCAATCGGTTGGTTTTACACTGTACATGGAAATGCTGGAACAAGCAGTCCAAGCATTGAAAGAAGGTAAAGAACCTTCTTTGGACGAGCTGCTTCGTGAACAAACTGAAGTTGAAATGCGAATCCCAGCGCTCTTGCCAGACGATTACATCCCAGATGTGAATACACGACTGTCGATGTACAAACGTATTGCGAGCGTTACGAGTGGTGAAGAACTCTCAGAGCTCAAAGTGGAACTTATCGATCGATTTGGACTGCTTCCAGACGCGACGAAGAACTTACTTGCTGTCTCAGAATTGAAAATTTCGGCTGGTAGCCTAAAAGCGAAAAAGATAGAAGCCCATGATAAAGGCGGATTTATCGAGTTTTACCCTGATGCTGACATAAATCCAGCGTATTTGGTTAAACTGCTGCAATCACAGCCGCAAAAATTTGCAATGGAAGGTCCAACTAAGTTCAAGTTTAGCGTACCATTGGCGGACCGACGTAAACGCATTCAGTTTGTTCAAGACTTACTGAATGATTTTAAACAGAATTTATTACCAACGAGCTAATAGTCGAATGAGAATACTGATCCCGTTATTGCTTCTATGTGTCTCAATGCCTTCTTGGGCACAGCGTCAATTTGATATTGAAGTGATCATTTTCAAGCGAGCAGTCGACGCTGAAAGCACCACTGAATCTTGGCCGAATCAACTGCCAAAAATCGATATGGAAAATGTCGGCAGCTTAGAGAGTGAATCATACCGTCGCTCTAAAGGCGTAACACTACTGCCACGCTCATCTTTCCGCCTGAATGCGCAAGAAGCAGCATTAAACAACCACGCTGGGTTTAAAGTGCTTAAACACGTAGCATGGCGTCAAGGTGACCGAGGCAAATCTAGCGCCCCAATTTTCCGTATTGTTGGTGGACGAGATTTCTCTGATTCTTATCACGCAGATGGTAGTCCAATCAATGGCAGTACTCAGACATTTTCCACTGACGGTTACAGTGAAGAGACAGTCAACGGTCCTTTGTATGAACTAGACGGTCGATTCCAAATTTACGTGCAGCATTATCTATTCGCTGAAACGACACTAGACCTGCGCGAGCCAAGTGTTAGAGAAGTGCGTTTTGAACCAACTTCAACCGAGCAATTGGCGGATGATTTAGGTGAGGTCGATGGTAATGTTCAAGTGGGTAACTTGGCGGAAATCTCCCCTACAATAACAGAAGAAAAGTTCCTCAAGAGCTACCGAATGGATCAAAAACGCCGTATGCGTAGTAGTGAGACTCATTACCTAGACAACCCATTGATGGGCATGATCATTCAAGTTCGTCGCGTTCGATAAGCACGAGTGATTCAACAAAGCGCAGCATTTGCTGCGCTTTGTTTTTATCTGTTATGTCCTCAGTTATTCCTAACCAACGCAGAGCAAGGAAAATAACTGCGTTACAGTATGAAATAGACAGTTTTCAAATTACTTACACTCAACATGGAAGTCGTATCAGTTCATGAGTCCAGATTTTGAAATCATTGCGCCCCGCTTAGCGCTCAAGCTCATCCCTTCTGAAGAAGCTCACTTACTACAACGTTTGCTTGCAGAATCCCCTTCCCTACACCAGTGGCTAGATTGGTGTAATCAAAACGTTACGTTGAAAGATGCACAGGACTTCCTGTTGGCAACCCGACTTAACTGGGTAAAAACAGAAGCTTTCGGTTTCGGTATCTATGAACGACAAAGTAACACTTTAGTAGGAATGGCCGCCGTAAACGAGTTATATCACACGTTTAATATGGCAAGTATTGGCTACTGGGTTGCTGACCGCTATCAACGACAGGGCTATGCTCAAGAAGCCGTTAGAGCCTTGGCTGAATTCTGCTTTGCAAAGCTGAGTTTAACTCGACTGGAAATTGTCTGTGACCCCGACAACGAAGCAAGCCAAACCTTAATTGAGTCAGTCGGTGCACAAAAAGAAACCATCGCCAGAAACCGGTTTATTTTTCATGGTAAGCCTAAGGATGGTGTTGTGTACTCACTTTTACCGGCAGATCTAACATAAATAAAAAGCCACCGACTTGCGGTGGCTTTTTATATTTCGAAGATACAGCATCCGCGCAATCCGCGTAGATGTGAATTTAGCGTCTTAGTGAAGCTTAAGGTTTGGACGCAGTACTCGGTTGATACGGCCCACAAGCATCATCAGTCCGGTTTTAAATACGCCGTGCAACGCCATCAGGTGCATTCGATATAACGAGATATAAACGACACGTGCAATACGGCCTTCTACCATCATCGACCCTTTGGTTAGGTTGCCCATCAAACTACCAACGGTAGAGAAACGGCTTAGAGACACCAATGAGCCGTGATCTTTATACACATAATCTTTCAGCTCGCGTCCGTTGATCTTCGCAACGATGTTGCTGAATGCTTGGCTTGCCATTTGGTGCGCAGCTTGCGCACGTGGTGGAACAAACGAACCATCAGCCTGAGTACATTGTGCTAAGTCACCAATAACGAAAATGTCATCATCACGCGTCGTTTGTAGTGTATTTTTCACTACCAGCTGGTTGATACGGTTCGTTTCTAAACCAGCGATATCTTTAATAAAATCTGGTGCTTTAATACCCGCAGCCCAAACCATGATTTGTGCCGGGATCTTCTCACCATCTTTCGTGGTGAGGCCATCTTTTTCAGCTTTAGTCACCATGGTTGCCGTGCGTACATTTACGCCCAACTTCACCAGCTCCTGATGAGCAGCAGAAGAAATACGTGGAGGTAACGCTGGTAAAATACGCTCACCTGCTTCAATCAGATTGACGTTCAACTTGCTAGAGTCAAGATCGCCAAAGCCGTAAGTGCGCAGCTCTTTAACAGCATTATGTAACTCAGCTGATAGTTCAACGCCAGTTGCACCAGCACCAACAATCGCGATATCCACCGTACCGTTACCGTTTTTCGCGTGCAGTTTTAGGAACTCATTGTTCATTTCTGTGCGGAAACGGTGCGCTTGTTCTGGACTGTCTAGGAAAATACAATTCTCACGAACGCCAGGAGTGTTGAAGTCGTTTGATGTTGAACCAATCGCCATGACCAGAATGTCGTATTCTAGCTCGCGGCTTGGCATCAGAAGCTCACCATGCTCATCTTTAAGCTCACTTAAGATGATCACTTTACGTTCGCGGTCGATGTCTTGAAGGCTACCCATTTGGAAGTCGAAGCTGTGGTTTTTTGCATGAGCTCGATAACTCAGAGCATCCACCCCTTCGTCCAAAGAGCCAGTTGCAACTTCATGCAATAATGGCTTCCACAAGTGGCTCGCTTTACGATCTACTAGCGTAATTTGCGCACGGTTCTTGCGACCTAGAGTTCGGCCAAGCTTAGTTGCCAACTCAAGACCACCAGCACCGCCGCCTACAACGATAATGCGTGTCACAATGATTTTCCTCTACAAAAATGAATATATGGGGTTCAGCTCGACACATGGTTCACAGACATGCTGTGCCATACATCCAACCGATGAATTCTTGGTTCTTAGAGGTGTCTCAATTTATTTGGATTAAAAACTGCTGCCTAATTTTATTCTTTATCTATCAATAACTTGTTAGGAATCAGCATATTTGTCTGGTACGCATACGACGCCAGAGATTTTTGGGCAAGTTTATTACTCGCTCTCAATTTTTTTTGATATTTATCAAATTATTTTAGTCTGGTTCATTATATAGAGACGTACTTTGAAGGCAACCAAAATCCGTGTGACGAGTACGGATTGACTACTTTTCGACTACTCTACAACAAGGTATTCGTGCCACATAGGATGGAAGTAAGAAAACGGTAAGGAGAACACAATATTCTAAGCGCTAAACCAAGAAAATGAGGCCTTTAAAGAGAAAGTGACTCGGCATACTCACAAGAGGGGGTCGCAGCAAAGCAGCCGATAAAAAATGCCGCTTTACTGTTCACACTCAAACACTCTTAAGTATTTTTAAATGCCTTCATCGCTTGTAAATGGTGAGAGATCTTTTTGAACTTGTGGGACTGCGTTTCGTCCCAAATGATTTGATAGTATTTTTCTAACTCAGCTGCAGTTTTCGCATTGTCATGCACTTCATCATCTTTGGATAAAATCACCAAGCAGTGCGCCTGATTTTTCGCTCGAAACTGATCAACACATTTTGTTGCGATATCTTCGTACTCTTCTGGGCGATCGATTCGACCAGCCATCGTTTTTTCTGGGTGCAAGTTCGGATTAAACATCACTTGTTTGATACCGCATAGAAAACCAATTCGTTCAGACCAATAACCACCTAAACCAACCCCACAGATTAACGGGTTTGGATCATCAGATTGATCGATAACTTTAGACACCTCTTTTAACAAGTGTTGCATGTCGTGCTTTGGGTGAAGGGTGCTGTAATTGATAAAACGAACGTCGTCGTCGATGAATTGCAGTTGAAGAACTTTTTCGTGGTTACCCGGGCTTGTACTGTCAAAGCCGTGTAAGTAAATAATCATGTGTACCTCTCCCTGTGTGTATCTGGTACTTTTATTAAAACTACCACTATTTCCTTACTGTTAAAGGGGAAAATATCACGAGTTCTCAAAACAGTGATCTTCCATACACAATGAGCCTTTCAACTCATACGCACTGTTTAAGTATTGCTCATCTCCCCACAATTTATAGGCCAGTAAATACCAAAGCATCGCCATCACTAGGGTTCTTGGCTGCCACGCCTTTACACCACTTAACCAAAGAGACACATCTTCGATACCTCGAATTTGGCAATACTGTTTCACCGCCTCTTCCACAGGCGCACCCGCGACTTGAATAGTCAAGGTCAAATCAAGCCTAGGGTCAGCAATACCAGCATATTCCCAATCAATGACTTTCACCCCACTCTCTCCCCGAACGAGGTTGTAACACCCCAGGTCAAAGTGACAAAGAGCGAGTGGAACCGCCGCTACACTCGGTTCCGTGCGCCACTTCATGTATAGAGCCTCAAATTCCGTATCCGCATACTGACCGTCAAGCTCAAGCCAATAATGATCGATGCGAGAAATATAAGAAAATGGAACCAAAGGGAGCGCGCTGATCGGGTGCTGATGAATGGTCGCCGCAATGGATAATAAATCTCTTACTGGTAGCCCTACATCCGAAAGTGCTTGCCCTTCGATCCATTCCACCAGTAAACCTTGCTCGTGGATAAACACTGGCTTAGGACCAATTTCTAATGAAGAGATAGCATTCAGAACTTGATATTCATTGTGGCGAGAAATTGAAAAAGCCTTGCAAACATTACTGGTCGGTCGCCAGATGTGTACAAGGCCTTGAGAGGATTCCAACCGCCAACAACGGTTGGTTAGCCCCCCGGTAACGGTTTGAACTTTTACCGGAGGCTCAGTAAAGAAGCCATCGAGAGCATTAAGACTCGGATCTAACTGTTTTGCTTGTTGCCAAGAAAACCATGCCATTGATGACTTCTCCATCAGTATCGATTAAAGACCGAATAAGCTCTTCGATTGCGCTTTACGAATTTCCGTTTCATCCGCCCACTCAATCAAACCTGTTTCTAGGTCCATTAGGCGCATGGTCATCTTGTAGTATACATCTTTATCGCTACCTGCATTTTTGACGATGCTAGATAGGTTACCGTAAAGCATGTATTGCGCACCCACCATTTTACCAAATTGGATCGCTGTGCTTTGGTTAACCAGCTCATCCGTGTTTTGGAAGTTAAGCTGTTCACGCACAGACTCAACACGGTCCATATCAACAAAGCGGAACTTACCAGAGTTCAGCATCTTAGTAGAAATAGTGTCGGTAATGGATTCAGTGTCAATGTGTTCACTGGTCTTGTTCTTAATTCGCTCAACAAAAACGATAGGACGTTGATCACGAGTAATTGCTGCTACAGAACCCGACATCATCATGCTATCCACCATTTCAGCCGCGATTTTTTGTAAATCTGTTGAGCCAAAATCGATAGTTGTGGTTTCTGTTGCTTGCGCATCGCCGTAAGAGACTTTGTTAGAACAGCCACCCAAAATGACGGCAAGACCTAAAAGAGCAATAATACTTTTTTTCATGAGAGTTCCTTAGTTTTTCAATACCAGCGCATCGTTAGCGCGGCAGCTTCGGCAAAGCCGTTAAGATTAATTGTCTTGTGCTTCTCTAATTTGAACACGGAATTTGGTGCCATTTGGATTCACAGTAACTTCAGATAACGTGACTTGCTCAAACCCTCGCACAATCATTTTGCGCCATGGGCCAGGCTTGGTATTCACTTCTAAACCATTATTGTCATACCAATAGAAGCGGTAAAGAATGTGCTGGTCACCTTTATAGTTACTACTTAGTTGCACCACTCCACGTGGACGATCATCAACGTAAGTGGTGGTGATGTTGTCAACTAATAAGCGACTACCCAAAACGTTATCATTAAAAAATACTTTTTGCGTTTGACCATCAATTCGAATACCAGCCGTGTTTTCGGCGCATCCAACTAAACCAATAGCCATTGCTAAACAAATAAGCCATGCTTTCATTACAGTCTCCCTAGCTGTTTATGCCACACGGTTGAGTGTGTTCCCTGACGAGATACCCATACCAATGTAGTCTGCTGTGCAGGCACTTCAAACTGATAGGTTTGATCACCCAAGTTTAAACTTTGTGTTCCTGGTTTCACGACTTTTGATGCCGTTTTCACTTGCGCTGGTAATGTTTGCCAACTTCTCGTATCCGGCTGCTCGGTCAATGTGTTCCATACATTGAAAAGTATGTTACCCACATCATCGCCTTTTTTCGCCGCCTCTTTTCGGATTCGATCTTTTGCCCAAACGCGAAGCGCTTGACGGATCACCATTGTAGTCAGACGTTCATTAAGATCGTTTTGTGCCATCGCATTAACATCAGTCAGCGTGCTAGAAGGCAATACCTGACCATTTAAAACCACATCGCTAAAACGTTGAGCACCCCGATTCGGATAATAAGGAAGCGCCAACGAATAAATAGCCCCATTATCGCGACTGTCGTAAATCGGTAGATCAATACGCCAACCTTTCAAAGCCTCCACAACGCCTTGTTCATCAATAACGATGACTCGACCTTGAGACTGAGTTAACCCAGAAGGTGCTTTACCATACCGTTTCTCTAGCATGCGTAAGTCTTCACGCATGCCTAGTTTCTTAGCGGCGTACAACGTGCTTTCAACAACTTGTTTGTTGTCTGGCATCACAGCGAGTGCTCGTCGGTAATCAACATAAGCACTGTTTAAATCTCGTGACGCTTCATATAACAAGCCAGAAAGATAGAACAAATAGCCGTTTTGTACTGCGCTTAGTTTTTTACCAGCATCAGGGTAGCTCGCCAACACGCTGCCTAAATTGGCAGACATGCCTTGCTTTTTCAGGTCTTTTTCTGCTGCTTTTAGTTCTTTTTCACGCGCCTTTCTGGCCGCTTCCTGAACTTGATTGGCTCGACGCACTTCAACAAGCGCCCCTTCCAAATCGTTTTTCTGTAAATAGTTTAGCCCGAGATAAAGGTGCAGAAAGCCAAGTTCATAATCGGCGGGATGATAATCTTGGAGATTGTCGTTCACTGCGAGAGAGCCGACGCTCGTTGCCGTTTCTGACACAGAAATAGTCGCGCGATCTTGCTGAACACGAACGGCACGATCACCATTTTCCAGCGCTTTCAAACTTGTCGGGTAATCTTCAGCAAGAAAAGAAATACGGCCCTTTTCAAAGTTGCCAAGTATCTCGCCACCCACTTCGCTCGATTGAAGTTGTTTCGCTTTCGCATATTCCCCGGCAACAACGGCTTGATAAACTTCTTGATTCTGGTTGCTGTAGTGACTAAACAGATTGCCCGCAGACAAATTCGCGCAGCCAGAGGCCATTAAAGCCCAGCTCATCAGCCCTAACAGCTTTACACCTAGTTTCACATTTATCTCCACAAATGTGTCATTCGACAGGAAAAAGAAGTGGGTGAACTGCGCCACCCACTTTTTAAAGCTTAGCTCAATACCATTGGACCTAGAGGACGACCGCCTAATAGGTGCATGTGAATATGGTAAACCTCTTGGCCACCGTGCGGGTTACAATTAACGATCAGGCGATAGCCGTCTTCCGCAATGCCTTCCTCTTTCGCCAGTTTTTTAGCAACAGTGAACAAACGCCCCATCATTGCTTCATCTTCAGCTTCAACATCATTCGTTGTTGGGATCAATTTATTCGGAATAATGAGAATATGGCTCGGTGTGCGCGGGTTAATATCGCGAAACGCAGTCACCAACTCATCTTGATAAAGAATATCGGCAGGGATTTCCTTACGAATAATTTTACTAAAGATCGTTTCTTCCGCCATGAGGACTCCATTTTATAAAGGTAATTAGACCCCAATTAGTATGCGCCAACCAAAAGCGGAGCTCAATAAAAACAGTGTTCACTTAACATTATTAATCAAACGCTAATTAACGAAGCTTTTTTTGTCGTGTGCGTCATAAAATGCGCGTCACAAACTCAATACAATCCAATGAATTTTGTTACTTTTTTAAGACAATTATTATTTTTATACCCAAGTAAGCTCAAAATTCTTGGGTAGCTTGTCTATTTTGGGAGAGGAAGCTCACTTATGCGAGGTTCAGTTATTAAAAGGATGTATGCGGGCTTTGCTCTGATCATCATCCTATTTGCCGTCACAATTGCCATTATGATGGGAGGAATGAGTGATATTCACGGGAAGTTTGGCACCGTGTCTAAATCATCTCTACCACTGGTATCGTTATCTAACCAAACCAGTGTTGAACTGCTTTCTGCCGACAAATCGTTTAAAGATTTTCTGACGACAGAGAATAAACAACGCATGGATGAAATGCGTCAGGAATTTGCTAGATCTCAACAACGTTTCGAATCCACTTTGGCTCAATTGGAAACTGCAAGCCAAATCTATCCTTCCCTTGCCGAACCGTTTTCACAGTTAAAAACGTTAGAGCAGAGCTATTTTACTGAAGCTCTTGAAGCCATGGACAACTACGAAGCAATGTTCGCTGCGCAAGAAAAAGTGCAAAAATCGTCACGTCGCTTCCAAAAGCTGAATACCGAGTTGTCGGTCGGCCTTAAAGAATATGTGGCAGATCAAACCAGCATTTCTGTCAAAGTCATGGCGAAGAGTTACTTCATTAAGCTAAAAGATGCCGAAGTTATAACCTCTGATGCCCTCGCCAGCTCTGATCCTGAGTTTGTTACGCAAGCCGTGACCAAAAACCGCAAAGCAGTGACTCATTTGAACTATGCTTTCCGTGGTTTAGTTACTCAATTACCTGAACTAAAAACAGCATTTGGTGAGTCGGTAGAACAATTCACACGCGACGTGGGAATGCGTGGAGGGGTCTTAGACCAGCACAATAATTACCTCAATGCTCGTGCAGCGCTATACAACAACATCGCCAACCTAGCGAATAAAGTTGATTCAACCATGGCGATTCTTGAGCAATTTACGACAACCGCAACGGATAAACTTAATGAATCGTTAGCAGACGCTGGTGACATTTATTCTGCGGGTGTGACAAAAGCCATCATCATTGGCGTTGTTGTCGTGTTACTTGCCACAGCGATTGGCTACCACATCGCGCATAGCGTTCGCGAACCATTGACTCGTATTCTAAAAGTGCTTGAAAGCCTGACTGAAGGTGACATGACACAACGTATCGATATTCGCTATAACAACGAGTTCAGCCGAGTGAGTGGACACATTAACTCACTAGCCGACAGTCTTCACGAGATCTTAGTGAAACTCAACGAAGCGTCAGAGAACCTATCTTCGACCGCAGCAACAAACGAAAGCACGTCTTCGCAAGCGCAAAGCAAATTAAGCTCACAACGCGAGCAAACAGCAAACGTTGCGACCGCAATGACGGAAATGTCTCACTCAGTGCAAGAAGTCGCTCAAAGTGCACAAGGTTCACTAGAAATGGTGCAGCGTGTCGAATCTGCCTCTGAAGAAGGCAGAAATGTCATGAGCAGCAATATCTCGACCATAAATCAACTGGAAACGCGTTTGAACGAATCCGTTTCCGCTGTCTCTGAACTGCAAAAAATGAGTGGTCAAATTGGTTCTATCCTCGATGTGATTCGCAACATTGCTGAACAAACTAACCTATTGGCATTGAATGCAGCAATTGAAGCGGCTCGCGCTGGCGAACAAGGTCGCGGCTTTGCGGTAGTGGCCGATGAGGTGCGTGTGCTTGCATCCAGAACCACTCAGTCCACCACTGAAATTGAATCGATGATCAGTAATCTGCAATCCAGCTCTCAGTCAGCAAATCAAGTAATACAAAGCTGTATGAGCGATATGGAGATGTCTGTTGAGCAAGCATCAAAAGCGAACAGCTCAATGGAAGAGATTCAAGCGCTAATCATCGAAATCAGCCAAATGAGTACGCATATTTCGCAAGCGGCAGCAGAGCAAAGTGAAACCTCAGCAGACATTGCACGCAGTATTGAAGATATCAATAGTATCGCCGATGAAAGCTTCCAAGCTATGTCGAGCATCGCACAGACCAGTGAATCCCTGACTCACTTGGCTCATCAACAGAATGAATTGGTTCACCGCTTTAAGTTATAAATAATTTATAAATTTGAGCATTAATCAGTGCAATCAACTGTATAAGGGCGACTTTTTGTTAAGTCGCCCTTGTTTTTTATCAGCCATGTCTACATATGATTAATATGGCCAGCTCATCCCCTTGCACATCTCTTTTCGAGCGGCCTCATAAAAAGGAAAATCTATGGCTGTTCATGTTGGTATTATCGACCAAGACCCAGTGAGATTGGTCACTCCTCTATTAGATAATCGTACGCTAAGCACACATATCGTCTTCATCGGAGACAAGAGCCAGTTAGATATATTTGACCGACTGAGTGCCGTTTTAGAGCAACGAGACATTACTTCCGAATTTTTTGAAATCCCATCCGCCGTCAATACTTCGCTGATCAAACAAGCGATTCAAAAACTGGCAAAAGATCTCCATGAACGCGGCGAAGATGTAAAATTGAACGCCAGTTGCGGTCTTCGTCATCGCTTATTGTCTGTGTACGAGGTTTTCCGTACCTATCGCTGGCCAATTTTTGTGGTTGAGCCAAGTAGCGATAAGCTTTGCTGGTTATACCCAGATGGCAAAGAAGATACTCAAGTCGAAGACCACATTACGATTGCTGACTACCTCACTATCTTCGGCGCACGCGGCGAGTTCCACCACGTTGATTTACCTCCTCTTCTTGATAAAAAACTGTATGAACTTGGTGAACGCTGGGCCTCAAATGCGCTTGAGCTTGGTCCAGGCTTAGCGACTCTTAACTACCTTGCAACCACATGCCGCAAAGAGCAAAAACTTGATGTGGAGCTTTCTGAAAAGCAACAAGGCTACCGTGAGCTCAACATGCTGCTTTCGGACTTAGTGGAAGCGCAAATCGCCACTTATGAGAATGGCGTTCTAACGTTTGCTGATGAAGATGCACGCCGCTTTTCAAACGGTGAATGGTTAGAGACTCTGGTACACAGCACAGTCAAGCAAATTCAAGATACGATGCCGACGATTCAAGATCGCTCTTTGAATGTTCAGGTTTATCGCAAACTTGGTGAAAGTGAAGTACGCAATGAGTTGGATGTTGCAACAGTGGTAAACAACAAGCTCCACATCATTGAGTGTAAAACCAAAGGCATGCGAGATGACGGCGATGACACCTTGTACAAGCTAGAGTCCCTCAGAGATCTGCTAGGTGGTTTACAAGCACGTGCAATGCTGGTGAGCTTCCGACCGCTTCGTCACAATGACATTACTCGTGCAGAAGATTTGGGGCTAGCTCTGATTGGCCCTGATGAGCTTAAAGACTTAAGAACGCACCTAACGGCTTGGTTTAAAGACGCAGGTGGCTCGGACGAGATCTAGTATCAGCGATAAAAGCTAGAATTCAAAATGATCAAAAGCAGCGTTACAGGCTGCTTTTTTCATACCTAATTTTTAAGTGTGGGTTTAGATAGGTAGAAAAAAACCAGAGGCGTGCCTCTGGTTTTTCCGTTTGTTTAAAATGCCAATTATCGCGGCTTACAGCATTTTACGCGCTGCTTCTACTACCACCTTAATTGAACGAGCTTCCGTCTCTTTCAGAGTTGAATGATCTGGAATCTCTTTTTGTGTACGGTTGATGATTACACCCGCCACACAACCTGCTTTTAGACCAGAGCTCGCACACATTGTTAGCAATGTTGCAGACTCCATCTCAAAGTTAAGTACGCCCATGTCTTGCCATTCTTGCATAGAACCTTGGAAACGCTTAACAACGCGACCAGAGAACGTGTCGTAGCGCTCTTGACCTGGGTAGAACGTATCACTTGAAGCCGTCACGCCCATGTGAACCGCAGCGCCAGACTCTTCTACTGCCGCTTTCATTGCAGTTGCTACTTCAAAGTCAGCAACTGCTGGGAATTCCATTGGCGCAAAGTGCAGGCTCGCACCGTCAAGGCGAACTGACCCCGTTGTTACGATCATGTCACCTACGTTTACATGCGGTTGAATTGCGCCAGTTGTACCAACACGTAGGAAAGTACGAACACCAAGCTGCGCGAGTTCCTCAACTGCGATAGAGGTAGAAGGGCCACCAATACCTGTAGAACAAACCACAACAGGTTTACCGTCTAATTCGGCACGGTATAGCGTGTATTCACGGTGACTTGCTAGAAATACTGGGTTTTCCATTTGTTCTGCGATTTTTTGAACGCGCGCTGGATCACCAGGAATGATGGCTAGAGTCGCACCATTAAGATCAGCTTCAGTAACACCTAAATGAAATACAGCTTGAGACATAAGTCGCTCCTTATTGTGGCTTATTTTATGAACAATAAGCTCATTAATCAGTTATTGGGTACAAATGCACTGTAGCGAACCTTTCACCAACATAGAGTGATCACAATCACAATGAGAAAATGTAATGAAACTATAATTTCACCCAAAACAAGCAATGATCACACTTTTGGGGAGTTTGGCTCATTTTGTTGCATAGCGATGCGTGATTTCAAAAACAAACTAAAACATATTATTAGATTTAGTCGATACGGTTAAAAAAGCCCGAGACACAAATGCCTCGGGCTTTCTATTAGCTAGTTAGGTAGGTCACTTGGCCTGCTTGGACTCAAAACGGAGCAATCTCAACGCATTTAACGTAACCAGTGCAGTTGCACCGCTGTCGGCTAATACTGCCACCCATAGACCCGTAATGCCCAGTAAACTTGTCACCAAGAAAACGCCTTTCAAACCAAGCGCTAACGCAACATTCTGACGAATATTACTTAACGTCGCACGCGATAGTTCTATCATGGCAGGTAACTCAATCAGACGATTGTGCGTTAATGCCGCGTCGGCCGTTTCCAGCGCAACATCCGTACCGCCTCCCATCGCAATACCGATACTCGAAGCTTTCATCGCTGGCGCATCATTAATACCATCTCCCACCATTGCAACGGTGTGTTGCTGTGATAGTTTCTCGACGTAATGCACTTTATCTGCTGGTAATAAGCTTGCTTTATAATCCAAGCCTATTCTGGTCGCCATTGCTTCAGCACTTCTCGGGTTGTCACCGGTTAGCATCACCGACGTTATCCCAAGATCCTTCAACGTAGCGATAGCTTCTTGGGCATCTGGGCGCAATGTATCTTGCCATGCAATCACGCCAATGACCTCGTAATCATAACGCACAATGACAACCGTTTTACCTTGTTGTTCCAACGTCACCACTCGCTCTTCGGTTTCTTGAGAAAGTGGGAAATCGGCCTTAGAAGGCGTGACTACTTGGACTATTTTCCCATCGACGTAACCAGTGACACCAGAGCCCACTTGCGCGGTTTTATCTAGCGCTTCAGGAATAGGAAGCCCCTGCTGTTGCACTTTATTAACTAAAGAAACCGCGAGAGGATGGCTTGAGCCAACTTCGATTGAGGCTGTCAGGCTAAGTAACTTGTCTTCATCTACATCAAAAGCAAAGACGTCGGTCACCTGCGGCTTACCTTGCGTCAATGTACCGGTTTTATCAAATGCGACGGACTCAACCTTACCAAGCAACTCAAGCGCCGCACCACCTTTGATTAATGCCCCCCGCTTCGCCGCAGCCGCCAAGCCAGAAGTAATCGCTGCAGGCGTTGAAATAACCAACGCACACGGACAGGCGATCAGTAACAGGGCAAGTCCTCGATAAATCCACGTTTCCCATGGTTGAGCAAACAACAGTGGTGGCGTGACGATAACCATCAAGGACACCAACATCATCAGCGGCGTATACCAACGGCTGAATTTATCCAGAAAACGTTCTAATGGTGCCTTACGAGATTCTGCGTCTTCAATCAAATGGAGAATTCGGTCAATCGCATTCTCGCCTTGACGAGAAGTCACCTGTAAACGAACGACTTTATCGACAACCACAGCCCCGGCCATCACTTTGCCACCCGTTTGGTGCTCAACGGGAACGGATTCTCCCGTTAACGCGCTTTCGTCAAAACTTGCAAGCGCATCTTGCAACACACCATCCGCTGGCAAACGACCACCGGGTGCAACTTCTATAATATCCCCCGGCTTAAGCTGAGCTGCAGGCACCTCTTTACGCTCACCATCAACAATTAAAATTGAATTTTCTGGGACTAAGTCCATTAGCGCTTGGACACCACTTCGAGCTCGGGATGATGCATATGCTTCTAACTTTTCACCAATAAGGAAAAGCAATAACACCATTGCCGCTTCAGCGGTTTCACCTAAATATAAAGCGCCGAGCGCTGCCACACTCATTAACGTTTCAATCGCAAAAGGCGTACCGCTACGCGCCAACTTGAACGCTTTAAGCGCAATTGGGTATAAACCCAGTAAACAGGTCAACGTGAATAACCAAGTACTTATTTGAGGGTCGATCTTAGAAATTATTGCCGCGACAACCATCGCACTAGCAATAGAGAGAATTTGAATGTTGTCTTTTACTACCCCACGCCAGCCCTTCGTTGCGGTATTTGGTTTTGGAGCATCGAGTGAAGAAAGCGGAAAACCTGTTTGTTGGGCTGTATGCTCTATCGTAGAGGTCAGCTCGCGATCGTCAAAATCGACAACCAGTTTTTCTGTTGCAAATAAGACTTTTGCTTGGCTAACACCTTCCAAAGACGTAATAGCCTTCTCAAGCTTTTGTGCACATGAAGGGCAATCCATACCTGACACAAGCCACGAGTTTCGAATTGAGGAATCATTCTCCCTTGAGGGCTCTTCTTCCTCACCAGGGTCGGCGCTACAGCTCCCTCCGCTGCAACATGAACTTTCGGACACTTCTACGCCAGCTTGAGAAATATTGAGTGAAGATTTCACTGGTGCGCAGCACGACTCGCTCGCGCCAAGCGGCACCGCAGTTTTGATTTTGCTAGATTGGCAACCTTGATGTTTCGTACACATAATTTATTTTCCTTATTGGTGTAGGCTCTTTGCCTATGACTAAGGATAAACCTTAGAGCTAGCTCCAAGGTCAAGGTGATTTTTTAAAAACTCATCGATTGAAAATAAAAAAGACGCCGAAGCGTCTTTCCAAATGACTTATTTAAAATCAAGCACCTATGATATTTGATCAAAAAGGTTAAACTGGATGCTTAAAACACTCATTTAAAGTCATCCCGATGGCGCGCAGCACATCTCGCCTAGTGATAACGCCAACCAATTTACCTTTGCCGTCAACCACTGGATACATTTTTGGCTTACCAATCTTCATCATGTCAGCCAACTCAATCACTGACATGTCTGGAGAAACAGATAAAACATCGTCATGCATACACTCTTGAACGGTATGCGTATCTTGGCAGTGATAACTCGCTTTCACCAATTTATCTAACAAGTCTTGCTCTGATAAGAATCCAACTACCTTTTCATTCTCATCAATGACGGGCCCACCTAATGTGACGCTTTGCATGACTTTATTCAAAGCAGCCGAAAGTGACATATCTTTAGTGAAGGTCACCGCTTGTAACGTCATGTAATCTTTTACTTTTAATGAATGCATTCTTATCTCCTTAAGGGCATTTTATTGCGGCCTTTAGATAAGTGTCGCCTAATTTCCTGAATTTACTAAATGGAAATGAGTAATTTTATTTATAGATGCAGCCTATTGATCTGAATCAAAATTAAGTCATCCTCGGCATTCACTGTTGTTTAATTGAGTACAACTTGCAAATGGGCTCATTTTTGACAGGTGGTAAATACAACAAAGCCAGTCAAATTGACTGGCTTCATTATTGGCGCATAGTTATATTAACAATGATGTCGACGCATGTTGTCTAAAATAATACCGGTTGCCATTGCGACATTCAGCGACTCAGCACCACCAAATGCCGGAATCGTGATCTTATTTGTCACAAGCTTCGCAGCGTCTTCACGTACGCCGTGGGACTCGCTGCCCATCAACAAAATACCTTCAGCAGCGAATTCCGTTTTATGAACGCTCTCCCCTTCCAGAAACGCGCCATAAACTGGCAAATTGGCTTCTTCTAAATAACTTGGCAAATCCACCAGACTCACTTGTACGCGGCCAAAACTGCCCATGGTCGCGCTGATCGTCTTAGGGTTGTACGGATCAGCACAATCTGTACTCGCAATAATGTGCTTGATGCCATACCAGTCTGCGACACGAATAATCGTTCCTAGATTACCTGGGTCAGATACGCCATCTAGCGCAATCATCAAGCCTTTTGCTTGAGGCACTTTTACACTCGGGATTTCAACCACGGCAATGGCCGCGTTATTGCTCACGAGTGTGCTCGCTTTGGTCAGGTCGTCAAGCGATGCTTCAATGCAATCAAAACCACTTAGCGCACTAGCGTTTTGTTCGAGAAATGCCTCGGTTGCGAAGACATGCTTCACCTTTAATGAACTACTTGCCAGCTCTAAAACGTTCTTTTCACCCTGAACTAGGAATAAGCCATGCGCTTTACGCTGTTTCTTTTGACCTAAAGCACGAAGCAGTTTTAATTGGTTTTTTGAAATCATTAAAGTATCCCAGGTGAAAATGGTTATTCGGCGAATGTACTCGAAACAATCTTCACGACAGTTCGGTATCAAGCGCGTGAGATTATAAATTATACCTAAATAACCTCAAGAAACTTGATTCATCAGAAGACTTTGAAGAGCAAACGCAGTAAAAGAGGGTTCAAAAACGAAAAAAGCCCTGCGATATACGCAGGGCTTTTAAAGGGTGGGACCCCAGCCACATCCCGGCACACAAGTCACCCGCTGCGGCTGCTTCCTTCCGGACCTGACCGAGTTCACGAGCTATTGTTGCGAGAGGACCAGAGCCCCATAATTCTTTTCGAGAGGACTTGCCTCAATCGATGGGGCGATTATTCAGTATCAGTCCTCATAATGCAAGAGCAAAAGCCTTGAATTTCGTCATTTCATTACCGTTTGGACAAAACTCGATCAATTCATTCCTCTATGATTGAGCCACGTAACGATGCGAAGAAGGATAGCGGCGTGTTGACTGCTTACTTGAATACATATCTTCATCAGCTAAATGCATGGCTTGCTCTAAGCTCATGTGCTGTTCTCTTTTTGCAGAGACACCGATAGAGATGCCCACAGACTCTAACTCACTACACAGTTTACCTTTTACATCAATTCTGCTGAGCTCTTTCATTGCCCTATTTAATTCTGCTTGAGTCGGGTAGCCCAACAAGATGAACTCATCTCCCCCTATGCGGTAACTTTTCCCTGACCATACATAATGAATTTTTAGCGCCAATAATTGCAACACCTCATCACCAGCACGGTGACCGTACGTATCATTGATTCGTTTGAAGTGGTTAATATCCAAGTAAAGTATGGATAGATCTTTGTTTACGCCTTTTCGATGTTTTACTTGCAACGCGCGGCGATTTCTTAACCCCGTTAAATTGTCGGTATTCGATTGACGGTAAAGATAAAGCGAAACGCAAATCGCAAACAACAATACAAAGACAAACACAGCCTGCGTTTGCGTCGCCAGCCGAACCTCATATTCAAGCGCGGTACGCCAATCTGGGCGCAGGTCGTACTGGGCAATGATCTTATCAACTTCCAACATCGCTATCGCTCGACTGAAAAAAGGAGCAAGCATGGCACCTTTCTCGTTCGCCACCAATCCAACAGAAAGTTGTGACTGGTAAAACTCACCAATCGCCGTGTCCTGCTCTATCGGAACCAACTCGCTCAGACGTAAAAAGTGGTTGAGCATCGCGGTATCCATCGGAATGTAATCGACCTCTTCATTCAATAAACCCTGAATGAGTTCTTGTTGGGTACGATAACGTTTCAGCTCTTTTAGCGGTAAAAGTTGTGTCATCATTTGGTCGAAAAAGTCGTCCTCAACCACACCAATCCGCTCAGAGATCAACTGTGACACATGAGAGTAAGTGTTCGGCTTGTAACCTAAACGCTTGACCATAACGGATGCTGGTGAGTAATGGGGCTTGGGAAAGTAACTAAATTCATGTCGCTCGCGACTGACCGTTAACGGCGCTAAAATTTCAAAACTCCCCTGCATAAACTCATGGTACATGGAACCCCAGCTTTCATTTGGCTCACTAATGATCACGCAGTTTAATGCCAAGATCTCACAGCTTCTCAGGACGACATCTGCCGTCATCCCTTCGATACTGCCGTCTTCGTTGTAAACAACATATGGAAAGATAGATTCGAGCTTGATCCGTATAGGCTCACTAAAATCGAGAGGTAATAAGCGAATAGATTCTCGCAATGCCGCTCGCCTTAATTCAAATTGATATTGGGAGATCTCTTCACGAAGTTGCTTTTGCACTCCTTCCCCATGGATAAACGTAGCGAACGTATCCAACTCTTCGAGATGATGATCTTTTTTACTGATGATCGATACTGGCTTTATCGAAATCTGATCATTCAACATCTTAGCGTCAAAGCCCTCCAGCAGCATCGGCTTAAGCTGATTGATGGCATCGACTACGCCTTCAACAACGCCTGATCTCAGTAACGTTACCGCTTGCTCATGACCTTGATAAGAGACCTGTTTTAGCTCCGGGTAGTATTGTTTAAGTAATTCGGCATAAACCGTATCTTTAGGGACGCCAACTCGTGAAATGTCACTCAACGTCGAGTCTTTTAATCCAAAAAGGTAGGTATATTCGATATTAGTTGGACGGGAGTAACTAAAGCGTTGAGCACGCTCTTCTGTGTAAGTGATATTCGCAGCAAAGTCCGCTTCCCCATTCGCGACGGAATTTAGAATGGCATCAAAGCTGGAATAGTTCACATATTGAACGGTAAAGCCGAACTCTTTCGATGCAGCATTAAAAAGAACACGGGTGACGACATCATCCGCTTCTGTCGCAACTTTATAATGAGCAATTAAAAGTGATTCAGCTTTTACATTCAAACTCAGTAGGCAACAAGTAAAAAGCAACAGTGTTCGAGCAAAGGTAGTCATGACAAACTTATCTTAAATCAACCACTTATAATGTGGTTATTATTATTGGAAGTTTAGTAAATATGAAATGAAGAACATATACTAATCTTCATTTTGTTCCACAACCAATTCGATAGTCTGCCGCACGTGTCACTTTTTACCTGACGAAATACTCATAATTCTGCCTGTTCATCGCTGCTACGTAAGATATAGTCCGTCATCCAAGCCGTTCCTAACAAACAGATCCAAACAACAAAAACAGGGTTTGGTACATCTGTAGTCGGACTCACCACTAAGGCAGCAAAGCCAACAGTCGGTAATGTCCAGCACAATAGTTTACTCCAACGAATGGAGTGTTTAAGCTTCGCGAGGGTTTCCATTGAAGCCAGCATTCCTGTCACGCTCAATGCCACAAGAACGGCATATGGCAAGCCAGCAATCCATAATGGGAACAACAACAGCATCGGCCACCAGCTGTGCTTATTGGATGGGGTCCAATGTACAGCAGACCACCACATCGCCATGACCGCGACAGTTTGAACCACTGTAACCCAAGCGGATCCATCCAGCTTCCCACCTTGTTGCGTGACCATAATACCGACTTGTAGAGTAAGTACGATTAGGCCTGCGGTGAGCAGGACGCCCAACGAACTTCTACGAGAGAACACTACCATTAAAAGTGGAAAAAGGATCAAAATACCAATCGATAGCGCGATTGGCTGCATTGAGAGCGTAGCGCCAAAAGCCATCATTGCGCCCAGCAACACCAAGCCTGCAAACCCGCCTTGTGGCAAGATCCACAACGCCGGGATCATGAGTGCAAGAACGGGAATATCTCCCTCGCTCAAACTCATCGCTCGAACGCACACCACTGCGAGTAAAGTCGTAATGAAAAATTGAAGTGTCGATAAAATCATAGCGCCTCCTGGCTTCCCCACCTACTTGGTAACTCAACGGCAAAAACTGGGATTAAAAGTCGTTGAGAGGGTCTAGATTCAAGCTTAGCTTGTGTTTGTTTTATGCTTTTTAACGCTCATTAACATACGGCACGACTGAAGAGAAAATGTGATCAACAAAAGTCAATCGCGGGCAATATAAACGTTAAGAACCGTTAGCAATATACAAGTCCGATGGTTTACCATTCCTTAGTAATCCACAATAGACACTTTTGAGTATGGACCAATTTTTAGCGCAAATCTTTGCTGTAATTCACCAAATTCCAAAAGGAAAAGTCTCCACCTACGGGGAAATCGCAAAAATGGCAGGTTACCCGGGCTACGCAAGACATGTTGGTAAGGCGCTTGGTAATTTGCCAGAGGACAGCAAACTCCCGTGGTTTAGAGTGATAAATAGTCAAGGAAAAATATCCTTAAAAGGCAGTAATTTAGAACGACAAACAAAGAAATTAGAAGCCGAAGGAATTGAAGTATCTGAGATTGGAAAAATTTCGCTAAGAAAATACAAATGGCAGCCTTAGGCTGCCATTTTTTGTTCGCTGAGTTTGATATTAACGCGTACCAACTAGACGAATATCCAACTGGTGAGTTTGTGCTTCATCTGTGATTACACCGTTATGCGTATCGCTGATAAAACGCAATTTACCATCCACTTCAATACGCGCACGGACGCTGTAACGATGGTTTGGTTTGATTTCATTGTTATCGTAGTTCAGTTCAAAAGAAAGAGGAACTTGTTTACCTTCCGTTTCGAATGTCTGCTTTGCTAGTACTTTTGCTGGCGCGTCAGCCAAAGACACATCTTCTAACGCGACGGTAACCACTGCGTTTGGCGGCAGAGCAATACGCTCACGGTAAGCCACTGTACCTGTAATCGTCTTCATTGACGCCTCTGCAGATTCCATTTCTGTATTTTGAGAAGTTTGGCAACCCACTAACGCAGCCCCAAAGAGTAAAGAAGTAACAAGCAGTAGTGTTTTTTTCATATCTTCCTCGAAAAGAGTATTAAACCGGAGCAATTATAGGTGTGGAATATAAAACTGTCTGCTTCCTGTCAGTTTATTTGACAATAGTTTGACTGAGTTAGAATTTATCAAACAATTGATTTTGTTTCATAATCGGAACAATACTATTTCTAAGTTACTCAATAGTTCTTAACTATGGCACTTCACAAGAGTGAGACTGTTGAGGTAAGTTGGAGTGAAAGACAACGGTGAGGAGACACAATGAGTAAACCATTACGAGAATTGCTCAGCCTACTACAACTCGAAAAATTAGAAGAAGGCTTGTTTCGTGGCCAAAGTGAAAACCTAGGTTTGCCTCAAGTGTATGGTGGCCAAGTGATTGGGCAAGCGCTTTCTGCTGCGCGCTACACCGTTGAAGAAACACGCGCGGTGCACTCCTTCCATAGCTATTTTTTGTACCCTGGTGATCCAGAAAAGCCCATCATTTATGATGTAGAAAACCTAAGGGATGGCCGTAGCTTCAGCACCAGACGCGTTAAGGCGATTCAAAATGGACGCCCTATTTTCTACCTAACGGCGTCTTACCATGGCGATCAACCTGGTTTTGATCATCAAAAGGAAATGCCAGACATTCCTGGTCCAGAAAACTTCGCCTCTGAGAGTGAGCTTGCTAGCCATATAGCCGAATTTCTGCCAGAGCGACTACGCAAAACATTTTGTGGTGAAAAGCCAATTGAAACCCGTCCTGTTACGGTCATCAACCCCCTAAAACCCAAAAAAGCAGAGCCTAAACAGTATCTTTGGATTCGTGCCAATGGTGAAATGCCAGAGAACCTGCTTATACATCAGTACCTGTTGGCCTACGCATCAGATTGGGGATTCCTCGTGACAGCAATGCACCCGCATGAAGTGTCATTAATGACGCCAAACTTCCAAGTTGCCACCATTGACCATTCAATCTGGTTCCACCGTCCGTTCAAAATGGATGAATGGCTGTTGTACGCGATAGAAAGCCCAACAGCGAGTAACACTCGTGGGTTAGTGCGTGGCGAAATCTATAACCAGCAAGGTCATTTAGTGGCAACCGCAGTGCAAGAAGGTGTAATGCGCTATACCAAGTAACCACTAAACCCTAAACGACAAAAGGAGTGCTCAGCACTCCTTTTTTGTGGGTATCAAACGATAATTAATTTGGTTGATACTTCATAGTAATGACCGACCATTCGTAAAGTGATTTCGGGTAACCGTATTCGCTTTTCCCGTAAACGACATTTGGGTCAGCATAGAATCCACCTTTATCCGTTGCTAAAAATTCACGCACCCCACGACGGTAAGTAATGATTGGTGCAGCCAACTCATACTCTATGTCTTCCAAATTAGAATCATCAATCACTAAGAACCGAGTCATACGGATAGTGCTACCGCTGGTACAATACCCTGGATCATCATAACCAATTGCATTAAAAGGCTTAAGGTCATCAGCAAATAGCTCTGATGTACATCCATCGAATCGAGCAACATGCACCCATGCTGCCTTTTCTTGTCTTCGGTCATCGCTACCAACTGGCTTAAACATAAATAGCACAACCTTACCTTTACCGTATTTTTGCAGCTCGTCATCCGTCGGTTCACGTACCGAACGCGAACTCAAGATACCAAATTCACTCTCTTCTAAATTGGCAAACTGTGGGGCACTAAGCGTGCTCACAATAACGGTTTGTTCGCTATTAAGTTGTGTGTATTTATCTGCAACACCCGACTCTGCCAAATCGACACTAACCGTGACTTTTGTTCTTGGTAACGCTTTGTAATCTCGCGATTCACTCTCAGAGATGTCTAGCGCAATAGAATGGTATTGAGAGTAATTGGTTAGCGTCAACTCTGCATTCGCATTGTCTAACGTGGCAAGATCTTTGCTCACAGTATCGCCAAATGAGTAAGTGCGAGTACCGACCGTTCTACCGAAATCTAAGTCAATTGCCTTGAAAGGCGTAAACTCAACGGTTTGAAGTTTCGTGGTAAGACCGGGATGATCCGCTTTATTAATGGTGCCGTTAACCAATACGGTTTTAGTTGTATAGTTACGTGCAGTTAGCGTCACTTCTAATTGGTACTCGCCTGCGTGCAAAATCTTCAAACGCCCCGTTTCAGAAGAGACTAACTCAACCACAGGATCTTTTTGGTTAATAAGACGATAGCTGGCTTTCGCCTCTCCTCCACTCATCACTGGTGAGATAATAGTACCCGCTGAAAAGTCTACCGTTGGATAAGCAATCGATACAGGGTTTGTGCCCTGTTTGATCGTGACAGAGAAACTGCTTTCACCCGGAGTAAATTTATCGTCCCCTGCATCCGATACAACAACTCTTGTGCTGCCAGCATTGAGGATGCGCATCTCGCCCGTTTTGCTGTCTAGGGAAACCACATCCGTTGCTGCATTTTCTGCAAATCGATACGAAACTTCGCCAACCGTACCAGAGATGGTCGGTTTTTGAACATAAGGCTGGCTGGTTTTCCAAGTCTCTTCCACATCGGATTGCACATCAATCCGACTCGGCGCACTAAGAATATTAACGTACACTTTCTGATCTGGACCCGCAGTATAATTCGCGCTCTCCTGTCTGCGAACTGTTAACGTCGCTTTACCCGCTTTGTAAACATAGGCACGTCCATCCGCAGTAACCTCTATAACATCTGTAGCAGTGTTATCAACGAGTTCTACATGATCGTTACTTGTACTTAAACCAAAGTCACGACGAAGATCAAAGCTATAGTCTTTGCTATACACCATTTCATAATCTTGTGTCACCATGGCTTGTCCCGCAGCTTTCGCTACTTTGATGACTACATTAAACTGAATTGGTTGATATAAATCCCCACCATCATCTTCAAACTTAAGACGATATTCACCAGCCGTCTCTACTTCTAACTTGCCATCGGTCATTCTTAAACCGTCCGGTAAACTACCGACTAGGCTTACGTTGCCTTTTTGTCCTGAAAATGCCAAAGGAATTGAGAGGCTAGGCTGATAAATAAGCGACATTTCAATGTCGTTCATCACTGGATGAGGCGCGCGATTAACTTCAACATTGAAGCGAGCTTTACTTGCAGGATAATTACGCATTTCATGCTCGTAGATTTCAACTTCAGCCGTACCTACACCTTTGATCAGCAGTGCTTCACTGCTCATAGACTTAGCGATAACATCTGTGCCGCTAATAATTCGCAGTGAATAGTCGCCGCGAGCATTCGTCACCTTAGGGAAAATTCGGCCACCTTCCTCATAAGTTTTCACAACATCCGCTACGCTGATTGTTTCGCGTTGACCTTGTTTTACATCCACAACAAATTGCGCCGTTTGCTGCTTATCTAAAAAGGCATCGCTGTAAGTTGCTGTCGCCTCAACGGTTAACTGCCCAACATTATGAACAAGGAGCACACCTGACTCAGGGTTGAGTAACTCGGCAACTTTGTTGTCTGGTTCGCTGCGAATGATTTTGTATGTGATGCTTTGCGTTTGAGCTTTATCTAAACGTGCAGGTTCTAACGTCAGCCCTTCTCTATATTCGTCTTCCAGCAAGGCGAATTGAAGTTGCCCGGATGCTACTCCATGAAGCTTCACCGTCGCGCGAACTTGCTTCGGCAGATAAAGCTCGTTACCTGAGTCAGTAATCAGTACCGACGCCTGACCAATTGAGCCTAATGAATATACCGAACCGTTCTGATCAACCCGAATCAAGTTATGACCACTTTCTACTTCATAACTCAATTCACCTTTTTGGCCACGAACGGTCAGCGCTTTCCCTTCAGATTCGATTGCATTGAAGTTTAGATCACTAACCGAAAGGTCTGTGTTAATACCTCGTTCCACAGTGATAGAAAATCGTGCTTCAGAGGATTCATAAGCAGAACTGCTATCCGTAGCCAGAATTGTTGCCGTTCCTGGACGCAAAATTTGTAGCATTCCAGAGTCATTAATTTTCACAACATTTAGCGGATTAGAGTCAATGACTTGATAAGACACCGAGCCATGTACATTGCTCAATTTTGCCTCTGTAACGGTTCCCACGCCCTCAAACTTCAATACCGTGTCTTCAGCTTTTAACTGTGGACGGCTCTGCTTAGTTATCGTGGTTGGTGTGTTTGTATTGTTCGTTTTAGAGTCACCTCCACCACCACAACCAGCGAGTAAAGCTGCGAGAAAAAGCAAATAATATTTTCTGTTCATTTTTAGAAACACTTTGTCACAAATAAGTGCTAGCGATAATAATACGATGTTTTATTAATCACTATATCCATTTTTGAGTACTTTATTACTTAAGTATTTGCTACTGTATTACGCATAAAAAGAAATGTTCAGAAGTGGTGACTAAAATACACAAAACAACACTAAGCAAACGTTTAAATTAAACCAATTAATTAATTTAGTAAAAATGAATATTCAATAAAAATAAAACACGAAAAATAAAGAGAAAAAATTGCGTTATTTTTTCATGCGTTTTGCTGTATGGGCGCTTAATAAAGGATAAAAAAACAAAACATTTAATGCGGAAATAGAAGAGAGAATAAATATCGTTTATATTTATTCCAATCCAGTAAAAAGTAACCTAGTTAGAATAACCCTGCTACCTGTTAACACTTAAAATGCTAACAGGTAGAGTAACCATTAAATAAAATTCGTATAAAGCTATTTAGTTGAGAAGTGGTAACTCAGTCGTATATTTAATGGATTCCATAGCAAATGTTGAAGTCACATTAGACAGTCCCTTTACACTATTAACTAAGCGCTTATAAAACTCGTCAAAACACTTCATATCTTTGACTAGCACTTTCATCATGTAGTCATACTCGCCGGCCATACGATAAAACTCCATAACCTCAGGGAAATCACTCACTGTTGTGACAAAGTGGTGATACCAATCTTCGGAGTGATCGATGGTTTTTAGCTGAACAAAAGCGATAAAAGACAGGTCGAGTTTTTCTGCACTCAGTAACGCCACGCGCTTTTCGATGTAGCCTTCTTCTTCCAACCTTTTCAAACGCTTCCAACATGGCGTTGTTGTCAGATTTACCTGCTCTGCTAACTCATTTAATGACAAGGTGCTGTCGGTTTGTAACAACGCAAGCAGCTGCTTATCGACTCGATCCAAAATCATCCTATAAAACCCACAAAGTGTAGAAAACTTTTCTATCAAAACATCTATTACCAGCAACTATAGCAAAGTTTTTCTCTCATATTATAGGTAAATTATTCCCATCTAATGCTTATCTATCGATTTCCAAGGAGAGACGCCATGTGTACTGACCACAACTGGATCAACAATGCAGTGCGTAAAATTGAAGCAGACTTTCAACGTTCTGCTGATACTCATTTATTTAAACTCGAACTGCCTTCTCTTGATGGTATCGATATCTACCTAAAAGATGAGAGCACGCATCCAACAGGCTCTCTGAAACACCGATTGGCACGCTCGTTGTTTCTTTATGCGATTTGTAACGGATGGATTGGTCCTGAAACCACAGTGATTGAAGCGTCCTCAGGCAGCACTGCCGTTTCAGAAGCGTATTTTGCTCGCTTGCTTGGCTTACCGTTCATTGCTGTTATGCCGAAAACCACCGCACGTAAAAAGATTGAACAAATTGAGTTTTACGGTGGTAAAGCGCATCTTGTAGAGCGCTCAGATCAGATTTATGACGAGTCTCGACGCTTGGCTCAAGAGTTAAATGGTCACTACATGGATCAGTTTACTTATGCTGAACGTGCGACTGACTGGCGCGGCAACAACAACATTGCGAACTCTATCTTTAGCCAAATGGAACTAGAAGATCACCCAATTCCTAATTGGGTAGTAATGAGCCCAGGAACTGGTGGTACCTCCGCAACCATTGGCCGTTTTATTCGTTACCAAAAATACGACACCAAACTGTGTGTCGTAGACCCTGAAAACTCGGTGTTTTACGACGCTTTTCAGTCAGGTAATCACTCATTAAAAGGTGAGACCGGCAGCAAAATTGAAGGCATCGGTCGACCACGTGTCGAGCCAAGCTTTATTGCCGGTGTTATTGACGAGATGCGCAAAATTCCTGATGCGGCAAGTGTCGCGACCGCGCATTGGGTTTCTCAACTCATTGGGCGTAAAGTCGGTGCATCAACGGGGACGAACCTCTACGGTGTGCTTCAACTGGCCTGCGAAATGAAACAACGCGGTGAAACAGGCTCTATCGTGACACTTTTATGTGACTCTGGTGAGCGTTACTTAGATACGTATTACGACTTAGCATGGGTAAAAGAGAACATCGGTGATATTCAACCTTACCTCGCGCAACTTGAAGTCATTCAAGCGAAAGGCTGTGTCGAACCGGCATGTTGCGGTCCAATTACCGCTTAAGATGCAAATTCGAATGTAAAAAACAGCCCGCTTATTTGCGGGCTGTTTTTTTGGAAATGAGTATTACTTTTTCTGACGCGCTTCAAACGCCGCCAATTGTTCTGGCGTTGCCGCTGGCTGATGATTTTGTTTCCATTCATCGTAAGTCATGCCGTAAACACGTTCGCGAGCGTCATCAATATCTAAATCCACACCGAGATTTTCCGCTTCAGCTTTGTACCATTTGCTAAAGCAGTTGCGACAGAAGCCCGCAAGAATCATGAGGTCGATGTTCTGCACGTCTTTATTCGCGTCTAAATGCGCCAATAAACGACGAAATGTCGCCGCGTCTAACTTATCTTGTTCTTCTTGAGTCAGATTTTTATATTTGAATTCAGCCACTTTCCTTTCCTTCTCTCTTATTTGATTGACGTTAGTCACCATACCGAATAGTAAGTTCTCCAGCCTAGGAAGTCTGCTTTAGCGCAACAATTCTCAGTCTAAATGACTACCTTTGCGTAAAAGCTGATATGATAAACGCCATCTATCTTATTGATTAAATTAATATTAACACAACTCATTACAACGGTCTTTTACAAAGGTTATCGTCAAGTTATGAAAAACGCCATTCTATTATTGTCTGCCTTGACCATCAGTGTGCCGACTTTTGCTGCTCAAGAACAAACTCATCAATCTTATTTTTATCTGGGTACTGGTAACGTCGGTTTTGATACACCCTATTTTGGCTCAGACAGAGACAATGAGTGGTCCACACCACATATCACTGTTGGTTGGGGCTATCATGTTAATCAATACCTTGCGTTTGAAGGTGTGCTTCGCTACTCCCAAAACGAACTTAAAAACGACACACTGAAAACAGATTTGGATTTGCACTATTACCAAGCGGGTATGTCAGCAGTATTGACCAGTGATAACCTTGGCGATACACCACTTTCTTTGTTCGGCCGCGTGACCGCGTTAGGGACTCAGGCAGAAATGTACGTTCCAAACCAACAAAAAGTCACCGATGATTCAGGAGCACTATTCAATATCGGTGCTGGTGTCCATTGGGATATGAGCAAAGACATCTGGTTGCGCGCAGAGTACATCTATAATGTCGCAGATATGGGCTTTGAAGATTTTTACGACAGCTACGAAGGTGTGCAAATTAGCTTAGGGAAACGCTTCTAACATTAGGTAGCACCAAGTTACCAGAATTGAAATACAAACAAGCCGAGGTTTTTACCTCGGCTTGTTTTACAATCTACGGTGTGTCATCAGTTACTGAGCGGAGAACTTTTCTGTTGTCTCTTGATTCACATGGCTACTTGGTTGCCCGGCATCGAGAGAGTGTAAAATGCCATCTTGACGATCCTTTAGTGCATTCGTTAACGTCGGAAGTGCAGTGGTCGCTAACAACGCCATAACACCCGCAACTAAAACCATTTCTACCATGTAACTACCACGTACTTTTTTCAAGAGAACACCTCAAATAATAATAGGTATATGCTGCTTTCCCGGCATGACACCTAACAAGACCCGACATTCAGTCAATACGATGAGCGAGTCCTGTGCCCCTCGAAGAAGTGGCGAAATAATAAACAAAAATAATCATTAGATCTATAAGTAATCACTCTCAATATAAAAAAACACCGAACAACTTTTGTTCGGTGTTTTCAATCAAAGCTTTACGTACAGCGGCTAAGGATGAGCAATACGGCCTTTTGTATCGTGGCTGAGTGCTTTGTTCAATTCTGCTTCTACATGACCTGGCGCCTGTGTTTTCGCCGAAATCAATCGGTACATAGCCGGGATGACAAACAAGGTCACCAATGTCGCAAATCCCATCCCGAAAAAGATCACGGTACCCACGGCAATACGGCTCTCATAACCTGCCCCTGTCGAAACGATCAGCGGGATGGCACCAGCAAGCGTGGTAAATGCTGTCATCAAGATCGGGCGTAGACGTCGCGCAGCTGCATCAATAACCGCTTTTTCGAATTCAACACCGCGGTCTCGCAACTGGTTGGCAAACTCAACAATCAAAATGCCGTTTTTCGTCACCATGCCGATCAACATGATCATGCCAATCTGGCTGTAAATGTTCATGCCTTGCCCCATCACAACCAAGCCAAGGAAGCCACCAAATACGCCCATCGGCACCGTAAACATCACCACTAACGGGTTCACGAAGCTTTCAAACTGAGCCGCTAACACGAGATACGCCACAAGCAATGCCAACGCAAACACGACAGCAACACTCGCTTGGTTCTCTTTAAAGTCTTTTGACTCGCCAGAATAACTCACCGAGATGTCACCTGGTAAGTTGTCTATCGCTTGTTGATCAAGGTAATTCAGCGCGTCTCCTAATGTGTAGCCTTCTGACAGATTAGCCGTAATAGTGATGGATTTCTGTTTGTTGTAGTGAGATAGACGAATAGAAGCTGCCACTTCTTCAATTTTAGTGACCGCGTCTAACGTCACTAACTGCCCACTATTGGTTCGCAGATAAATCTGGCTTAAATCCGCAGCATTATTAAAGCTGTTTTCATCACCACGAAGATACACATCATACTCTTCGCCACGCTCAACATAAGTCGTCTCACTTTTACCACCAAGCATGATTTCTAGCGTATCAGAGATGTCTTTGACACTGACCCCTAGTTCTGCGGCACGCTGTCTGTCGACCGTAACCAATAGCTCTGGCGTTTTCTCTGAGTAATCGATCTCAGCGCCTTCCATCATTGGCGATTCTTCTGCTTTGTTTTTCAACATTTCAGCCCAGACGAGAAGTTCATCGTAATCAGAGCCACCTAATACAAACTGAACAGGCTCACTCGAACCACCTTGGAAACCAGGCATGAATGGGAACACTCTAACATCAGGTATGCCAGCCAGTGCGCCACGCACTTTGTTAAGCGCTTCCTGAGCTGTTACATCTCGCTCGTTCCAGTCTTCTAGAATCATGATAACAAAGCCGGTTTGGTCGCCTGCCTGTCCACCAAATGCAGGCGTTTGGATACTAAACGACTTCAGATACCCTTGCCCGAGTAATGGCATCAATCGGTCTTCAACAATGTCCATATTGGCTGACATACGATTGTATGACGTGGCATCAGCCCCGCGTACAAACGCAAACATCACGCCGCGATCTTCTTGAGGGGTCAACTGGGCTGGCACTTGGTTCATCAAGAAGTAACTGCCGCCCAAACACGCCAGAATCACCAGCGGTGCAGCCCAACGCATTTTCAATGCGCCTTTCAATAATGAGCGGTAACCACTCTCAAGTTTACTAAATAGGCGATCGACCACTTGATTAAATCGATTTGGTTTTACATTCGCCTTCAAAATCTGACTACCCAATACAGGAGTTAATGTTAGGGCGATCAAAGACGAGAAAATTACTGACATCGCCAACAAGACAGAAAACTCCGTAAATAGCAGACCTACCATGCCATCCATAAAAGAAATCGGCAGGAATACCATCACCAGCACTAGCGTTGTCGCGATAACGGCAAAGCCTACTTCCCGCGTGCCTTTATAGGCCGCAAGCAAAGGCGATTCACCACGTTCGATATGGTGGAAGATGTTTTCAACAACCACAATCGCGTCATCCACTACCAATCCGATAGACAGGATCAACGCCATCAAGGTGATTAAATTGATAGAAAAGCCAAAGTAATAAGCGGCAATGAATGAGGAAATCAGCGATACCGGAACCGTAACAGCTGGGATCAAGGTTGCACGAGCTTGACCAATGAAGATGTACAACACCAAAATAACCAAACCGCCCGTAATAAACAGCGTGCTATATACCTCTTCTATCGAACGCTCGATAAACACCGTCGCATCGTAGTCGATAGCAAGCCGCGTTCCTTCCGGCAAGAACTTCTGGATGTTATCAACTTCAGCTCGAACTAATTTTGCTACTTCTAACGGGTTCGCATCAGACTGAGGAACTACCCCCAAACTAACATTGACAACGCCATCGCTTTTAAAGGTCGAGTTTTCGTTTTCTGCACCGATAAAAACATCAGCGACATCTTTCAAATAGATAGGCGTGTTGTCGCTTGCCCTTTTAATCACGAGGTACTGAAAATCTTCCGGCGTGTTATAGCTGCGCGCTGTCCGTACCGACATGACTGTCGAGTCATTACGAACTTCACCACCCGGACTTTCTAAGTTTTCACTTCGCAGTGCCGATGTAATGTCCGAAGCCGTGACTGAGCGCCCCGCCATCAGCTCTGGCTTAAGCTTCACGTACATCACCTTGTACAAACCACCAGAGAGATCAATGGAGCTCACCCCAGAGATCAAGCTAAAGCGATCCATCAGTACACGTTCTGCATAATCCGTCAATTGAGTGCGGTCCATCTCTGCAGAGCTGAGGTTAATATAGAGGGAGGCCTGACCTGAACCGTTATTCTTGTAGACAATTGGATCGTCCGCTTCATCAGGTAGCGAACGTTGAGCGCGAGCCACCGCATCGCGAACATCACTAACACCCGTATTGAGATCGTAGCCTAGCTCAAAAGTGATCGTAATACGCGAACTGCTGTTTCGCGTCGTCGAACTGATCTCATCGATTCCGCTGATGCCTGAAAGCTGATCTTCTAATACAGACGTAATTTGACTCTCGATGATCGTCGCGGAAGCGCCCTCGTAACGCGTACTAATGGAAACGACCGGACTTTCAATGTCCGGCATTTCTCGCACCGCTAGTTTCGTAAAGGATACAAAGCCAAATACACACAGCAGCATACTCAATACCAACGCTGCGACTGGGCGTTTTACAGAAACGTCAGAAAGTAACATTAGTTTGCTTCCTTAGCCGCTTCGTCTTGCGTGCTTTGAACACCTTGATTACCAGTTGCGTTAGCTGTTTTGGACTTTCCTGGTGCGATAATTTCCTTAACTTCAACACCATCTCGCATATTAACGATGCCCTGTACAACAATTTTGTCGCCAACTTCAACGCCTGATTCAATAACGACTTCGTTATCGACACGAGCACCGAGAATGACTTCTTGTCGAGTCGCTTTATTGTTGTCATCGATGACGTATACGTAACGCTTGGTGCCAGAGTATTCTAGTGCTTGAACTGGGATAATTGGCGCTTCAATCGCTGGGAAGGCCAATGATGCATTCATTAACATGCCCGGTTTTAAGCGGTTTTCAGGGTTTTCAAACTCAATACGCACACGCAGATTCAGCGTTTCTGCGCTGATTCGCGTATCAATACCTGTGACTTGACCAGTAAACGTCTGTTCACCCCATGCACTGGTTTTGGCAATGACTTCCATACCAATAGAAAGCATTGATAAATAGCGCTCCGGTACTTGTAAATCCAGCTCCATGACGGAAAGGTCATCCAAGGTCAACAGCTCTGTACCCGCGCTAACCATTTTACCGCGACTAAAATCGATGAAACCAACAGTGCCAGAGAATGGAGCCGTAATATGAAGATCGGCCAAATTTGCTTGAGCGGCGTCCAGCCTTGCTTGTGCAATTTCAACGCTTGCTTTTTGTGCGTCGATCTCAGTTTGGGTGATAGCATTTCGCTTAACCAAACGTTGAAACTCTTTTAGCTTACGTTGTTCATCTTTAAGGTACGCCTTTGCTTCAATCAAAGCGGCTTGAGCCTTATCATCATCCAACTTGATTAACAGCTGACCTTGTTGGACATTTTGATTCGCTTTAACAGCGATTTGATTCACTTTGCCGGCGACTTCCGATGCAACAACCACAGACTCCGCCGCTTCTAATTTACCGATAAGCGATAAGGATTGATTGATCTCGTGCGTTTCTACTTGTTCAGTTACGACGGTAACTGCTGAGCCTCGCATAGCTGCGAAAGCTGATGGAGAACTCATTAATATAGAAAGCGTTAAAACAGATAACGATAACGTGGCTTTCATGCTCATGATATTGACTTCTAAACGAATAAACTTATGTCATTAAACTGCTTACATTTTATCAGTAGATACGTGGTTTAACGTCAAGTAGTGTAAATTCAAGTAAAAAGAGCGTTTCTCTTCTGTTCAAAGGACACACAAAACGCTGACTTTCTACCATCTTTGCCCAAAAAGACAGCATTCAACGTAAAAACACAAGAAAAACGCTTTACAGCCTGAGCGAGTTTGCTATGATTCGCTCCGCACTTGGGAGATGAGTTGGGAAAACATCTTGCTAAGTATAAAAATCCTCTGGAGGGGTTCCCGAGTGGCCAAAGGGAGCAGACTGTAAATCTGCCGGCACTGCCTTCGATGGTTCGAATCCGTCCCCCTCCACCATATTCTTTCTTGTGTTTTTCCTTTAAACATAAGAACAACTTGGAAGTTAGGTTGGGAAACTATCTTTTAAGTATAAAACACCCTGGAGGGGTTCCCGAGTGGCCAAAGGGAGCAGACTGTAAATCTGCCGGCACTGCCTTCGATGGTTCGAATCCGTCCCCCTCCACCATATTCTTTCTTGTGTTTTTCCTTTAAACATAAGAACAACTTGGAAGTTAGGTTGGGAAACTATCTTTTAAGTATAAAACACCCTGGAGGGGTTCCCGAGTGGCCAAAGGGAGCAGACTGTAAATCTGCCGGCACTGCCTTCGATGGTTCGAATCCGTCCCCCTCCACCATATTCTTTCTTGTGTTTTTCCTTTAAACATAAGAACAACTTGGAAGCTAGGTTGGGAAACTAACATTCAAGTATAAAACACCCTGGAGGGGTTCCCGAGTGGCCAAAGGGAGCAGACTGTAAATCTGCCGGCACTGCCTTCGATGGTTCGAATCCGTCCCCCTCCACCATATTCTTTCTTGTGTTTTTCCTTTAA
>NZ_RBWD01000015.1:0-82579 GCF_009361695.1 Vibrio sp. VGrn 2 | reverse complement strand
GCATGTGTTAGGCCTGCCGCCAGCGTTCAATCTGAGCCATGATCAAACTCTTCAATTTAAGATTTTGTTCGGCTCAATGAATACTGAACATTACATAAAGTAATGTTTGAATTGACTGTGCTGAATCTTTTGATTCAATGGTCACTTCGTTTCATTGAAACCTAATTTGATACCGAGGTATCGAATTGGATTATCATCAACGAGTGCCCACACAGATTGATAGGTCTATATTGTTAAAGAGCTTTTCCTGTTGAGCTTTGCTCAAAACAGGACGGCCATTTTAGCGAGTTAAAGTTTAGTGTCAATCACTTTTTTCAAACTTTCTTCAAGCGTTTCCGCTTGGCTAATCTGGCTTGCTAACCTCAACTTCGTTTCTTTCGAAGCGTTGCCGTGTCAGCGAGGTGGCATTATAGAGATTGCGATCACATTGGCAAGCCCTTTTTCACGTTTTTCTTGATTTTTTTATCGTTCGGATAAATTTGCATCAAAAGCAGTCAAAAGAGCACGTTATTTCTACAGTTCTCTGAATTTATCTGCGAAAAGAGCCACTTTTTCCCAATTGGTGTATTCCACTTCTTTGGTCGTATCGGTTTCGCCACCTGTCATCGACATAATGAACCTAATCATAGTTCTGTCGAACCAGCTGTAACGTGGGTAATAAAGTGCACCAGCAAAAACACCGATTAGCGTTGGTTTCCAAGGAGACTTAATTAGAAACTTGCGAATGTAAGCACTACCTTCAGGTGTATCCTTTCCTTGGTCCTCTTTACGAGCGGTTAGGTTTACGCAGAAAAATGCCACTTTATTTTGCTCCAATTGATTGAGATTTCGCTCAATAAACTGGTATAGCTTTTTATTAAGATGACCATAACGAATAGAGGCGCCTATCAACACTCTGTCGTATTGACTGAAGTCAATCGTCTCGACATTATGTAAATCCACCAGCTCACAATCGAAGTCTGGAAGTTGTTCATCTATATAGTGGAGAATTTTTTTAGTCTGCCCTTCGCGGGAAGAGTATAGAAATAATGCTTTTGCCACGATTTCCCCTTAGCTACGCCAAAATGTCGGCGTAAGTAGAATAAGTAAGGTAAAGATTTCCAAACGACCAAACAGCATAGAAACTATCAATACCCATTTTGCTTTGTCGTTAACATCACCAAAGTGAAGCGCCACTTCCCCCAGGCCTGGACCGAGGTTGTTCAGAGTTGCAGCCACCGCAGAGAATGCACTGAGCTCGTCCATCCCTGTAGCAATCAAGCCCAACATACAAACCACAAATACCAATGCGTACGCGGAGAAGAAACCCCAAACCGCATCGACAACACGTTGCGGCAGAGCACTACCACCGACTTTGATGGTGTAAACTGCGCGAGGATGGACCAAACGTTTTAGTTCACGCGCACCTTGTAAGGTAAGAAGCAGGATACGAATCACTTTCATGCCGCCGCCTGTTGAACCAGCACAACCACCGATAAAAGAGGAGAACAATAGCAGTACAGGTAAGAAGAGCGGCCAGTCCGCAAAACCTGTCGTTGTAAAGCCCGCTGTTGTCGAAATTGACACGGTTTGGAACAGTGCCTGATCGAAAGCATCGTATGTCGATGTGTAAGAGTGATGTTTCAGTAATAATAGAAAGCAAATGACAAATAGCAGCACTTGAATAAACAAGAAGGCGCGAAACTCAGGATCTTTCCAGTAATACTTGGGATGTACGCCACCTGAAGCAAATGCAGCAAAGTGCAGCGTGTAGTTACATGCAGATATAAGCAGAAAAACCACCGTAATCAGGTTAATCGCGTAACTATCAAAGTATCCGATGCTGGCATCGTGGGTAGAGAAGCCACCAATGGCAATGGTGGAAAAGCTGTGACTGATGGCGTCAAATGGCGTCATACCAGCTAACCAAAAAGCCGATGCACAGGCGATAGTCAGGCTCAAATAGATGTACCAAAGCGCTTTAGCGGTTTCTGCTATGCGCGGCGTCACTTTAGTGTCCTTGACTGGACCAGGGATCTCGGCGCGGTAAAGCTGCATACCACCAATGCCAAGTACTGGCAAAATCGCCACTGCTAATACGATGATTCCCATACCGCCGAACCACTGCAATAACTGTCGATAGAATAGAATTGCTTTAGGTAACTCATCCAAACCAACAATAACGGTCGCCCCAGTCGTAGTGAGAGCAGAAAACGATTCAAAAAACGCATCCGTGACTGAAACGTTTGGGTTGTCAGCTATTAGAAAGGGGATCGAGCCTGCGCTGCCAAGTACTGTCCAGAACAGAACGACAATAAGAAAGCCATCTCGAGCTTTAAGCTCGTGCTTATACCTGCGGTTTGGGTACCAACAAACGGCCCCACAAAACAGCAGAACAAAAAATGTCGTGACAAAAGGCACACCTGCACCATCTCGATAGATCAGCGCAACGAGTGCTGGCGCAAGCATAGTGACACTAAAGAGTGCGAGCAGTAGCCCGACGATTCGAATAATTGAACGAAATTGCATGGATAAATTGACTAGCGAAGCTGTCCCTGTTGCTTCCTGTTTTTCATTATTGTCCGTCTAGCGGAATGACAATTGCCTTTGCCCCGCTTTTATTGATGATTGCTTGGGTAAACGCGCTCACTTCTCGAAGCTCAACTTCCACCACTAATACCACCTGATCGCTGTATTCAGCCTCGACTTCTACCGCACCAAATTGCGGCATGATTGACTGTGCGATCGGCATAAACCCATAGTCTAACGTTAGTCTGAGCTTTGTGGTTATTTTTTTCTCAATAGTTTGAAGCAGCTTGAGCGCTTGTTGTACCCCACCCCCATACGCTTTAACCAAGCCGCCTGTACCTAACTTGATTCCACCAGAGTATCGCGTGACCACTGCCGTGATTTCCCCCACCCCAGAGCCAGACAGCTGCGCCAGGATCGGTTTGCCTGCAGTTCCGGACGGCTCCCCATCATCACTAAAGCCCCATTTCATTGAATCTTCCGGGCGACCAGCAACAAAGCCCCAACAGTTATGTCTAGCATCAGCGTGTTTAGCTTTGATTTGATCAACAAATGCTTTTGCAGCTTCGATACTTGGCGTGTGCGCCAAATAAGTAATGAATACGCTCTTTTTAATTTCTTCTTCAAATTGAGCGAGCTCTGCTGGAATCAGATAAGGCTTGTCATTCATAGGATTATGGATTCAGGTCTATTTGCCTGAAGTCTATCACGAGTGTGATTTACCCGTCGCATAAGATCTGCCACAGCGCACAATGTTAAACACTTGTTTTAAAAATGTATTGAAATTAGACAATCCACGATCCAAACTAACTTTACTGGTCAAACCAGAACAAAAATAAAACGACTTCCTCGATACCTATTTGCCGAGGTACACGGCGTCGTTGAAATAGGTATACAGACAATCCACGATTGTATGTCATGGAGATAGACAATGATTTACCAAGCCGAAACCCTACAGGTAAAGGAAATACAAGATGGTATTGCAGAGCTAAGCTTCTGCTCTCCAAAATCCGTCAACAAACTCGACCTAGCGACATTGGAATCGCTAGATAAAGCTCTTGATGCGCTCATTGCCCATCAAGGCCTCAAGGGGTTGTTGCTCACTTCAGATAAAGACGCATTCATTGTAGGCGCAGACATTACCGAGTTTTTAGGTCTGTTTGCTAAAACGGATGCCGAGCTCGACCAATGGCTGCAATTTGCTAATAGCATCTTTAACAAATTAGAAGACTTACCCGTTCCGACCATCTCAGTGATCAAAGGCCACGCTCTTGGTGGCGGTTGTGAATGTGTACTAGCAACAGACATGCGTATTGGTGACAAAACCACCAGCATCGGCCTACCAGAAACGAAACTGGGAATCATGCCAGGCTTTGGTGGTTGTGTACGCTTACCTCGCGTTATTGGCGCAGACAGCGCAATGGAAATAATCACCCAAGGTAAAGCATGCCGAGCTGATGAAGCATTGAAAATTGGCTTACTCGATGCTGTTGTAGAGACTGATGCTTTATACGAATCGGCACTACAAACTCTTAACTCTGCAATTAATGAGAAACTTGACTGGCAAGCACGCCGAGCACAGAAAACATCTCCTCTAACGCTGAGTAAGCTAGAATCGATGATGAGCTTCACCATGGCGAAAGGTCTAGTGGCACAGAAAGCTGGCCCTCACTACCCTGCCCCAATGACAGCCGTTATCACGATTGAAGAAGGTGCTCGCTTTGCACGTAATGAAGCGTTAGACATTGAACGTAAGCACTTCGTGAAATTAGCTAAATCGGAAGAAGCAAAATCACTGGTTGGCCTATTCCTTAACGATCAATACATCAAAGGCATTGCGAAAAAAGCAGCGAAGTCAGCAAGTAAAGACACGCAACGTGCAGCCGTATTAGGTGCAGGTATCATGGGTGGCGGCATTGCTTACCAATCAGCGCTAAAAGGTGTGCCTGTCTTAATGAAAGACATCGCACAAGCGTCGCTCGACCTAGGCATGACTGAAGCATCTAAGCTGCTGAATAAACGCTTATCTCGCGGTCGCATTGATGGCTTTAAGATGGCGGGTATTTTAGCGTCAATCACACCGAGCCTACATTACGCAGGTATTGAAAACTCTGATGTGATTGTTGAAGCTGTCGTTGAAAATCCGAAAGTAAAAGCAGCAGTTTTGAGTGAAGTTGAATCCCATGTCGGTGACGACACCGTTATCACCTCAAACACCTCGACGATTCCAATCAACCTATTGGCAAAATCACTAAAACGCCCAGAAAACTTCTGTGGTATGCACTTCTTCAACCCAGTGCATCGTATGCCTCTTGTTGAGATTATCCGTGGTGAGCACACCTCTGATGAAACCATCAATCGTGTTGTGGCGTATGCTGCGAAAATGGGCAAATCACCAATTGTCGTTAATGACTGCCCAGGGTTCTTCGTTAACCGCGTATTGTTCCCATACTTTGGCGGCTTCAGCATGCTACTTCGTGATGGTGCTGACTTTACGAAAATCGACAAAGTCATGGAGCGTAAGTTTGGCTGGCCGATGGGACCGGCGTACTTGCTTGACGTAGTCGGCATTGATACCGCGCACCACGCACAAGCTGTGATGGCTGACGGTTTCCCTGAGCGTATGGGTAAACAAGGTCGTGATGCGATTGATGCACTATTCGAAGCAGACAAATATGGTCAGAAAAATGGTAATGGCTTCTACAGCTACACCATAGATAAAAAAGGTAAGCCGAAGAAAACCTTCTCAGAAGATATCTTGCCGGTGCTCGCTGACGTTTGTGCCGATAAGCAGGACTTTGACGATGAGACCATCATTCAACGTATGATGATTCCGATGATCAACGAAGTGGTACTGTGTCTACAAGAAGGCATCATCGCGACTCCGCAGGAAGCAGACATGGCATTGGTTGATGGTCTTGGTTTCCCTCCATTCCGCGGTGGCGTATTCCGCTATCTAGACAGCGTGGGTATTGCTGAATACGTTGAAATGGCAAAACAACACGCCGAGCTAGGTGCGATGTACCAAGTACCGCAAATGTTGATTGATATGGCGGCGAAAGGTGAAAGCTTTTACGGTGCACAACAGCAAGGTTCTATCTAAGGAGGGATTCTAAAATGACTAATCAAACAAGAAATGTTGTCGTAGTCGATTGTCTACGTACTCCAATGGGTCGCTCTAAAGGTGGTGCTTTCCGTCATACACGAGCAGAAGATCTATCTGCGCGTCTAATGAAAGGCATTCTTGCACGTAACCCACAAGTGAACCCAAGCGAGATTGAAGACATCTACTGGGGCTGTGTACAGCAAACACTAGAGCAAGGCTTTAACGTTGCACGTAATGCCGCGCTACTCGCGGGCCTGCCGATTGAAATTGGCGCTGTGACGGTTAACCGTTTGTGTGGCTCATCCATGCAAGCGCTGCATGACGGTACACGTGCCATCATGACTGGCGATGCTGAAATCTGCCTAATTGGTGGTGTTGAACACATGGGACACGTACCGATGAACCACGGGGTAGACTTTCACCCAGGTATGTCAAAGAACTTAGCAAAAGCTGCGGGCATGATGGGCTTAACGGCTGAAATGCTTGGTAAATTACATGGCATTAGCCGTGAGCAACAAGACGAGTTTGCCGCGCGCTCTCACGCTCGTGCGCACGCAGCAACCGTAGAGGGTCGCTTTAAAAACGAAATCCTACCAATTGAAGGCCATGCGGCTGACGGTACACTGTTTACTCTCGACTATGATGAAGTGATTCGTCCAGAGACAACAGTTGAAGGTCTGTCTCAGCTTCGTCCTGTGTTTGACCCAGCAAACGGCACAGTAACAGCCGGTACATCATCAGCGCTGTCCGATGGTGCATCAGCGATGCTGATCATGAGCGAAGAGAAAGCCAATGAGCTTGGCTTGAAAATTCGCGCACGTATTAAGGGCATGGCGATCGCAGGTTGCGATCCATCCATCATGGGTTACGGTCCGGTACCGGCGACGAAAAAAGCGCTCAAGCGTGCCGGTCTTTCAATTGAAGACATGGATGTGGTTGAGCTAAACGAAGCATTTGCAGCGCAGTCTCTGCCGTGTGCTAAAGACTTAGGTCTGCTTGATGTGATGGATGAGAAGGTCAACCTTAACGGTGGTGCGATAGCATTGGGTCATCCACTAGGCTGTTCTGGTTCACGCATCTCAACAACGTTGATCAACCTAATGGAAGCGAAAGACGCGAAATACGGTCTAGCCACCATGTGTATCGGTTTGGGTCAGGGTATAGCGACCGTATTTGAGAGGCCTTAACGCTTTGAGTGAAGTAGGCTCAAAACGACGATGGTCGTAGTGATCTACTCAACAACCAGCATGAAATGAATAAATACTAAAATAATTTAGTATTACACTTAAGGGCGACATCAGATGTCGCCCTTTGTTTTACGCCAAACACAGTAAACATGCATACAAAGCATACATGAAATGAGTAACTTTCATTTTATTCATAGATAGAGAAGACATAGACTTATAGACAGTTAATATCTTGCTGACAGTTAATATCTTGCTGTATGTGGCAACTGAGTCACGCTAACGCAATTTCGGAGAACCTTATGTTTAATGCTCTAGTTCTAAACCAAGAAGACAAACGCACTATCGCTAGTATCGAGCAAATCGATGAAACACAACTGCCGGAAGGTGACGTTCTGGTTGAAGTCGATTACTCGTCGTTGAATTACAAAGATGGTTTGGCGATCACAGGTAAAGGTAAAATCATCCGTAACTTCCCGATGGTACCTGGCATTGATCTAGCGGGTACGGTTGTAAGTTCTGAAGATTCGCGTTACCAAGCAGGTGACAAAGTGGTCTTAACTGGCTGGGGCGTGGGTGAAAACCATTGGGGTGGCATGGCTCAACGTGCTCGTCTAAAAGCGGATTGGCTAGTGCCACTACCAAAAGGTCTAGACAGCAAGAAAGCAATGATGGTTGGTACTGCTGGCTTCACTGGTATGTTATGTGTTCAAGCACTGCTTGATGCAGGCATCAAACCTGAAGCTGGTGAAATCCTAGTAACGGGCGCAAGTGGCGGCGTAGGCTCGGTTGCAGTAACGCTCCTAGCACAGCTTGGCTACAAAGTTGCTGCAGTGACAGGACGTGTAGAGACAAACGGCCCGCTACTTGAAAAACTAGGTGCTAGCCGCATCATCGACCGTACTGAATTTGAGGAACCAGCACGTCCACTTGAAAAGCAAGTATGGGCAGGTGCGGTAGATACCGTCGGCAGCAAAGTACTAGCAAAAGTACTGGCGCAAATGGATTACAACAGTGCAGTCGCCGCTTGTGGTCTTGCAGGTGGTTTTGATCTACCAACTACAGTGATGCCGTTCATCCTACGTAACGTTCGTCTACAAGGTGTGGACTCAGTAATGTGTCCAACAGAGAAACGCATCGCAGCATGGGAAAAACTGGTTGAACTACTACCAGACAGCTATTTCGAGCAAGCGTGTACTGAAGTAGAACTAGCAGAAGCACCAAAATACGCAGAAGACATCACCAACGGTCAAGTAACAGGTCGTGTGGTTATCAAGCTATAAACACTGACTCAGCGTAAACAAACGAAGAGCCGGCATTGCTGGCTCTTTTTGTTAGCAGTTTAGTCCCATATCTTCGATACGCTTAGCTATTAGACGGCTACATTCTTCACGCACAATCGTTCTTAACCATTCTTGAGCAGGTGAATGCTCGCAACGCGCATGCCAAATCATCGAATACTCAAATGGAGTAAATTGGAATGGTAATGGTTTCACCACCAAGTCATAACGCTCGGCAACCAGATACGCCAAGTCCGCTGGCACTGTGATGATAATTGGCAAGGTATCCATGATCGCCAATGCGGCTTCTAAATGATAAGCCCGCAGAACCATTTTACGCTTAGGTTTCTCCATCAAAGCTTGTTCGATCAGTGCCTTAACACCATCACTGATGGCGATCATGGCATGTGGATGACTCAGATAATCATCCAAGCTCATTTCTTTATCCGCTAATGGATGCTGTTTTGAAAGCATACACAGCACCCCCACTCGCCCCAACACTTCACTGCGTAGCGGCTCCACCGGACCTGTCGGGCGACAAATCGCTAAGTCTGCACCTTCATAAGTGAGCTGATCTGATAAACGGTCGTGTTGCAGTGGTAAGAAGTTAAAAGACACGTTTGGCGCTTCTTGGTAAATTCTCGGCAAAGCAAACGGCAGAATGGTTTGCATGGCATAGTCGGTGGTCACGATGTTGAAAGTCTGTACGCATTGCAATGGGTCAAACTCAACCGGAGATAACAACTGACGTAAAGACTCTAATGGCTCGCCTAATGAGCGATCGATCTCTAACGCTTTCTGAGTTGGGATCAAATGCTGCCCCTGACGAGTAAACAGCGGGTCTCCCAATAAGTCGCGCAGACGACCAAGCACACGACTCATTGCCGATTGACTCAAATTTAGACGTGTTGCCGCCTTACTGACACTGTTTTCTTCTATCAGTACTCGCAACGCAACCAGTAAATTTAAATCTCGGCGATAGATGTCTTCCAGTTCCACGAATTAGCCACTTATTTTGTATGTGTTTGGGTAAATTGTACTCTTCAGGCAAAAAAAATCCCGCCTTTCAGCGGGGAAGCCCAAGAAAAATGGGGATAGTGTCGGAATGAAGTGTCGGTAAAAATAGGTGAGCGTTATTAAAGTATTCTGATCGAAGCAAAAAGCGCTAATTTTCTTGCTCAGATGCACCTGACCATTTGCGCATCTCGATCCAAATCCCAATAATAGTGGCAACCATGCCTAAAAGAGGCATCAAAGAGGTGTCAGCTGGCGTTCTGAGTACCAAAGCACAAAACGAGATAAAACAAAGTACGGAGTAAATCGTAAGTCTGTCTAACGCTGTTAACATTGCCTCTCCCTTGCCAGTTGTTACCAAATTGTTAATTTAAGGTAAAACAAAAAATTCCGTTTGCCAAGTGGTTATTGAATATTTTTTCAACGAACGTAGAATTCACCGCTAAGTTAGTTACGAGAATCACACTATGAGCTTTAATCCTGAACTGGCAACAAAGACATTAGAGGCGGAAGGACTGCGCTGCCCAGAGCCAGTGATGATGGTCAGGAAGACAATTCGCAACATGCAAGATGGTGAGATTTTGCTGGTCAAAGCAGATGACCCATCCACGACTCGAGACATTCCGAGTTTCTGCCGTTTTATGGATCACCAATTAATTGCAGCACAAACGGAGCAAGTTCCGTATCAGTACCTGATCAAGAAAGGATTGGAATAATCTGGTCGAATTAAAAACGGCAGCCGATTGGCTGCCGTTTGTTTATTCATCGTATTCGAGTGTGCGAACTTCTGATTGGAGCTTGTTGAGTTGTTTTTTCATTGCCCGCATCTCTTCATGCATAGGAATGATGTGGGCTACGCGAATCCACGCCTCTACTGTTAATCCAGTAAGAACGAACGATCCTGCCACAATCGGCAACCACATATCAGTCAGTACCATCGCTAACAAGCACAGCGCCAAACCAAAGGTGAATAAATAACTCTGACTCTTTGGGGTCATCCCCATGTAACGTGTAAGCATAAACTTGCCCTCTCGCTATCATTCACACCATTAAACTACCATGACAAGTATGACACTAATATGTCATCCGTCACGCTACGGAGCGATTTTAAGTCAGAGTTTGAACTATGCCACTAATTCGCTAGTTATTGATTATTTGCATCATTTTAACGATTGTTCGCGGATAACATTTTCCATTTTCAGGCTGCGTTATCCGCCTAAAAACATTAAAAGAAGGCCGCACCAATCGCCAACAACACGAACAAAATAGCGGTGACTTTACGAATCAACCCCAGGGGCATCTTGTCTGCTGAAAGCTTACCAATTAACACCACAGGCACGTTAGCCAACAACATACCAATGGTCGTGCCAAGTATGACCCAACTCAGCGCATCCGCGTACTGCGCGCCTAGGATAGAAGTGGCGATCTGAGTTTTATCGCCAATCTCAGCCACAAAGAAAGCAATAAAGCTGGCAATGAAAGGACCTCGGTTTGAAATCTGTTCGTCATCATCCAACTTATCAGGAATCAACACCCAAGTCGCCATCGCGACAAAACTGACCACCAGCACCCACTTTAAAATCTCAGGTGATAAATAGTCAGCGACAACCACACCTAACCATGCAGCCAAAGCGTGGTTGGCAATGGTTGCCAAAAAGATTGCTGCAATAATTGGGATTGGTTTGCGGTAACGACTTGCGAGTAATAGAGATAGCAATTGGGTCTTATCGCCAATTTCTGCTAACGCTACAGTAGTAATTGAAATAGCTAAAACGCTCACGACATGCTCATTGGGGCAGGGATTATTATATTTAACCAAAGACAAACCTCACGCCCCTACCCCGGTTCGTGATGATTTGTCTAAGGTCTTGCTAAACTTGAAAGGCTTCAAGTCTCGAACGCCATGGTGATTTTGCACCAATTATGTTGACGGACGAACCAGATGAAACAGAAACTTCATCAGGTAAGCTACTCCCCAAAGACAGGCGCAATTCTAGCCACCTTTGTTGCGCTTCTCAAGAGCCAAAGCAGGCAAAAACTCCCTTTTAAGAAAAATACAGCAGATAACGCGGTAAAAATTCATTAAAGGAGAAAATCGCCCACGAATTAATCAAGATTAGCTCTACTCCCATGCTCAATATCTGGTTATACTAGATTGTTAATTTATTCAACCGTAATTACTCTTTATCGCCGTTGTTAGAGTTGAAAAACTCGGCATAGATGACGAATTAACGAGTAACAAGAGAATCGCGCGAACCTGACTTATGCAAAAATACGATATCAAAACCTTCCAGGGAATGATCCTCGCGCTGCAGGATTATTGGGCTCAAAATGGTTGTACCATTGTTCAACCGCTAGATATGGAAGTGGGTGCGGGTACCTCTCACCCAATGACCTGTCTACGAGCGCTTGGCCCAGAGCCAATGTCGACAGCTTACGTACAACCTTCACGTCGTCCTACTGATGGCCGTTACGGTGAAAACCCTAACCGTCTTCAGCACTACTACCAATTCCAAGTAGCGCTAAAACCATCGCCTGACAATATTCAAGAGTTGTACCTTGGCTCCCTTGAAGTTCTTGGTATTGACCCTCTTGTACACGACATCCGTTTCGTAGAAGACAACTGGGAAAACCCAACACTAGGCGCATGGGGTCTAGGCTGGGAAGTTTGGCTAAACGGTATGGAAGTAACTCAGTTTACGTACTTCCAACAAGTTGGCGGCCTTGAGTGTAAACCAGTCACTGGCGAAATCACTTACGGTATCGAGCGTCTAGCAATGTACATCCAAGAAGTAGACTCGGTTTACGACCTAGTTTGGAACATCGCACCAGACGGCAGCAAAGTGACTTACGGTGATATCTTCCACCAAAACGAAGTAGAGCAATCGACTTACAACTTCGAGCACGCAGACGTTGAATTCCTATTTGGTTTCTTCGAACAGTGTGAGAAAGAGTGTAAAGAGTTGCTTGAGCTTGAAAAGCCACTGCCATTACCTGCTTACGAGCGCATCCTAAAAGCAGGTCACGCATTCAACCTACTAGACGCGCGTAAAGCGATCTCAGTAACTGAACGTCAGCGATACATCTTGCGCATTCGCGATCTGACTAAGTCAGTAGCAGAAGCATACTACGCATCGCGTGAAGCTCTTGGCTTCCCAATGTGTAAGAAAGAACAAGCGTAAGGGGTAGAGAACATGGCAAAAGAATTTCTAATCGAGCTAGGTACAGAAGAGCTACCACCAACGCAACTTCGTACGCTAGCTGAAGCATTCGCAGCAAACTTCGAAGCAGAACTAAAAGGCGCTGAGCTAGCTCACGAAGGCGTAAAATGGTTTGCGGCTCCTCGTCGTCTTGCACTTAAAGTCGCGGCACTAGCAGAAAGCCAATCAGACAAAATCGTTGAAAAACGTGGCCCTGCGGTTTCTGCAGCGTTTGACGCGGAAGGCAACCCAACCAAAGCGGCTCAAGGCTGGGCACGCGGTTGTGGTATTTCTGTTGACCAAGCAGAGCGCATGGTTACAGATAAAGGCGAATGGCTACTGTTCAAACAAGAAGTGAAAGGTCAGCCAACGTCTGAGATCGTTGTTGAACTTGCAGCGAAAGCACTAGCAAACCTACCTATCGCAAAACCAATGCGCTGGGGTAACAAAACAACTCAGTTCATCCGTCCAGTTAAGACGCTAACCATGCTGATGGGCAGCGACCTAATCGAAGGCGAGATCCTTGGTGTCGCTTCTGACCGCACTATCCGTGGTCACCGCTTCATGGGTGAACAAGAGTTCACTATCGATTCTGCTGAGCAATACCCTGCGATCCTAGAAGAGCGCGGTAAAGTAATGGCAGATTACGAAGCGCGTAAAGCAATCATCCTAGCTGACGCACAAAAAGCGGCAGCAGCGGTTGGCGGTATCGCTGACCTAGAAGATGACCTAGTAGAAGAAGTCACGTCTCTGGTTGAATGGCCAGTGGTACTAACCGCGAAGTTCGAAGAAGAGTTCCTAAAAGTGCCTTCTGAAGCGTTGGTTTACACCATGAAAGGTGACCAGAAGTACTTCCCTGTTTATGACGAAAACAAGAAGCTACTACCTAACTTCATCTTCGTATCGAACATCGAATCAAAAGAACCTCGTTACGTAATCGAAGGTAACGAGAAAGTGGTTCGTCCTCGTCTTGCTGACGCAGAGTTCTTCTTCAACACAGACCGTAAGCGTCCGCTTATCGACCGTCTGCCTGAACTAGAGCAAGCGATCTTCCAAAAGCAACTGGGTACGATCAAAGACAAAACAGACCGCATCACAGAACTTGCTGGCTACATTGCAGAGCAAATCGGTGCTGACGTTGAGAAATCAAAGCGTGCTGGTCTACTAGCAAAATGTGACCTAATGACCTCAATGGTATTCGAATTCACGGATACTCAAGGTGTTATGGGTATGCACTACGCTCGCCACGACGGTGAAGCAGAAGAAGTTGCAGTCGCACTGAACGAGCAATACATGCCTCGTTTCGCAGGTGATGAACTGCCATCAAACGGCGTTTCAACAGCAGTTGCAATGGCAGACAAGCTAGACACTATTGTAGGTATCTTCGGTATTGGTCAAGCGCCTAAAGGCAGCGACCCATTCGCACTACGCCGCGCATCTCTAGGTGTACTACGTATCATCGTTGAATACGGCTACAACCTAGATCTTGTTGACCTAGTAGCGAAAGCGAAGTCACTGTTTGGCGACCGCCTAACCAACGACAACGTTGAACAAGACGTTATCGAGTTCATGCTTGGTCGTTTCCGCGCTTGGTACCAAGACGAAGGCTTCAGCGTAGACATCATTCAAGCAGTTCTAGCGCGTCGCCCGACTAAACCAGCAGACTTCGACCAACGAGTTAAAGCGGTTTCTCACTTCCGTGAACTGGAAGCGGCAGAGTCTCTAGCAGCAGCGAACAAACGTGTTGGTAACATCCTAGCGAAATTCGACGGCGAACTAGCAGCAGACATCGACCTAGCACTTCTACAAGAAGACGCAGAGAAAGCACTAGCAGAAAGCGTTGAAGTAATGACGGAAGCGCTAGAGCCAGCATTTGCTACAGGTAACTACCAAGAAGCCCTAAGCAAGCTAGCAGATCTACGTGAGCCAGTGGATGCGTTCTTCGATAACGTAATGGTAATGGCAGACGACGAAGCACTTAAGAAGAACCGTCTGACATTGCTGAACAACCTGCGCAACCTGTTCTTACAGGTCGCAGATATCTCTGTCCTTCAAAAGTAATTCATTACTCTTCGAAGTGATTAAGAAATAAGTAAAAGGGAAGCATCTGCTTCCCTTTTTTGTTGCCTTCAAACCGATGAAGGTGACGCTTATTATTCATTTTGTGAACAAGACTAAAATTTGTAGGGTGAGACGCGTTTAACTTGTTGGTGTAGAGCTCGGATTGTAGAGGCTCAGTTTTGCTATAACTGGACTGTTTATTCGGGGGAAGGACACAATGAAAAAAACAATTCTCGCACTCTCTATTGGACTATTGAGCGCCTGCAGCCAGATTCCAGAAAATGCTATCGTACTGAGCGTTGGAGACGATACAGCCGTCTTCGAACAAAACTCTAACGGCTTACTTGTCGCCGAGCAAAAACTCGAAAAAGGCAGCTATACCTTTACCATTGCCGACAGTAACCAAACCTGCGGCAGCAGCTTTGCTCTAGCAGAAGAAGCTCGCATCAAATTCAATCGTCCATTAAAAATGGATAATTGTGCCACAGATGCCCAAATGCCGCTGCGCATCTTCAAAGCCAACACCTATCAGTTTACGCTCAACCCAACTACTAACGAGCTAACTGTTAGGCTCAAACCCAAACAGAACCAAGACATCACCTACTCTTGCCCTGTCGCAACTGACGCGCCAAAAACCATCAACGTTGAGCAAACCTTTAATGATGGCACTGTCGTTCGCGATGCCTTAACCGGACAAGAAACTATAGTTACAAATGGCAGCGTAACCATGCAGCCGGGCCCTATGAGCCAAGGTCTATTGTTACTAGAAGAGGTTGAGCAACAAGCAGAAAAACCTTTCACCTGGGATAACGCGACGGTGTACTTCGTCATGACTGACCGCTTCTATAACGGCAACCCAGACAACGACAACAGCTACGGTCGCAGCAAAGACGGAAAATACGAGATTGGTACCTTCCATGGTGGTGACTTAGCGGGTGTGACGAAAAAACTCGATTACATCGAATCGCTTGGTGTGAATGCTATCTGGATAACCTCACCACTGGAACAAATCCATGGCTGGGTTGGCGGCGGTGACAAAGGTGACTTTAAACACTACGGCTACCACGGCTACTACCATCAAGATTGGACCAAGCTTGATGCCAACATGGGTACCGACGATGAACTCAGAACCTTCGTCGATACTGCGCACAAGAAAGGCATCCGCGTGATTTGGGATGTGGTCATGAACCACACTGGCTACGCAACATTAGCAGACATGCAGGAATTCGGCTTTGGTCAACTTTACCTTGATGACCAAGAAGCCAAAGAAGTCCTTGGTGAAAAATGGACCGACTGGCAGCCAAAATCAGGACAAAGCTGGCACAGCTTCAACGATTACATCAAATACGCTGATAGCGAAGCGTGGGATAAATGGTGGGGTAAAGATTGGATCCGTACCGACATTGGCGACTACGATGCTCCGGGCTACAACGACATCACCATGTCTTTGAACTACCTACCGGATCTCAAAACCGAATCGACTCAGAAAACCGGATTGCCAAACTTCTTCCGCAATAAAGGCACCAATGCGCAAGATGAGCTGCAAACTCCGCGTGAGCATCTGATTAAGTGGTTATCCGATTGGGTGCGCGACTATGGCATTGATGGCTTCCGTGTCGACACGGCCAAACACGTTGAAATGGAAGCGTGGGCAGAGCTGAAAGCCAGCACCACTCAAGCGCTTGCCCAGTGGAAGCAAAACAACCCAGACAAAGCCTTGGATGACCTACCTTTCTGGATGACGGGTGAAGTATGGGCGCACAGCGTGGTGAAAAGCCCGTATTTCGATAACGGCTTCGATTCCATCATCAACTTCGAGTTCCAATCTGATGTAGCACCAAAAGCGCTGAAATGCTTTGCTCAACTCGATAGCGATTATCGCCGCTACGCGGAACGTATTAACTCCGATCCTGAGTTCAACGTGTTGAGTTACCTGTCTTCGCACGATACTCAACTGTTTTGGTCGGCACGCAGCCGCAGCTTCGATGACCAAGCACGCGCTGCCAATGCGTTGATGCTGGCGCCAGGTGCAGTGCAAATCTACTACGGCGATGAGATTGCTCGTGACTTTGGTATTACCGGTTCCGACCCTACTCAAGGTACTCGCTCTGATATGCCATGGGATAAGATTCATGGCGAGCGTGAAGATCTAGTGCAACATTGGCAAAAGTTGGGGGAATTCCGTAAACGCCACCCAGCGGTTGCGCAAGGTAAGCACATTACTCGCAACCAAGAAGGTTATTACGCATTCGAACGCCAATACCACGACGACAAAGTGCTGATCGTCTACACTGGCGAATAGCCGATTCACTCCACCAGCAAGGGAAGCATTTCGCTTCCCTTTTTTATTCACTGCTCATATCCCCATCATCTGGTCTGATGACAAACTTTTTTCTTCTTCGAGTAAATTCACACTTTGCGTCGTAATAACATTAGGGTAAGGTCAAGTATTACTCTATAAGCTGATGTTTCATCAGCATTCAATACACATAAGCAATCACAATGAATTAGGTATCAGTCAGCATGCAGTTCTCAAAGTTTGGTGAAAAATTTAATCAGTATTCAGGTATCACGCAGTTAATGGACGATTTGAATGATGGTCTACGCACACCAGGTGCCATCATGCTCGGTGGAGGTAACCCAGCCGCCATTCCTGCCATGCTCGATTACTTTCACCAAGCCAGTGAGGAAATGCTCGCCAGTGGCGAACTCGTCGCCGCACTCGCCAACTACGATGGGCCACAGGGTAAAGACGCGTTCGTGAAAGCGCTGGCTCAGTTATTCCGTGAAACTTACGGTTGGGAGATTTCAGAGAAGAACATCAGCCTAACTAACGGCAGCCAAAGTGGCTTCTTCTACTTGTTCAACTTACTCGCAGGTAAACAGCCTGACGGTTCGCATAAGAAGGTGCTACTGCCTATCGCGCCTGAGTACATCGGCTATGGTGATGCTGGCATTGATGAAGATATTTTTGTCTCTTACCACCCAGAAATCGAGCTGTTAGATAACGGATTGTTTAAATACCACGTCGATTTTGAACAGCTAACCGTCGACGATTCTGTTGCGGCAATCTGCGCATCTCGCCCAACCAACCCAACGGGTAACGTACTGACAGACGAAGAAGTGCGTAAACTGGACAAACTCGCACGTGAAAACAACATCCCACTGATCATCGATAACGCCTACGGCTTGCCGTTCCCGAACATCATCTTTGAAGATGTCGAACCGTTCTGGAATGAAAACACCATCTTGTGCATGAGCCTATCCAAACTTGGCTTGCCTGGCGTGCGTTGCGGGATTGTGATTGCGAGTGAAGAAATCACTCAAGCGTTAACCAATATGAACGGCATCATCAGCCTAGCACCAGGCAGTGTGGGTCCAGCGCTGGCAAACCACATCATCGCTAAAGGCGACCTGCTTAAACTGAGTTCAGAGGTGATTAAGCCGTTTTACAAGCAGAAGTCGCAACGTGCGGTTGAACTGCTGCAAGAAGCGATTACCGATGAGCGCTTCCGTATTCACAAACCTGAAGGGGCGATCTTCTTGTGGTTATGGTTTGATGAGCTGCCAATAACAACAATGGAACTGTACCAACGCTTGAAAGCGCGTGGTGTATTGATAGTCCCGGGTGAATACTTCTTTATTGGCCAGAAAGACGAATGGGACCACGCTCATCAGTGCTTACGCATGAACTACGTTCAAGACGATGAGATGATGCAGAAAGGTATCGCGATTATCGCGGAAGAAGTCGAAAAGGCTTACCAACAAGGTCAGTAAAGCAAACTCCCGCATCAAAGACACAAATTAAAAAGAGCGCCAACTGGCGCTCTTTCTCACTCTATAGGGCAAATAACTTGCCGATTAGTTGCTTTCTAGCAGGTTGTTGCCACCGATAGCAATTTTACGTGGTTGCATTGCTTCTGGAATTTCACGAACCAAGTCAATGTGTAGTAGGCCATTTTCCATTGAAGCGCCAGTCACTTTTACATAGTCCGCTAGTTGGAACTTACGTTCAAAATCGCGCTCAGCAATGCCTTGGTACACATAGTTTTTGCCTTCTTCTGCTTTGCGTTCGCCCTTCACAATCAACATGTTTTCGTTTTGAGTCAGATCGAGTTGGTCTTCAGAGAAGCCAGCAACTGCCATAGTAATACGGTAGTTATGCTCGTCTTTTTGCTCAATGTTGTACGGAGGGTAACCGCCAGAAGTATTTTTCGCTGTATTCGCTTCCATCAGGTTTAGCAGACGATCAAAGCCAATTGCATTACGGTATAGTGGTGAGAAATCTACGTTACGCATAAATCTATCCTCTTAATTAAGCAATAGTCTTAGCTCAGATGACGTTCATCTCACAGGCGTGTTTATGCAAAAACCAACGCCGAGCTAAGAGATTCTTATCATTCCGCAGGCCATCATTTGGCTCGGAGACATGATAGGAAATCTAAAGGTTTAAGTTGTGTGCTAAAACGCCATATCCTCTTTTGAGCGATCTCGTTTTAGCGATTCCAGAGGGCTGTCTTCTAGTCTCTAGCAAGCCAGTCATCCTCTTCACAACTAGATATAAGGTCGTCAAAAATGACTTTCAAGGGAAAAAATAAAAAATTTTAAGTGCGCTCGCTATCTCCCCAGAAAGGTCAGTTTACCCTCGCTTTGCGATCGGTATTAAAAAGCCCACCTTTCTGGTGGGCTCAATCTGCACTCTACTTGCGGGAGGATTTACGCGCTTTTACAACGCCCTTTTCTGCCGCCTTTTCCTGTTTTAACTTACGCTTTTCTTTCAGACTCAACTGTGGTTGTTTCTTGTCTTTCTTACTCATGACTTCACCTCTATTTATTGGCACAACAGACAGCCACACAGCATTTTCTGAGCTGGTGGCTGTGATTGATGAACAATTTCAGTAATCACAAAGCAGCGTCGCTGATTAAAAATTTCCACTTCGAGCGCATCATTTTTAGCTCGACCTAACAATCGAGACCCCAAATAAGAATCGACCGCGAGCATACCTGTCATCGGTTGCCCCTTGCGCGAGCTGACTAACGTCATGCGATATTGATAGGCGCGTTCAACATCCACTAAGCGAACCGTGTCCCCAACCGCAATACGAGCTCGGTTACGGCAATGGGCCTGTTGCTCGCAGATTTCAAATAGCGATAACAACCTTAGTGGTGATTGATAGGTTAAAAAGCGACTGGTTAACCACCAAGTTCGCAGCGCCAAACAGTACGCCGAGAACCAGCGTTCAAACATGATTATTTCCTTCTTAATGCCTTGTCTTACAAATAAATTCAGTGCATTGAACCGGAAGTGCATCACCTCCGGCTTAGTTCAGGAAAGTCATCACCATTTTCTCAACCTCCTTATTCATCAGCTCTTCAGCACTATAGCGAGCAGAAAAAAGAAAGCAAAAGCGCCCAAGCGAACAAAATGGCGAGAAAAAAAGAAAACAGAAATAAAATGGCAAGCTTGATCAGGTTATTGGCAATTAGCACCAGAAAAACCAAAGTCTTGGCAGAAAGTGGCGATTTTCATTGGTGGTTAAAACAAAAAAAAAAGCAGCGATTTCTCGCTGCTTTTTTCTATTAAGACAAGTTGTCGTTACACGTCTAAGTTCGCTACTTTCAGCGCGTTTTCTTCGATGAAGTTACGACGAGGTTCTACTTGGTCACCCATCAGTGTTGTGAACAATTGGTCTGCGCCTACCGCATCCTCAATCGTTACTTGCATCATGCGACGCGTTTCTGGGTCCATAGTCGTTTCCCACAGCTGATCTGGGTTCATCTCACCTAGACCTTTGTAACGCTGACGGCTCAGACCACGCATTGACTCTTTAACCAACCAATCAAGCGCTTCTGCAAAGCTTGCTACTGGCATCGTACGCTCACCACGTTTGATGTACGCGCCTTCTTCCAGAAGCCCATCCAGTGCTTCTGATAGATCAGCCAATTTGCCGTACTCTTTCGAGTTTAGGAAATCGATGCTAATTGCATGTTCGTGCGTCACACCGTGAGTACGAACCACGATCTTAGGCAAGTTTAAGCCTAGTTCTTCGTGCTGTTCAACTTCGTAGCTGTATTGGCTCGCACCCACTTCTTTCGCATTCAACTGCTCAATAAGCTGCTTCGTCCACGCTTCAACAACTGATGCGTCATGGCATTGCTCAGGCGTTAGACGAGGAGTGTAAATCAACTCGTTTACCAAAGCACTTGGGTAACGACGGCTCATACGTTCCGCCAGTTTAATACCCGCATTGTACTGTTGAACAAGCTTCTCTAGTGCTTCACCTGCCAATGCTGGTGCTTCTGCGTTTACGTGTAGCGATGCATTATCCAGAGCCAATGATACTTGGTATTGGTTCATCGCTTCTTCGTCTTTGATGTACTGCTCTTGTTTGCCTTTTTTTACTTTGTAAAGTGGTGGCTGAGCGATGTACACGTAACCACGCTCGATAAGCTCTGGCATTTGACGGTAGAAGAAGGTCAATAGTAGCGTACGGATGTGCGAACCATCGACATCGGCATCGGTCATGATGATGATGTTGTGGTAACGCAGCTTGTCCGGATTGTACTCGTCACGACCGATACCACAACCAAGTGCAGTGATCAGCGTTGCTACTTCTTGCGAAGACAGCATCTTGTCGAAACGTGCTTTTTCTACGTTAAGAATCTTACCTTTTAGCGGTAGGATTGCTTGGTTCTTACGGTTACGGCCTTGTTTTGCGGAGCCGCCTGCCGAATCACCCTCCACTATGTATAGTTCAGAGAGTGCCGGATCTTTTTCCTGACAGTCTGCAAGTTTACCTGGAAGGCCAGCTAAGTCTAGTGCACCTTTACGGCGCGTCATTTCACGAGCTTTACGCGCTGCTTCACGTGCACGTGCTGCATCGATGATTTTCGAACAAACCATCTTCGCTTCTGTCGGGTTCTCAATCAGGAACTCAGACAGTTTTTCACCCATTGCTGATTCAACCGCTGATTTCACTTCAGAAGAAACCAGTTTGTCTTTGGTTTGGCTTGAGAACTTAGGATCAGGCACTTTCACCGAAACAACCGCAGTTAGACCTTCACGCGCATCGTCGCCTGAAGTCGCTGTTTTTGCTTTCTTAGAGAAACCTTCTTTATCCATAAAGCTGTTCAATGTACGTGTTAACGCAGCACGGAAACCAGCAAGGTGAGTACCACCATCACGCTGTGGGATATTGTTGGTAAAACAGAAGATATTCTCTTGGAAACCATCGTTCCATTGCATCGCCACTTCAACTGAAATGCCATCTTCACGCTCTGAGTTAAAGTGGAAGATTTTTTCGATGATTGGCGTTTTGTTGGTGTTTAGGTGATCAACGAACGCTTGAATACCACCTTCATACATGAAGTGATCATGTTTGTCCGCTTCACGCTCATCAACCAATTTGATCGATACACCAGAGTTCAGGAATGACAGTTCACGCAGGCGTTTCGCCAGAATGTCATAGTGGAACTCAGTGTTAGAGAAGGTCTCGGCACTTGGCCAGAAACGAATTTGCGTACCGGTTTTATCCGTATCACCCACAACGGCTAGTGGCGCTTGAGGCTCACCATGGCGGTAGGTTTGCGTATGGATATGGCCACCACGATGAATCGTCAGCTCAACTTTCTCAGATAGCGCGTTTACCACTGAAACACCTACCCCGTGAAGACCACCCGATACTTTGTATGAGTTATCGTCGAACTTACCACCCGCGTGAAGTACCGTCATGATTACTTCTGCTGCAGAGACATTTTCCTCTGAGTGGATTTCTGTTGGAATGCCACGACCATCATCGCTAACGGAAACCGAGTTATCCTCATGAATTGTCACAACGATGTCTTTACAGTGACCTGCCAACGCTTCATCAATTGAGTTATCCACCACCTCGAAAACCATGTGGTGAAGGCCGGTGCCGTCGTCCGTATCGCCGATGTACATTCCTGGACGCTTACGTACCGCATCCAGACCCTTCAGTACCTTAATACTCGATGAATCGTAATTTTCAGACATGAGTTTCTCTCTTCTAGTTTGACTCTATCCTGCCATGTTCCACATGAAACAATTTACCGTTATCGTCCAACATATCGGCGATTTGGCTTTCAGTGATAGAGCTTACAAATACTTGTGCGCCCGTCTCTTTTAAGCAGTCAGCAAGACGCTTGCGACGTTGGCTATCTAATTCCGACGCGAAGTCATCAATTAGGTAAATGCATTGTTTACCGGTCATCTCTGTCAGGTGTTGCCCTTGCGCGACACGCAATGCACACACCATGAGTTTTAATTGACCGCGTGACAGAACATCTTCAACGGGCGTTCCGTTCACTTTAATGCGCAAATCAGCTTTGTTTGGGCCACTAAAGGTGTATCCCAATGCCTGATCACGCTCAAAATTCTTTTCTAGTATCTCGTGGTATGGGGTGTCTTTATCCCAGCCACGATAATACTTCAATTGGATCTCAAATTCTGGCAAAAATGTCTGACAGATAGTTTCTGCGACGGTTTTCATCTGCTCGATGTAACTTGCTCGCCATTGGCTGATGTTTTCAGCCAACCCTGCCATTTCCTGATCCCAATAACTGAGTTCACGATAACTATTGGCGGTTTTCAACAACGCGTTGCGCTGCTTGTTAAGGCGCTTGAACCTTCCCCATGCTTGATAAAAAGCGGGCTCGGTATGAAACACGCCCCAATCAATAAACGCACGACGATGTTTAGGGCCATCTGTCAGTAAATCAAACCCTTCTGGGTGTATCAACTGCAGAGGCAGAACTTGTGCCAACTGCGCTAATTTTTGTCCAGATTGACCGCCTATTTTAACCTCTGTTGAGCCATCACGCTGCTTATTAATGCCGATAGGTAGCTCAAATTGATCCGAGTTCAAAAAACGACCATGAACAAACAGTTCGTCACACTCATTTTGTATCACTCGTCCGGTGAGAGAGCTCTTGAATGAGCGGCCATGCCCGAGCAGGTAAACCGCTTCTAAGACACTGGTTTTACCGCTGCCGTTCGGCCCGATAAGAAAGTTAAAGCCTGCTGATAACTCAATATCACAGGCTTTAATGTTTCGAAACTGCTGAATGATGAGACGAGAAAGAGGCATTCAGTTGGCTTATAGACGAATTGGCATCACCACGTACATGGCACTGTCATCGTCGGCATTTTCAATCAATGCGCTAGCGTTAGCATCCGACATCGACACACGTACATTTTCACAACGCAACGTGTTCAGAACATCAAGCACATAGCTTACGTTAAAGCCGATTTCGATGGCGTCACCTTCAAAGGTCACATCAAGCATCTCTTCCGCTTCTTCTTGTTCTGGGTTATTCGCGGTTATGCGCATTTCAGTATCAGCCAGATTCACACGCACGCCACGGAATTTTTCGTTGGAAAGAATCGCAGCACGAGAAAAGGCTTGGCGCAACTCGTCACAACTTGCTATTAGGGTCTTATTGGTGCTCTGAGGCAATACGCGGCGGTAGTCAGGGAAACGACCATCAACCAACTTAGAGGTAAAAGTAAAGTTATTCACCTCAGCACGAACATTGGAGCTACCGATCTGAAGTACTACGGGCTGCTCTGGTGCATCCATCAACTTCACTAATTCTTGCACACCTTTGCGTGGCACGATGATTTGCTTCTGCGCAAAATCCGCACCTAGCTGAGTTTGCGATACCGCCATACGGTGGCCGTCCGTCGCCACGCTGCGTAGCGTGGTACCGTCAATTTCAAACAACATACCGTTGAGGTAGTAACGAACGTCTTGATTCGCCATCGAGAACTGAGTTTTGTCGATCAGCGTACGTAGATCGGCTTGGCTCAGTGATACTTCCACTTCACTTTGCCAGTCTTCAATATTGGGGAAATCGTTCGCAGGAAGCGTTGCCAATGAGAAACGGCTGCGACCAGAGCGAACTTGTACGCGATCACCTTCTAAAACAAATGTGATGATCGCATCGTCCGGTAAACCACGGCAGATATCGAGAAACTTACGCGAAGGAACGGTAATGCTGCCCGCTTCAAAATCACCTTCTAGCGTCACTTTGCTTACTAACTCTACTTCAAGATCGGTTGCCGTCATCGACAACACGTTCTCTTCTACTTTAAGAAGTAGGTTACCCAGGATTGGCAGAGTTGGTCGGCCACCTAAAGCGCCCGAAACCTGCTGTAGCGGTTTGATTAAATGACTACGTTCAATGGTAAATTTCATGCTTGGCTCTTTACGCTGTCAGCTCAATAAATGATTTGCTTAGAATACCGTTATTCTAACCGATTACGAGGACAGGGTGCGAATCAAGTTAGAGTAATCTTCTTTAATATCGTGGCTCTCTTCACGCAGCTGCTCAATCTTGCGACACGCATGAAGTACGGTCGTATGATCGCGGCCACCAAACGCATCGCCAATTTCAGGCAAACTGTGGTTGGTTAGCTCTTTTGCTAACGCCATAGCCAGCTGACGAGGACGCGCTACAGAACGAGAACGACGCTTAGACAGCAAGTCCGCCACTTTAATCTTGTAGTATTCCGCCACGGTCTTTTGAATGTTATCGATCGTCACCAGCTTCTCTTGTAGAGCAAGCAGATCGCGCAGCGCTTCACGAACAAAATCAATCGTAATTGGACGGCCAGTAAAGTTCGCGTTAGCGATAACGCGGTTCAGTGCACCTTCTAGCTCACGAACGTTCGAACGCAGACGCTTGGCAATGAAGAATGCCACTTCATCAGCAAGGTGGATTTGGTGATCTTCGGCTTTTTTCATCAAGATCGCCACACGCGTTTCAAGCTCAGGCGGCTCGATCGCAACAGTAAGCCCCCAACCAAAGCGAGATTTAAGACGATCTTCAACGCCATTAATCTCTTTAGGATAACGGTCAGACGTTAAGATGATCTGCTGGTTACCTTCCAATAGTGCGTTGAAGGTATGGAAGAATTCTTCTTGCGAACGTTCTTTATTAGCAAAGAATTGGATGTCATCGATAAGGAGTGCATCCACACTGCGGTAGTAGCGTTTGAATTCTTCAATCGCATTGTTTTGCAGCGCTTTCACCATGTCTTGCACAAAACGCTCTGAGTGCATGTAGACCACTTTCGCGTTCGGGTTGTTATCCACAATCGCGTTACCCACCGCATGCAATAAGTGGGTTTTACCCAAACCCGTGCCGCCGTATAGGAATAGTGGGTTGTAAGCTGCACCTGGGTTATCCGATACCTGACGCGCCGCAGCCAAACCCAGTTGGTTCGACTTACCTTCAACAAAGTTGTCGAACTTGTGTTTTGGGTTCATGTTTGAGCGGTGATTGATCGCCGCAATCGCTTGAGCGTCGTCATCCCAGGTTTTGTGTACTGGCTTACGCGCCTGTAATTGCGCAGGTGCAGATGACTCCGCAGCCACATCTGCAGGCGTACGTGTCGGCGCTGGTTTTGGAGCAGAGACAGGTCGACTCCCCACTTCAAAGCGTAAGTTAGGAATGTCGCCACCACAGTATTCCTGCAGTAAGCGAGTAATATTGTTCAGATACTTATCACGCACCCAGTCCAACACAAAGCGGTTTGGCGCGAATAGAGTGAGAGTATTGTCATTGAGCTCCGCTTGTAGCGGACGAACCCACATGCTGAATTCTGTAGCTGGTAGCTCTTCTTGAAGCTGCTGCAAACATTGCAGCCAAAGCGAAGATGACACGGTGCCCCCACTGAGTAATTGAATTATCGGAAAAGACTGGCAATTTTACCTGTTGATAACCAAGATCGCCAGCGATTGATCGACGATCCAGTGAATAAGATCCAAGTTATTCACAATTATTTCTGCAAACTTGATGAGATCAACACACCTTGCCCCAAATTTGCCCACACAACGATCCACAATTGGGCAAAATTCACAAGATCGAGTGATTGGTGATAAGTCTGTGTATTATTTTATTCCCAATGCTGATTTTGTCGATCATTTCCCCTGGTTCAGTTCGCATTTTCGTCACATTTAACATTCTTCTTCTATTATCTAATAACTCACAGGTCTAGGTTATTGCTCTTGGTTATTTATTTAATTGAGCTAACTAACAGTAGTATTTCCAACCATAAAATTATGGAGATGTATTATGAAAAACTGGATTAAGGTTGCCGTTGCAGCCATTGCACTGTCGGCAGCAACCGTACAAGCCGCTACTGAAGTCAAAGTTGGTATGTCAGGTCGCTACTTCCCGTTTACTTTTGTAAAGCAAGATAAGCTACAAGGCTTTGAAGTCGACATGTGGGATGAAATCGGCAAACGCAACGATTACAAAATCGAATACGTAACCGCTAACTTCTCTGGTTTATTTGGTCTGCTAGAAACCGGTCGCATCGATACGATCTCCAACCAAATCACCATGACTGATGAGCGTAAAGCCAAATACCTATTTGCTGACCCTTACGTTGTAGATGGCGCACAAATTACCGTGCGTAAAGGTAACGACAGCATTAAAGGTGTTGACGATCTCGCGGGTAAAACCGTTGCGGTGAACCTAGGATCTAACTTCGAGCAACTGCTGCGTCAATACGACAAAGACGGCAAGATCAACATTAAAACGTACGACACAGGTATCGAACATGACGTGGCGCTCGGTCGTGCAGACGCGTTTGTAATGGATCGTCTTTCTGCGTTAGAGCTGATTAAGAAAACTGGCCTTCCTCTGGAATTGGCAGGCGAACCGTTTGAGACCATTCAAAACGCATGGCCTTTCGTTGACAACGAGAAAGGTCGTAAGCTGCAAGAAGAAGTAAACAAAGCACTGGCTGAGATGCGCGCAGATGGTACAGTAGAGAAAATTTCCGTGAAGTGGTTTGGCGCTGACATCACGAAATAAGAACTCTTTGTACTTTAGGCCGCAAAGTGGTATCACTCTCGGACTAAAATAAACTTACGTAAAGGTGGAACTTGTTTTCCACCTTTTCTTTTCTCTAGCCTTTAGGTAAGCCGTATGGGATTTGACTTTAATTACATGTTGGAACTGCTGCCGATATTGCTGAAATATCTTGGCACTACCATGGAAATGGCGACATGGGGATTGGTGTTTTCACTGATTTTATCCGTCATTTTAGCCAATATTCGCGTATTTAAACTGCCAGTTCTGGATCAATTAAGCCAACTGTACATCAGCTTCTTCCGTGGCACCCCTCTCTTAGTTCAGCTTTTCCTGCTTTATTACGGCTTACCACAAATTTTCCCATTGATGGTGGGTATTGATGCCTTCTCAGCAGCGGTGATCGGTTTAACGCTGCACTTTGCCGCTTATATGGCGGAAAGTATTCGTGCCGCCATTATTGGTATTGATCGTAGCCAGATGGAAGCGAGCTTGTCGGTGGGTATGACAACATCTCAGGCGATGCGCCGCGTCATTTTACCTCAAGCAACGCGTGTCGCACTGCCTTCATTGATGAACTATTTCATCGATATGATCAAGTCAACGTCTCTCGCCTTCACGCTTGGTGTGGCCGAAATCATGGCGAAAGCACAGATGGAAGCCTCATCAAGTTTCCGTTTCTTTGAAGCTTTCCTTGCGGTTGCTCTTATTTACTGGGGTGTGGTGGTGATTTTGACTCGCGTACAAATCTGGGCAGAAGCAAAACTGAATAAGGCGTACGTACGATGATCAAATTAGAAAATATTCACAAACGTTTTGGTGAGACTGAAGTGCTGAAAGGCATCGACCTCGATATTAAGCAAGGTGAGATCATCGTGATTATCGGCTCAAGTGGTACGGGTAAATCAACCTTGCTGCGTACGGTGAACTTTCTAGAACAAGCAGATGAAGGTCGTATCACGATAGATGACATCTCCGTTGATACTCAAAAACACACTAAAGCCGAAGTATTAGCGCTGCGTCGTCGAACTGGCTTTGTGTTCCAAAACTATGCCCTGTTTGCCCACATGAATGCGCGCCAGAACATTGCCGAAGGTCTAGTGACCGTTCGAGGCTGGAAAAAAGCCGATGCTCTCAAACGAGCGCAACAAATTCTGGATGACATCGGCCTTGGGGATAAAGGCGATAGTTATCCAGCGGCATTGTCTGGCGGCCAACAACAACGTGTGGGTATCGGCCGAGCGATGGCGCTGCAACCAGAACTGCTGTTATTTGACGAACCAACTTCTGCGTTGGATCCGGAATGGGTTGGAGAAGTTCTCTCATTAATGAAGAAGTTAGCTAATCAGCATCAAACCATGCTGGTGGTGACGCACGAGATGCAATTCGCGAAAGAAGTCGCTGATAGAGTGATCTTCATGGCGGAAGGCAATATCGTTGAGCAAGGTTCTCCACAGGATATCTTCGATAATCCACAAGATCCTCGTTTGAAAAAATTCCTTAACCAAGTAGGAATAGAGTAACGATCAAGCATCAGGATCGATTGATCCTTGAGATTTTACTCACACTACGTATAATCGCCCGGCCGGAATTTCGTACTCATTGAGTCATTGACACATTATGTGAGTGTGATTACAATTCCGCCTCTTTGTTGAGAGGCGTCGGTTGTCCTTCTCTATATAAAGAGCTTCTTTATATAAGAAAGCAAATACCCACGCCGGGTTTAACAAGAACCTAAAACTACTGATCAGTAAAGGTAATTATCATGAAACGCACTTTTCAACCTACAGTTCTAAAGCGCAAGCGTACTCACGGCTTCCGTGCTCGCATGGCAACTAAGAACGGTCGTAAAGTTATCAACGCACGTCGTGCAAAAGGCCGTGCGCGCCTATCAAAATAATCGCTAGTTTATTTTGAACACGTACGCGTTTAATCGGGAGTTACGTTTGTTAACTCCCGAGCATTATCAAAACGTCTTCCAGCAAGCTCATCGAGCTGGCTCGCCTCATTTCACCATCATTGCTCGCAAGAACAAACTTTCTCACCCACGATTAGGTTTAGCGGTTCCAAAAAAGCAAATCAAAACGGCTGTCGGTCGTAACCGATTTAAGCGTTTGGCTCGTGAAAGCTTTCGTAACAATCAACATCAGCTTCCAAACAAAGATTTTGTTGTGATTGCGAAGAAAAGCGCGCAAGATTTAAGCAATGAGGAAATTTTTAAGTTGTTTGATAAGCTATGGCAACGCCTGTCTCGCCCTTCACGTGGATAGCCATTGGGCTCGTTTATCTGTATCGCTGGTTTATCAGCCCTTTGATTGGTCCTCGTTGCCGGTTCACACCAACCTGTTCCACTTACGCGCTAGAAGCTTTGAGAGCTCACGGTTTTGTAAAAGGATGTTGGTTATCAGGCAAACGTCTATTAAAATGCCACCCTTTGAATGAAGGGGGGTATGACCCCGTTCCACCAGTCCAAAAACAAGACAGAGATAACTAACGATGGATTCTCAACGTAATATCCTGCTCATCGGTTTGGCCCTGGTTTCTTTTTTGCTGTTTCAACAATGGCAAGTTGCAAAGAATCCAGAACCTCAAGCAGTTGAACAGGCTCAATCAAGCAGCACTCTACCTGCACCATCTTTTGCTGATGAACTTGACCCAGTTCCTGGCCAACAGCAAGCTTCTGCAAAAACTATCACAGTAACGACTGATGTTTTAACTCTGTCGATCGACACCGTTGGTGGCGATGTGGTACATGCCAACCTTAACGAATACTCTGCTGAGTTAGATTCATCAGATTCCTTTGTTCTGCTTAAAGACGCTCAAGGTCACCAATTTATCGCTCAAAGCGGTCTAGTGGGTCCTCAAGGTATCGACTTGAGCAGCACAAATCGCCCTCACTACAACGTAAGTGCAGACAGCTTCACAATGGCTGACGGTCAAGATGAACTTCGCGTTCCGATGACATTCACTGCAAACGGCATCGAATACACCAAAACTTACATATTTAAACGCGGCAGCTACGCGCTTAATGTTGAATACGATGTAGTGAACAACTCAGGCAACAACGCAACATTTGGTATGTACGCTCACCTACGTCAAAACCTAATGGACGATGGTGGTAGCATCACAATGCCTACTTACCGTGGTGGCGCATACTCAACAGAAGATACGCGTTACAAGAAGTACAGCTTTGATGATATGCAGGATCGCAACCTGTCTCTTAACCTAGCCGATGGCCAAGGTTGGGCAGCAATGATTCAGCACTACTTTGCCGCAGCTTGGATCCCACGTAACGAACCAGGTACTAACCTATACACTCGTGTAATTGGCAACCTAGGCGACATCGGCGTTCGTATGCCGAACAAAACTATCGCAACAGGCGATCAGGCTAAGTTTGAAGCAACACTTTGGGTTGGTCCAAAACTGCAAGATGAAATGGCAGAAGTGGCACCTAACCTAGACCTAGTAGTGGACTACGGCTGGTTATGGTTCATTGCGAAGCCTCTTCATATGTTGCTTTCATTCATCCAGAGCTTTGTTGGTAACTGGGGTGTGGCAATCATCTGTCTGACCTTCATCGTTCGTGGTGCAATGTACCCACTAACGAAAGCGCAATACACGTCTATGGCGAAAATGCGTATGCTTCAGCCTAAGCTGCAAGCTATGCGTGAGCGCATCGGTGATGACCGTCAGCGTATGAGCCAAGAAATGATGGAACTGTACAAGAAAGAGAAAGTAAACCCACTAGGTGGCTGTTTACCTCTTATCCTACAGATGCCTATCTTCATCGCACTATACTGGGCGCTAATGGAATCGGTAGAGCTTCGTCACTCACCATTCTTCGGTTGGATTCATGACCTTTCAGCACAGGACCCTTACTACATCCTGCCGCTATTGATGGGTGCGTCTATGTTCCTAATCCAGAAGATGAGCCCGACAACGGTAACGGATCCAATGCAGCAGAAGATCATGACCTTTATGCCGGTTATGTTTACCTTCTTCTTCTTGTTCTTCCCATCAGGTCTCGTTCTGTACTGGTTGGTGTCGAACATCGTAACGCTTATCCAGCAAACTCTTATCTACAAAGGATTGGAGAAAAAAGGCTTACACAGCAAGTAACCTTTTAGGAAAAGATTGAGAAAGGCGGCCAAAAGGTCGCCTTTTTGTTTTTGGCTGATTACAATTCAGCTAACTAAAGTTATGGCTCAATTTGAGCCCAGCTCAAAAGGCAAAATTATGACTACAGATACGATTGTCGCTCAAGCGACCGCGCCTGGTCGTGGCGGTGTCGGTATTATTCGAGTATCAGGCCCTAAAGCCAACCAAGTGGCGTTAGAAGTCACGGGTAAGACACTAAAGCCTCGCTATGCAGAGTACCTGCCGTTTAAGTCAGAAGATGACACTGTGCTTGATCAGGGCATCGCTCTGTACTTCCCTAACCCGCACTCATTTACAGGTGAAGACGTACTTGAGCTGCAAGGCCATGGCGGCCCCGTCGTGATGGATATGCTGATAAAACGCATTCTAGGTATTAATGGTATTCGAGCAGCTCGCCCTGGTGAGTTCTCTGAACGCGCGTTCCTGAACGATAAACTCGACCTCGCTCAAGCAGAAGCAATTGCAGACCTCATTGATGCAAGTTCTGAAGAAGCAGCAAAATCGGCGCTGCAATCCTTACAGGGCGCCTTTTCAGGGCGCATTAATACCTTAGTTGAGTCGCTGATTCATTTGCGTATCTATGTTGAGGCAGCCATCGACTTCCCAGAAGAAGAGATCGACTTTCTGGCCGACGGCAAAGTGGCTGGTGACCTACAAGCCATCATCGACAACCTAGATGCGGTGCGCAAAGAAGCCAACCAAGGCGCAATCATGCGTGAAGGGATGAAAGTCGTGATTGCTGGTCGTCCAAATGCGGGCAAATCAAGCCTACTGAACGCGCTATCAGGCAAAGAGTCTGCAATCGTAACCGACATCGCAGGTACCACGCGTGACGTCCTGCGTGAGCATATCCACATTGATGGTATGCCACTGCACATCATTGATACAGCAGGTCTGCGTGATGCCTCCGACGAAGTCGAGAAAATCGGTATCGAGCGCGCGTGGGATGAAATCGCTCAAGCAGACCGCGTCTTGTTCATGGTGGATGGCACCACAACCGATGCCACCGATCCGAAAGATATCTGGCCAGACTTTGTGGATCGCCTACCCGACAACATCGGCATAACCGTGATCCGAAACAAAGCGGATCAAACGGGTGAAGAAATGGGGATCTGCCACGTCAATAACCCTACCCTCATCCGCTTGTCAGCGAAAACTGGTGCAGGGGTTGAAGCTCTGCGTGAACACCTAAAAGAATGCATGGGCTTCTCAGGCAACAGTGAAGGTGGCTTTATGGCTCGTCGCCGTCACCTCGATGCGTTGGAACGCGCCGCACAGCACCTTCAAATAGGCCAAGAACAGCTTGAAGGCTATATGGCTGGTGAGATACTGGCAGAAGAGCTGCGCATCACCCAACAGCATCTCAACGAGATTACCGGAGAGTTCAGTTCTGACGACTTACTGGGCCGAATCTTCTCTTCATTCTGTATCGGGAAGTAAATAATCGAACGCGCGGTGCTGAGCTTAACTCACACCGCGTTTCTTTTTGTACGGCAAGCCATCCATGAGCTTTAGCCGTCGCATTCAATAAGGAAGAAGTATGATCCACATTATTACAGGCAGCACGCTAGGTGGCGCAGAATACGTAGGGGATCACCTGAGTGATCTACTCAACGAGAATGGATTTGAAACAACGATCCACAACCAACCGTCCCTCGATGAGATCGAAAATCAAGGAACGTGGTTGGTGATCACCTCAACCCATGGGGCTGGTGAGTACCCTGATAATATTCAACCTTTTATCGCGGCATTACAAAATACCCCGCCGAAAATGACCGACGTAAAGTTCGCAGTGATTGCGATTGGTGATTCAAGCTATGATACGTTCTGCGCCGCTGGTCAACACGCTTATGATTTACTAGAGGACATTGGTGCCACACCGCTCGCTGATTGTCTTAAGATTGATGTACTGAGCCATGCAGTACCCGAAGACGCCGCTGAGGCATGGTTAAAAGAGAATATCGAACGCTTTTAAGCTCTCCGCTTTCCCTTCAACAGAGTCGAAATTCGGCTCTGTTTTCCCCAATGTGAATAACTCCCGTCAAATTATTTTGTTTAACTGCTCAAAAACCAATCAAACGAGCTGTGGATAACTACGATAAGATCCAGTGATTTTCCTTTAGTTATCCCAATAACAACTTTGATCAATTTTACCCCCTGTGTATAACTACCACTTTTGATCCCAGGTAATCCTCGATCTGATCCAATCATGATCACAAGATATGATCCAAAGAAGATCTATGATCTTGTTGATCATTTTTAGGTTATCCACAGAAACGGTCGATCCTAATAGTAGATCTAATAAAAGATCATATATATAGATCTTATATATATTTATCTTGAAGCTTAAAACGGATAAAACGAGAAAACGTTTTTCTCTGTGGCATAAAGCAGGTAAAATACGGCTCCTTTATCTGTCCATTAAATCCCTTTGAATACCTGAGGTCAGTTCATGCTTTATCACGAAAACTTTGACGTCATTGTTGTCGGTGGCGGACACGCAGGAACGGAAGCCGCGCTCGCATCTGCACGCACAGGACAAAAAACGCTTCTCCTTACCCATAACATCGATACATTAGGCCAGATGTCTTGTAACCCGGCGATTGGTGGTATTGGTAAAGGTCACTTAGTAAAAGAAGTGGATGCTATGGGCGGTTTGATGGCTGAAGCCATCGACCATGCAGGTATTCAATTCCGTACACTAAATGCCTCCAAAGGTCCTGCAGTTCGAGCGACTCGAGCTCAAGCGGATCGTGCTCTGTACAAAGCGTACGTCCGTAACGCATTAGAAAATGCCCCCAACTTAACGCTGTTCCAGCAGTCAGTGGATGATCTGATTGTTGAGCAAGACCGCGCGGTTGGCGTGGTGACTCAAATGGGACTTCGCTTCCATGCGAAAGCCGTCGTACTAACGGTAGGTACGTTTCTTGGTGGTAAGATCCACATTGGCATGGAGAGCTCTTCAGGCGGACGTGCAGGAGATCCACCGTCGATCGCATTAGCGGATCGATTACGTGAACTGCCATTCCGTGTGGATCGTTTAAAAACGGGTACCCCACCGCGCATTGATGCTCGCACCGTTGATTTTTCAGTGCTTGAAGCTCAGCACGGTGATAACCCTACGCCTGTATTTTCATTCATGGGTAAACGCGAACAACACCCGCGTCAGATCCCATGTTTTATTACGCACACCAATGAGCAAACGCACGATGTGATCCGTAGCAACTTGGATCGCAGTCCGATGTACGCGGGTGTGATTGAAGGCATTGGCCCGCGTTACTGCCCGTCGATTGAAGACAAAGTGATGCGTTTTGCGGATAAAAATAGCCACCAAATCTTCATTGAGCCAGAAGGTTTAACGACGCACGAGCTATACCCTAACGGTATCTCGACTAGCTTGCCATTTGATGTGCAAGTACAAATCGTTCGCTCAATGAAAGGCTTTGAAAATGCGCATATCGTTCGTCCTGGTTATGCGATTGAGTACGATTTCTTCGATCCACGTGATTTGAAGCAAACGTACGAAACCAAGTTTATTCATGGTCTGTTCTTTGCCGGTCAGATTAATGGTACGACTGGCTACGAAGAAGCCGCAGCGCAAGGTTTGATGGCGGGTTTAAACGCAAGCTTGTACAGCCAAGACAAAGAAGGCTGGAGCCCACGTCGTGACCAAGCTTACATGGGCGTATTGATTGATGATTTATCGACCATGGGTACCAAAGAACCGTACCGCATGTTCACTTCTCGTGCGGAATACCGCTTGTTGCTACGTGAAGATAACGCTGATTTACGTTTAACGGAAAAAGCACGCGAGTTAGGCTTGATTGACGATGTTCGTTGGGCTCGCTTTAACGAGAAACTCAATAACATGGAAACGGAACGTCAGCGTTTGAAATCAACGTGGATGAATCCGAAATCAGAAGGCGTTGATGAGCTGAACAAGCTGCTGAAAACCCCAATGGCACGTGAAGCGAGTGGTGAGGATCTTCTGCGTCGTCCAGAGATCACTTATTCGCAACTGACGCAACTTGAAGCGTTTGCTCCTGCACTTGAAGATCAGCAAGCGGCTGAGCAAGTTGAAATTCAAGTAAAATACGATGGTTACATCAAGCGTCAGCAGGAAGAGATCGAAAAATCACTACGTCACGAAAATACCAAGTTACCTGCTGATTTGGATTACCGCGATGTAAAAGGTTTATCAAACGAAGTCGTTGCTAAACTGAGTGAAGCCAAACCAGAGAGCATCGGTATTGCATCGCGCATTTCTGGTATTACGCCTGCTGCAATTTCTATTCTACTTGTTCACTTGAAAAAGCATGGTTTGCTGAAGAAAGGTGAGGAAGAATAATGAGCGCATTGCGAACAAAGCTGGATTCACTGATCGCGAAAACCGATTTAGAAGTGTCTGAGCAACAAAGAGAGCAATTGGTCGGTTACGTCGAACTGCTCGACAAGTGGAACAAAGCGTACAATTTAACGTCGGTGCGCGATCCGCTTGATATGTTAGTGAAACATATTCTTGATAGCATCGTGGTGAGCACACACCTGCCCGGTGAGCGCTTTATTGATGTTGGTACTGGTCCGGGCTTACCGGGCATACCTTTGGCAATCATGAACCCTGAGAAGACCTTCTTCTTGCTCGACAGTCTTGGCAAACGCATCCGTTTTATCAAGCAAGTCGTGCACACATTAGGGCTGAAAAACGTGACACCAATTCAAAGTCGCGTCGAAGAATTCCAACCTGAAGAAAAATTTGATGGCGTTTTGAGTCGAGCTTTTGCTTCAATGACAGACATGGTGGAATGGTGCCACCATTTGCCGAAACAAGAGCATGGGGTGTTTCTAGCGCTGAAAGGACAGCACCCTAAAGATGAAATGGATCAGCTTCCTGAATGGTGCAGTGTGACAGAGATCATATCTTTAGCTGTTCCTGAGTTGGAAGGTGATCGTCATCTAGTAATCTTATCGCGCAAGGAAAATTAGCGAGGTAATCGTGGGTAAAATTGTAGCAATCGCCAACCAGAAAGGTGGGGTCGGCAAAACAACAACGTGCATTAACTTAGCGGCTTCGATGGCGGCAACAAAGCGCAAGGTTTTGGTGATCGATCTCGACCCGCAAGGCAATGCTACGATGGCCAGTGGCGTGGATAAATATATGGTCGATGCCACCGCATACGATCTTTTGGTCGAAGATACACCGTTCGATCAAGTCGTTTGTACCCAAACCACAGGGAAGTATGATTTGATCGCGGCGAACGGAGACGTAACCGCGGCAGAGATCAAATTGATGGAAGTGTTCGCTCGCGAAGTGCGTTTAAAAAATGCATTGTCGTCAGTTCGCGATAACTATGATTTCATCTTTATTGATTGTCCTCCTTCTCTAAATCTTCTTACAATCAATGCGATGGCGGCAGCTGATTCTGTGCTGGTGCCGATGCAATGTGAATACTTTGCGTTAGAAGGTTTAACTGCTCTTATGGACACAATCAGCAAGTTAGCGGCTGTGGTTAATGAAAACCTCAAAATCGAAGGTTTACTGCGTACTATGTACGACCCGCGCAACCGCCTATCGAATGAAGTGTCTGATCAACTTAAAAAACACTTTGGCAATAAAGTTTACCGTACCGTCATTCCGCGTAATGTGCGTTTGGCCGAAGCGCCAAGTCACGGTAAACCAGCGATGTACTACGATAAGTACTCTGCAGGGGCCAAAGCGTATCTTGCTCTAGCGGGCGAAATGCTCCGCCGCGAAGAAATCCCAGTTTAACTCTAACCTAAGGAATTCAATCCCATGTCTAAGCGTGGTCTCGGAAAAGGACTGGATGCGTTATTGTCGACCAGTTCGTTTGCTCGTGAAAAACAGCATATTGCATCGCATAGCCAAGAATTATCGGCAGACGGTGAGTTAACCGACTTAGCGATTGGTCAATTGCAACCGGGCGTATACCAACCGCGTAAAGATATGGCGCCTGAAGCGCTAGAAGAATTAGCGGCTTCGATTCAGTCACAAGGCATTATTCAGCCAATCGTGGTTCGCCAGGTTGAAAGTGGTCAGTTTGAGATCATCGCTGGTGAGCGCCGCTGGCGTGCGGCAAGGCAGGCTGGTTTAAAACGCGTGCCGTGTTTGGTGAAGAAAGTCGAAGATCGCGCGGCGATTGCCATGGCGTTGATTGAGAACATTCAACGTGAAGACTTGAATGTGATTGAAGAAGCACAAGCGCTTGAGCGCTTACAAGACGAATTTACGCTTACGCATCAACAAGTCGCAGAAGTGATTGGTAAGTCGAGAACGACGGTCAGTAACTTGTTACGTTTAAATCAGCTTGAGTCCAATGTGAAAAGCTTGGTTGCGGATAAATTGCTAGAAATGGGTCATGCGCGAGCGCTATTGGCCTTGCAGGGGGAACAGCAGGTTGAGGTTGCTCAACAAGTCGCGAAAAAGCAAATGACTGTTCGCCAAACCGAACAGTTAGTAAAAAAGTGCTTAGCCCCACAAAATGAGCAAAAAGGGCAACAAGAAGATACCGAAGCTGAGCAAATGTCGCATAAATTGAGTCAGCTGCTTGATGCAAAAGTTTCTCTGACCCGTTCTGCAAACGGAAAAGCGAAATTGACGATAAGTATTGATGAGCCTCACAAATTGGACCAACTAATTGCCAAGCTTGAGGCCTAGATGAGATAATTGATTTAGGTCAATTAATCTAATTAATCGAATTTTGTGCGAAAGTTGTCGTTTTGTAAACAAAACTGTAAGTTTTTGATGCAATCGAATTGCTTTACGTTGAACTGAACGTATAATTTTCGCCAATTTCCCAGCACAGAGAGTTTAGTGCGAAGTGGATATTACTAGAGGTACGAATACATGGTAGCTGCGTTAGCTAGACCAGGACGAGAGCTCGCAAGGCAATTGTTAATGATCCAGTCTGGCGCGGTTATTTTTGTGGCAGCAGGAATGGCGGTAGCCATAAATCCTGACTGGGGATTTTCAGCGCTGATTGGCGGAGGCATTTTTGTTGTTGCCAATGCAGTATTCGCGCTGTGTGCTTTCATGTTTAGTGGGGCTCGCGCTGCCAAGCGCATCGCGGCTTCCTTCTATACGGGTGAAGTACTGAAAATTCTCATCACGGTTGCACTGTTCTATGTTGCCTACATGTATATGCAGGTGGAACTTGTTCCCCTCAAACTAACCTATTTGCTGGTACTAGGTATTAATATCTGTGCACCAGTGCTATTCATTAACAACAAAAAATAGGATGAGTTATGGCTGCGCCAGGTGAAGCGCTAACATCGTCCGGTTACATTGCCCACCACCTTTCTAACCTATCGCTGTATAAGTTGGGTTTAGTAGGGTCGGAGACAAGTTTCTGGAACGTACATATCGATAGCCTGTTTTTTTCTTGGTTTACTGGTTTAATCTTCCTCGGAATTTTTTACAAAGTAGCGAAGAGAACAACAGCGGGTGTACCGGGTAAGCTTCAGTGTGCTGTAGAAATGATCGTTGAATTTGTCGCCGATAACGTCAAAGACACGTTCCATGGACGCAACCCACTGATCGCGCCTTTAGCACTGACTATCTTTTGTTGGGTATTTTTGATGAACGTGATGGACTTAGTTCCTATCGACTTCTTACCGTACCCAGCAGAACATTGGCTAGGTATCCCTTACCTTAAGGTTGTACCGTCTGCTGATGTGAATATCACCATGGCTATGGCTCTAGGCGTTTTTGCATTGATGATTTACTACAGCATCAAAGTGAAAGGTCTAGGTGGATTCGCAAAAGAACTTGCACTACATCCATTCAATCACCCACTTATGATTCCGTTTAACCTACTGATTGAAGTGGTATCGCTACTGGCGAAGCCTCTATCACTTGGTATGCGTTTATTCGGTAACATGTTCGCGGGTGAGGTTGTATTCATTCTTTGTGCGGCAATGCTACCATGGTACTTACAATGGATGGGTTCACTACCGTGGGCAATCTTCCATATCTTGGTTATTACGATTCAAGCCTTCGTATTCATGATGTTGACAATTGTTTACCTGTCAATGGCACACGAAGATCCTGATCATTAATTTTTTTAAAGCTTTTTATTTGGGCACTAAGCCAACAACTATAAATTGGAGATAGTAATGGAAACTTTACTGAGCTTTTCTGCAATCGCCGTAGGTATTATCGTCGGTCTTGCTTCTCTTGGTACAGCGATTGGTTTCGCACTGCTAGGTGGTAAATTCCTAGAAGGTGCTGCACGTCAACCAGAAATGGCTCCTATGCTACAAGTTAAGATGTTCATCATCGCGGGTCTACTTGATGCGGTTCCAATGATCGGTATCGTAATCGCGCTACTATTCACTTTCGCAAACCCATTCGTTGGTCAACTAGGTTAATCACCTTTAACTCGGGACGAGCGATTAGCGCTTGTCACTGATTAACACTAAGTCCAAATAGAGGGGTAGCTGTTGTGAACATAAACGCAACTCTGCTAGGTCAAGCAATCTCGTTTGCACTATTTGTGTGGTTCTGCATGAAGTATGTATGGCCACCATTGATGAAAGCGATCGAAGAGCGTCAGAAGAAAATTGCTGATGGCCTTCAAGCAGCAGAACGTGCTGCGAAAGACTTGGATCTAGCACAAGCCAACGCTTCTGATCAATTGAAAGAAGCGAAGCGCACAGCAACTGAGATCATCGAACAAGCGAACAAGCGCAAGTCTCAAATTCTTGATGAAGCTCGCGAGGAAGCTCAGGCAGAACGCCAGAAAATCCTAGCGCAAGCAGAAGCAGAACTTGAAGCTGAACGCAATCGTGCGCGCGATGACCTGCGCAAACAAGTTGCTACTCTGGCTGTAGCTGGTGCTGAGAAAATCCTTGAGCGTTCTATCGATAAAGATGCGCAAAAAGATATTCTCGACAACATTACTGCAAAACTTTAAGTCTGGGGGCGCATATGTCTGATTTGACTACTATCGCACGCCCCTATGCTAAAGCAGCCTTCGACTTTGCTTTAGAGAAAGACCAGTTGGACCAATGGGGCCAAATGTTATCTTTTGCTGCTGAAGTGGCCAAAAACGAACAAATGAACGAACTTCTAACCGGTTCGGTTTCTGCTGATAAAATGGCAGAGATTTTTGTTGCAGTTTGCGGCGAACAAGTTGATACGCACGGTCAAAACCTTTTGAAGGTGATGGCTGAGAATGGTCGTTTAGCGGCCCTTCCTGATGTTTGCACAGAGTTTTACACTCTGAAGAAAGAGCATGAGAAAGAAATCGATGTTGAAGTCATTTCAGCAACAGAACTTTCTAATGAGCAACTTGCAAACATTGGCAGCAAACTTGAAAAGCGTCTTGAACGCAAAGTGAAGCTGAATTGCAGTGTAGATGAGACCCTACTTGGTGGGGTTATTATTCGAGCCGGAGACCTAGTCATCGATGACTCAGCGCGTGGTCGTTTGAACCGCCTGAGCGATGCATTGCAGTCTTAATGGGGATTGGAGCATGCAACTTAATTCCACGGAAATTAGCGATCTAATCAAACAACGTATCGAATCTTTCGAAGTTGTTAGTGAAGCTCGCAACGAGGGTACTATCGTATCGGTAAGCGATGGTATCATCCGCATCCACGGCCTAGCGGACGTGATGCAAGGTGAAATGATTGAATTACCGGGTGGCCGTTATGCACTGGCACTTAACCTTGAGCGTGACTCGGTTGGTGCGGTTGTAATGGGCCCATATGCTGACCTTAAGGAAGGCATGAAAGTTACAGGTACTGGCCGCATTCTTGAAGTGCCAGTTGGTCCAGAACTACTAGGCCGCGTAGTAAACACGCTGGGTGAGCCTATCGATGGTAAAGGTCCAATCGAAGCGAAAATGACTTCGCCTGTAGAAGTGATCGCACCAGGTGTAATCGACCGTAAATCGGTAGACCAACCTGTGCAAACTGGTTATAAGTCAGTTGACTCAATGATCCCTATCGGTCGTGGTCAGCGTGAGCTTATCATCGGTGACCGTCAGATTGGTAAAACAGCACTGGCGATCGACGCGATCATCAACCAGAAAGACTCTGGTATTTTCTCTATCTACGTAGCAATTGGTCAGAAAGCATCGACTATCGCTAACGTAGTTCGCAAACTAGAAGAGCACGGCGCACTACAAAACACTATCGTTGTAGTTGCATCAGCTTCTGAATCTGCAGCGCTGCAATACCTAGCGCCATACGCAGGTTGTGCGATGGGTGAATACTTCCGCGATCGCGGTGAAGACGCACTGATTGTTTACGATGACCTATCTAAGCAAGCGGTAGCTTACCGTCAGATCTCTCTACTACTTAAACGTCCACCAGGCCGTGAGGCATTCCCAGGTGACGTATTCTACTTACACTCGCGTCTACTAGAGCGTGCAGCTCGTGTAAACGAGGAGTACGTAGAACGTTTCACTAACGGTGAAGTGAAAGGTAAGACTGGTTCATTGACAGCTCTTCCTATCATCGAAACTCAAGCAGGTGACGTTTCAGCATTCGTACCGACTAACGTAATCTCGATTACCGATGGTCAGATCTTCCTACAAACTGAGCTATTCAACGCCGGTGTTCGTCCAGCGGTTGACCCAGGTATCTCAGTATCTCGTGTAGGTGGTTCAGCTCAGACGAAAATCATCAAGAAACTATCAGGTGGTATCCGTACAGCACTAGCTGCATACCGCGAACTAGCTGCATTTGCTCAGTTCTCTTCTGACCTTGATGAAGCAACGAAGAAACAGCTAGACCATGGTCAAAAAGTAACAGAACTAATGAAGCAGAAGCAGTACGCTCCAATGTCTGTATTTGATCAAGCTCTAACTATCTTCGCGGCAGAGCGCGGTTACCTTGATGATGTAGAACTTAACAAAGTTCTAGATTTCGAGGCGGCTCTACTATCGTACGCTCGCGGTCAATACGCTGAACTAGCAGCTGAGATCGACAAGTCTGGCGCTTACAACGATGAAATCGAAGCTCAGTTGAAGAAACTGACTGACGACTTCAAAGCAACCCAAACTTGGTAATTAGGTCGGTGGCAGTTTCTGCCACCAACTAACGGAGAGTAACGATGGCCGGCGCAAAAGAGATACGTAATAAAATCGGTAGTGTTAAAAGCACGCAGAAAATTACGAAAGCGATGGAAATGGTAGCAGCTTCAAAAATGCGTCGTTCTCAAGATGCAATGGAAGCTTCTCGTCCATACGCTGAAACAATGCGTAAAGTGATCGGTCATGTGGCTAACGCAAACCTAGAGTACCGTCATCCGTACCTAGAAGAGCGTGAAGCTAAACGTGTTGGTTACATCATCGTTTCGACAGACCGTGGTCTGTGTGGTGGTTTGAACATTAACGTGTTCAAAAAAGCCGTTACAGACATGCAAACATGGAGAGAGAAAGGTGCTGAGATTGAGCTTGCCGTTGTTGGCTCAAAAGCAACAGCTTTCTTTAAACATGGTGGCGCAAAAGTTGCGGCACAGGTTTCTGGCCTGGGTGATAACCCAAGCTTAGAAGACCTAATCGGTTCTGTTGGCGTAATGCTGAAGAAATACGATGAAGGTGAGCTGGACCGTCTATACGTAGTATTCAACAAGTTTGTGAATACTATGGTTCAGCAACCAACGATCGATCAATTGCTACCTTTGCCTAAATCGGACAGCGAAGAGATGCAGCGTGAGCACTCATGGGACTACATCTATGAGCCTGAGCCAAAACCTCTACTGGATACGCTACTAGTGCGTTACGTAGAGTCTCAGGTATACCAAGGTGTGGTTGAGAACCTTGCTTGTGAACAAGCGGCTCGAATGATTGCGATGAAGGCTGCAACGGATAACGCAACCAACTTGATTGACGATTTGGAACTTGTGTACAACAAAGCCCGTCAGGCTGCGATCACACAAGAACTATCGGAAATCGTTGGTGGTGCAGCTGCGGTTTAAGCTTAGGTAAAACGAAATAGTTTAGAGGATTAACGATGGCTACAGGTAAGATCGTACAGATCATCGGTGCGGTAGTCGACGTAGAGTTCCCACAGAGCAATGTACCTAGTGTATATGACGCTCTAAACGTAACGGACTCAAAAGAGCGTCTAGTTCTTGAAGTTCAACAACAGCTAGGCGGTGGCGTAGTTCGTTGTATCGTAATGGGTAGCTCTGATGGTTTACGTCGTGGAGTTGAAGTGGTTAACACTGGCGCTCCAATTTCAGTACCAGTCGGTACTAAAACTCTAGGTCGTATCATGAACGTCCTAGGTGACGCGATTGATGAGCGTGGTGAAGTGGGCGCGGAAGAGGTTTACTCTATCCACCGCAGCGCACCAAGCTACGAAGAACAATCAAACGAGATCGCACTTCTAGAAACGGGCGTTAAAGTAATCGACCTAATTTGTCCATTCGCTAAGGGTGGTAAAATCGGTCTATTCGGTGGTGCTGGTGTAGGTAAGACCGTTAACATGATGGAACTTATCAACAACATCGCACTACAGCACTCAGGTCTATCCGTATTTGCGGGTGTTGGTGAGCGTACTCGTGAAGGTAACGATTTCTACTACGAGATGCAGGAAGCGGGCGTTGTAAACGTTGAGAAGCCTGAAGAATCGAAAGTAGCGATGGTTTACGGTCAGATGAACGAGCCACCAGGTAACCGTCTACGTGTTGCACTGACTGGTCTAACAATGGCAGAACGTTTCCGTGACGAAGGTCGTGACGTACTACTGTTCATTGATAACATCTACCGTTACACACTTGCAGGTACAGAGGTATCGGCACTGCTAGGTCGTATGCCTTCTGCGGTAGGTTACCAGCCAACTCTTGCAGAAGAGATGGGTGTACTTCAGGAGCGTATCACGTCAACGAAATCAGGTTCTATCACGTCTGTACAGGCGGTATACGTACCTGCGGATGACTTGACTGACCCGTCTCCAGCAACCACGTTCGCGCACTTGGATGCAACGGTTGTACTTAACCGTAACATCGCTGCAATGGGTCTATACCCTGCGATCGACCCACTAGATTCAACATCTCGTATGCTTGATCCACTAGTAGTTGGTCAAGATCACTACGAAGTTGCTCGTGGCGTTCAGCAGACACTTCAGCGCTACAAAGAGCTGAAAGACATCATTGCTATTCTTGGTATGGACGAGCTATCTGAAGAAGATAAGCAAGTTGTATCTCGTGCACGTAAGATTGAGCGTTTCCTAACTCAGCCTTACCACGTAGCAGAAGTATTTACAGGTGACCCTGGTATTTACGTACCTCTAAAAGAGACTCTACGTGGCTTCAAAGGTCTACTAGCTGGTGAATACGACGACATTCCTGAGCAGGCATTCATGTACTGCGGTAGCATCGACGATGCTATTGAGAATGCGAAGAAGCTATAAGGCTAACTAGGAGGCGATATGGCAGCAATAACCTTTCACCTAGACGTAGTAAGCGCTGAGAAGAAAATCTTCTCTGGTCGTGTTGAAACGTTTCAGGTGACCGGTAGCGAAGGTGAACTTGGTATTTTCCATGGTCACACACCGCTGCTGACCGCTATCAAGCCTGGTATGGTGCGTATTGTGAAACAGCACGGCCACGAAGAAATCATTTATGTTTCTGGTGGTATGGTAGAGATTCAGCCTGGTACAGCGACTGTACTGGCTGATACCGCTATCCGTGGTGAAGAGCTAGACGCAGCGAAGGCAGAAGAAGCCAAGCGCCGCGCTGAGGAGCAAATCCAGAATCAGCATGGTGACATGGACTTCGCACAAGCGGCCAGTGAACTGGCTAAAGCCATTGCTCAGCTACGAGTTATCGAGCTGACAAAAAAGCGTCGCTAAGCTCAATTAGCAACGTTGCATGACAAAAGGCGGCCAAATGGTCGCCTTTTTGATTAATTTTAGTTGGAAATTTACCTTACTCCATTAACTATTTTAAAAGAGCTGTTTAAAATAACGGCCAATTAACATAAAACGTCAATAGGTTCTCAATGAAATTCAGTGCTGTGATTCTTGCTGCGGGTAAAGGTACCCGTATGCATTCGAACATGCCTAAAGTGCTACACACTTTGGCAGGGAAGCCAATGGCAAAACATGTGATTGATACATGTACTGGTCTTGGTGCACAAAATATTCACTTAGTATTTGGTCACGGTGGTGATCAAATGCAAACCACTCTTGCTGAAGAACCAGTAAACTGGGTGCTGCAAGCGGATCAGTTGGGAACTGGCCATGCGGTTGACCAAGCATCTCCTCGCTTTGAAGACGATGAGAAAATCCTCGTGCTTTATGGTGATGTGCCATTAATCTCAGCCGAAACCATCGAGAACTTGTTGGATGCTCAACCAACTGGTGGTATTGCACTGCTTACAGTGATGCTTGATAACCCAACAGGTTATGGTCGTATTATTCGTAAAAATGGTCCTGTTGTTGCGATCGTTGAGCAAAAAGATGCAACGGAAGAACAAAAACAAATTAAAGAGATCAACACTGGCGTGATGGTTGCGACTGGTGGGGATCTTAAGCGTTGGTTGTCTGGCTTAAACAATAACAACGCGCAAGGCGAGTACTACCTAACTGACGTTATTGCAGCCGCACACGATGAAGGTCGCGCCGTTGAAGCAGTACACCCAGTCAATGCCATTGAGGTGGAAGGGGTCAACGACCGCGCACAGCTTGCTCGTCTAGAGCGTGCTTTCCAATCAATGCAAGCTCAGAAGCTACTAGAGCAAGGTGTGATGCTACGCGATCCAGCACGCTTTGATTTGCGTGGTGAGTTGCAGTGCGGTATGGACTGTGAAATCGACGTGAATGTTATCATTGAAGGTAAAGTATCACTCGGTGATAACGTGGTTATCGGTGCTGGCTGTGTACTGAAAGATTGCGAAATCGACGACAACACCATCGTTCGCCCTTACAGTGTGATTGAAGGTGCAACGGTTGGTGAAGAATGTACCGTTGGTCCATTTACTCGCCTTCGTCCTGGTGCTGAGATGCGTAACGATTCCCATGTGGGTAACTTCGTAGAAGTGAAAAATGCGCGCATCGGAGAAGGCTCAAAAGCGAACCATCTTACTTACTTAGGCGATGCTGAAATCGGTCAACGTACGAACATCGGTGCCGGTACGATTACTTGTAACTACGATGGTGCGAACAAGTTTAAAACCATCATCGGTAATGATGTATTTGTTGGTTCTGATAGTCAGTTGGTGGCGCCTGTCACTATCGCTGATGGCGCAACCATCGGTGCAGGTACGACGCTGACAAAAGATGTTGAAGAAGGCGAGTTAGTGATTACTCGCGTCAAAGAGCGCAAAATTAATGGCTGGCAACGCCCTGTAAAACAGAAATAAGCAGTACCTACACTCTGTTGCTATATTATCAAAGCCGCTCAACAAGAGCGGCTTTGTTGTTTCTAGCTAAAGGCTTCATCGTTAGTAACTGGGAATGGCGATGCGTTTTTCGAGCCAACGAACGGCTTGGGATACGAATAGAATGAGCAACAAGTACTCCAAAACGAGGAAGGTATAAATCTCTAGGGGTAAGTACTCATTCACCACCAGCTCATTGGCACGGCGAGTGAGGTCGCTCAAACCAATCACACTAACCAAAGAACTCATCTTCAGGATATACACAAATTGATTTCCCAATGGTGGGAGAATTTGTCGAAACGCTTGGGGAAGAATTACCAAGCGCATCTTTTGCCAATAGCTTAAGCCCAAAGATTCAGCCGCTTCATGCTGGCCACGGCTGATCGCTTGTATCCCACCGCGAAACACCTCCGCCATAAACGCACTCTCAGCAATGGTCAGTGCAATAACACCCGCCCAAAAGTGATTGAGTGAGACATCCAACAGCGTTGGCATGCCGTAATACACCCAAAGTAGTAAGACTAAAACAGGCACTGAACGGACTACCTCGACGTAAATGCGGTTGATCCACTTCAAGTAGGGAGAGTTCGACAGAGCCGGTAGGGCGATGATTAAACCTAATGTCATCGCAAATAACATACTGAGGAGTGATACTTGGATGGTGTCACTAAATCCGGCGATTAAAAACTTCAGATTGGTGAGTCCTTGCTCCGTAGAGGGATCGAGCACATACCAGCCCCATTGATAATCTGAGCAACCTGTGAGCAACAGCAGCGAAATCAGCCATAGAGTTCGAAAGGTCACATTTACTCCCTGAATTAACTAAAAAACTTCCATTGTTGCTGCTATGTTATCAATAGAGCTTTAATAAAGGTTAATCATTAAACCGTATAAGGTCATTATTTTTAAGGGAATAAAAATGAAAAAGATTTTACTAGCGCTAGGAATGTGTTTACTTGCTGCAACTCAAATTGCTCATGCTGAAAGCCGTCTTCAATCCATTTTAGACAGTGGTGTACTCCGTGTTGGAACGACGGGAGATTGGAATCCGATGACGATGAAAGACCCTGCAACCAACAGTTATCGTGGCTTTGATATCGACGTAACGACAGAGCTTGCTAAAGATCTCGGTGTAAAAGTAGAGTATGTAGCCACGGATTGGAAGACGCTAGTCAATGGCATTACCGCCAACAAATACGATATTACTGGCAGCGCGTCCCTGAATATGTCGCGCGCGAAAGTCGCTGGATACAGCCAACCGTATTTCTACCTTGCCTTTGTACCCGTTGTGCAAAAGAAAGATCTCGCCAAATTCTCTGATTGGGCAGATTTTAATACGCCTGATGTGAAAGTCGCGGCGACACTAGGAACGGTGCAAGAAAAAATGGTGAAAGAGTTTTTCCCGCTGGCTCAACACATTGTGATTGAAGCGCCAGCGCGCGACTTCCAAGAATTACTAGCTCGCAGGGCCGATGTATCGGTGACGTCCAATGTGGAAGCAGCGACGTTGGTGGACAAGTTTAAACAACTAGCGATAGTACCAGTGGCCGCTCCGCGTAAACCGACACCAATTGCGATGCTGTTGCCGCAAGACGATCAAGTATGGATTAATTACATCAACCATTGGGTTGAGCTGAAAAAGACCCAAGGCTTTTTCAAGCTGACTGCCAAGAAGTGGGGGTTGAAAAGCTTATAAACAAAAAGAGCCGCATTATGCGGCTCTTTTTTATTATCTGAACAATTAAAGTTCGTCTTCACTCACTACACGAGCATTGTCTGGAGTCGTGAAGTGCTGAGACAATTCACGGTTAGATAAGATGTAACCCATCCAAAGACCACCCATACAGATGATGATTGCAACGCCCGTTACCATTTGAGCTTGGCTTGCCATTGCAGCAACTAATGCGCTTGATAGACTGCTCACAGTAATTTGTAAGCTGTTTTGCAGGCCTGCAGCTGTTGCAGGGCTTTGCTTAGCACTTGCCAACGCGCGGTTTACTACGATTGGGTATAGCGCACCATTGGCTACCGCAATTAAACAGAAAGGCGCTAGAATTGGCCAGATAGAAGACAGTTCCCATTGTGAGGCAATGAATATCATTATTGCCGCGACACTAAATAGTCCAATCAATTGACGTAGAACTTTTTCATCACCAAATTTACGAACGCCGACTTTACCCAAGTAACCACCAGCCATAAACGCGATAGTTTGTGGGATAAAGCTCAAACCAATATCTTTTGCTTCATAGCCTAGTTGCGCCATGATTTCTGGCATACCTGTTAGGTAAGCAAAGAATGCAGCCGAAGCCGTCGCAAACATAAACACGTTGCCAAGGTACTTTTTAGAACTCAGCAGCGCTTTGATGTCGGCAGACATACTGGTTTGTTTGATTTCTGCTTTCTCGTCTTTTTGGGCCATTGTCGCAAAGACCAAGAAGACACCAACTAGTGTTAGCGTAATAAAGATACTGTGCCAGCCGAAGTTATCTGCCAACACTACCCCTAATTGAGGTGCTAGCGCTGGTGATAGAGCGACTAACGGCATGATCGTTGCGAAAATTTGCTGACTGCTGCTTGAGTAGCGTTTAATGACCATGGCTTGCCAGATCACGGCTGGTGCACATACACCGATAGCTTGGATAAAGCGCAGTGTCAGTAGTTGCCATACTTGGTCACAGAAAGCCAAACCGAATGATGCGATAGTAAACAGCACTAACCCGGCCGCGAGTGTATTGCGGTGGCCAAATTTATCGGATGCCAATCCCCACATTAGCTGGCCAACCGCCATACCAACTAGGAATACCGTTAAAGAGAGCGCTATTTGCTCAGGGCCTGTTGCAAAGTCGATTTCCATCGCTTTGAATGCTGGCAGATACATATCGGTAGCAACGAAGCCAAGCATCGATAATGCTGCCAGATAAATGAGCTGTAGTTTTGATATTTTCATGATTCAACCAGTCAAATTATTTAATCATTTTTTAATCAACATCAGTTGGCGCCAACCCTGATTTATTTACCTTATTATTCTATTTTTCGATTTTAAGAAAATAAAACGCTAAAATTGTTGGTTATCAATCAAATTTTTTGAAAGGTTAAATCATGTTCTCTAAAGCGTCTCTGGAAATGCTGGATACGGTTGCCCGTTTAGGCAGTTTTACCGCTGCGGCTGAGGTGCTACATAAAGTCCCTTCAGCCATCAGTTATGGAGTAAGGCAGGTCGAGCAAGATTTAGATGTGGTGCTGTTTCGACGCTTACCGAGGAAAGTGGAGTTAACTCCAGCAGGTGAACTTTTTATGGCTGAGGCTCGCTCTTTGCTGCGTCAAATGGAAGAGGTGAAAGCACAAACACGCCGAGCCGCTCAGGGATGGAAGAGTACATTAAAACTGACCTTAGATAACGTGGTGAAGTTAGAGAAGCTCAAACCTTTGGTGGAAGATTTTTATCGCGAGTTTGAATTTGCTGAATTGCAGATCAATATGGAGGTCTTCAATGGTTCTTGGGAGGCTATAGCACAAGGACGAGCTGATATAGTCGTTGGAGCCACGTCTGCGGTTCCCGTTGGTGGGGATTTTGAAGTCAAAGATATGGGCGTATTGGATTGGGCATTTGTGATGTCTCCCGCTCATCCCTGTGTTCGCCAACAAGTGCTTACTGAAGAGTTTGTGAGTCAATTTCCGGCGATCTGCCTTGATGATACTTCAAACGTGCTGCCAAAGCGCCATACTGGCCATTACCCGCAACAACGCCGATTGTTACTACCCAACTGGTACAGTGCAATTGAATGTTTGAAAAATGGAGTTGGCGTGGGTTACATGCCACGTCATATTGCAACGCCACTGATCAATGATGGTGTGCTGGTGGAGAAGGTGATGCCAGATGATAAGCCGCTCAGTCATTGTTGCTTGGTCTGGCGCAAAGATGATAATCATAAATTGATCCAATGGATGGTGGATTACCTAGGATCGCCTAATCAGCTACATCAAGATTGGTTACAGTCATAAAAAAACACCTCGCAATAGCGAGGTGTTTTATTTGATATGTTTGGAATGTGGCGTTTTATGACAGGAAGAACTTGTAAGACGGGTTGTCTGTTTCGTCTTTGCATTGATAGCCAAGTTCGCGTAAATGCGCAGAAAACTGAGCTAAATCTCCTTCATCTAACTCGAAACCACATAAAACGCGTCCGTAGTCTGCGCCGTGGTTACGGTAGTTGAACAAGCTAATATTCCAATGGGTACCAAGAGTGCTTAAGAATTTCAGCAAGGCACCTGGGTACTCTGGAAATTCAAAGCTGTAGAGTCGCTCTTTGAGTTGCTTCGATGGCTTCCCGCCGATCATGTAGCGAACGTGTAGCTTCGCCATTTCATCGTCAGAAAGGTCAACCACCGGATAGCCACCTTCACGTAGATCGTGAATGATGTTTTCCAACTCTTCTTGACCACCTTGCAGACGAACACCGACAAAGATATTAGCGAGTTCGTCATCGTTATAACGATAGTTAAACTCCGTAACTGCACGGCCGCCAATCAAGTTACAGAACTCAAAGAATGCTCCTTGGCGTTCAGGGATCGTCACTGCCAATAAACCTTCACGTTTTTCACCAAGCTCACAGCGCTCAGAAACATAGCGTAACCCGTGGAAGTTGGTGTTTGCGCCAGACAGTACCGTGCCTAGGTTTTTGTCTTTCAGCTTGTTCTGTTCAGCAAATTTCTTCAAACCGGCCAGAGCAAGCGCACCCGAAGGCTCAGCAATCGCTCGGGTATCTTCAAAGATGTCTTTTACTGCTGCGCAGATTTCATCACTAGACACCGCAATGTGGCCATCAATGTACTTTTGGCACAGACGGAAAGTCTCTTCACCAATGCGCTTTACTGCAACGCCATCGGCAAACATGCTGACTTGGTCTAGTACCACTGGTTCACCAGCATCCAGCGCTGCTTTAAGACAAGATGAGTCTTCCGGCTCTACGGCAATGACTTTGATTTCTGGCATTAACTGCTTCACGAGTACCGCAACACCAGCGGCCAAACCGCCGCCACCGACAGGAACAAAGATGTAATCAAGGTGACCATTTTGCTGCAGCATTTCCATACCGATGGTGCCTTGACCTGCGATCACCAGTGGGTGATCAAAGGGGGGCACAAAAGTATAGCCATATTGCTCTGACAAACGTTCGGCTTCTGCTTTTGCTTCATCAAAGTTGCTGCCGTGCAGCACCACATTGCCACCAAAGCTGCGTACGGCGTCGACTTTGATATCCGGCGTGGTCTTTGGCATCACGATAGTGGTTTTGATGCCCAGCTTAGTGCCAGACAGCGCCATGCCTTGAGCGTGGTTACCTGCCGATGCTGCGATGACACCAGCGGCTTTCTGCGCTTCAGATAAACTCGCCACCATGTTGTATGCACCGCGCAATTTGAACGAGTGCACGGGTTGGCGATCTTCACGCTTGATCTGCACATTATTCCCGATACGTGCAGATAAACGAGGCATTTCTTGCAGTGGCGTCACTGTTGCTACTTCATAAACAGGTGCGCGAAGGATTTGGCGCAGATAGTCTGCGCCAGTTTGATTTACTTTCTTTTCGGGTTGAGATTCCATCATTGCTAGTCCTCTAGCTTCGACTTGTCTCGTACTGCACCCTTGTCAGCACTGGTGGCCATGCTCGCGTACGCTTTAAGTGCAAAGGAAACTTCTCTTTGACGATCAACAGGTTTCCAGCCTAGTTCATCTTGTTTTGCACGGCGCTCAGCAAGTTCTTGTTCAGACACTTGGAGTGAAATTGAACGGTTTGGAATATCAATTGCGATCATATCGCCTTCTTTTACCAGACCAATTGCACCGCCGTTTGCTGCTTCAGGAGAGGCGTGGCCGATAGACAGACCTGATGTGCCGCCAGAGAAACGGCCGTCAGTCAGAAGTGCACACTCTTTGCCAAGGCCCATCGATTTTAGATAAGTGGTTGGGTAAAGCATTTCTTGCATGCCCGGACCACCTTTAGGGCCTTCGTAACGGATAACAACCACGTCGCCTGCTTTTACTTTGCCGCCTAAGATGCCTTCTACGGCGTCTTCTTGGCTTTCAAATACCACGGCTGGGCCAGTGAACTTATGAATGCTTTCATCAACACCAGCTGTCTTAACGATACAACCATCTAATGCGATGTTGCCTGATAGAACGGCTAGGCCACCTTCTTGGCTGAAGGCGTTGTCTTTCGCGCGAATACAACCTTCTGCACGGTCGTCATCAAGGCGATCCCAACGACAATCTTGCGAGAACGCTTGGGTGGTACGAATACCAGCCGGACCGGCACGGTAGAACTTAAGTACTTCTTCGTCTTCCGTTTGGATGATGTCGTATTTTGCCAACTGCTCTTTCATTGAAAGACCCAGTACGGTGCGAGCACCATTGTGCAGTAGACCAGCACGATCTAATTCACCAAGAATCGCCATTACGCCACCAGCGCGGTGTACGTCTTCCATATGATATTTCTGAGTGGATGGTGCCACTTTACATAGGTGCGGTACTTGGCGAGACAGGCGATCGATATCTTCCATATCGAAATCCACTTCACCTTCTTGCGCTGCAGCTAACAGGTGCAAAATGGTGTTGGTTGAACCACCCATGGCAATATCCAGTGCCATTGCATTTTCGAAGGCATCATAAGTTGCGATGTTGCGTGGCAACGCGGATTCGTCATCTTGCTCGTAGTAACGACGAGTCAGTTCAACAATGCGTCTGCCCGCGTTAAGGAATAGCTGTTCACGATCAGCGTGAGTCGCCAACATAGAACCGTTGCCCGGCTGAGAAAGACCCAGTGCTTCTGTTAGGCAGTTCATCGAGTTTGCCGTGAACATGCCTGAACACGATCCACAGGTTGGACATGCGCTGCGTTCGATCTGCTCGCTTTGCTCATCAGATACTTTTGGATCCGCGCCTTGGATCATTGCATCAACAAGGTCTAGTTTGATGATCTGATCAGAAAGCTTTGTTTTACCCGCTTCCATCGGGCCACCAGAAACAAAGATAACCGGGATGTTGAGACGCATGGATGCCATCAACATTCCCGGAGTGATTTTGTCACAGTTAGAGATACATACCATGGCATCAGCACAATGCGCATTCACCATGTATTCTACTGAGTCTGCAATCAGCTCACGCGATGGCAGTGAATACAGCATGCCGCCGTGACCCATTGCGATACCATCATCAACCGCGATGGTGTTGAATTCTTTCGCAATACCGCCAGCTTTTTCGATTTCGCGTGCCACAAGCTGACCCATGTCTTTCAGGTGTACGTGACCCGGAACAAATTGAGTAAACGAGTTCACCACGGCGATAATTGGTTTACCGAAGTCTTCTTCTTTCACACCCGTTGCACGCCATAGTGCTCGTGCACCCGCCATGTTACGACCATGTGTTGTGGTTGCTGATCTATATTTTGGCATTTCTTAAATCCTTCTTACTTCTGTTCTGGGTACACATAGTCTAACCAGCCCCACTTATCTTCCGTGGTGCCGTCAAATAGGCCAAAGTAGGCTGCTTGTAGTTCTTTAGTGATAGGGCCGCGCTTACCAGTGCCCACTTCAATTTTGTCGATGGTTGCCACTGGCACAATTTCAGCTGCAGTACCTGTCATGAAGACTTCATCGGCAAGGTAAAGCGCTTCACGTGCAATGTTGGCTTCACGTACTTCGTAGCCTTTATCGCGTGCATTCGTCATTATCGAATCACGCGTGATGCCCGGAAGAATCGCGCTAGTTGCTGGTGGTGTGGTGATCACGCCATCTTTGATAACGAAGATGTTTTCGCCAGCCCCTTCAGATAGGTAACCATCTACGCTTAGAGCAATACCTTCGTCGTATCCGTGACGACGGGCTTCACCACCAACCAGTAGTGAAGATAGGTAGTTACCGCCGGCCTTAGCTGCTGTCGGGATGGTGTTTGGTGCCGCGCGGTTCCAGCTTGAAATCATCGCATCCACGCCTTTCTCTAGCGCTTCTTCGCCTAAGTAAGAGCCCCAAGGGAATGCCGCAATGATTAGATCCATTTCAGTGCCAACTGGTGGGCACACGCCCAAACCAACATTACCGACAAAACCTAATGGACGAATGTAAGCGCTATCGAGTTTGTTTTGGCGCAGTGTTTCGCGGGTAGCTTCCATGATTTCTTCTACAGAAAAAGGGATCGGGAAACGGTAAATCTTGGCGGAATCTTTTAAACGTTGTGCATGCTCACGGTGACGGAAGACAATTGGGCCTTTTGGTGTGTTGTAACAGCGCACGCCTTCAAACACGGATGTACCATAATGCATTGCGTGAGTCAGAACGTGAACGTTAGCCTCTGCCCATGGAACCATCTCACCATTAAACCAAATGAAATCTGCAGTTTTCGTTGCCATTTGTTGCCTTCCTTATGCACTTACGTGTTGTTGTAAGTTGTGATTTGGCAGTTCATCGTTGCGGATTTTTAGCACCTCAACCTTACGAACGTCCCACAACTTCTCTATTTGATTGATCAAAAACGAGATTGGTCGATCGCTGTCGACAATGATCTCGACGCTGGCTACTTTACTTTCATGGTTTTGCGTAGCAGCGACTTGTTTGATCACGAAGCCTCGGTGACGAATCACACGTAGAACGCGCTCCAACAGTACCGGTTTGTCATCGGCTTTGATGTCGAGTAAATATCTGTCCATGCGATTGTCTCCTATGTATTTTCCAACATATCACTGTTTGATGCGCCAGGTGGCACCAATGGCCACACGTTTTCTTCTTCATCAATCAAAACGTGAAGCATGTAAGAAGTTTCACTCGCTAGCATCTCTTTCAGCGCTGGCTCCACTTCTTCTTTCTTGGTGATGGTCTTGCCCGGGATATCGAACGCTTTTGCTAGCATCACGAAATCTGGGTTGTCATCAAGAATGGTTTCACTGTGGCGACCGTCGAAAAACAGCGATTGCCATTGGCGAACCATGCCAAGACGTTGGTTATTAAGAAGGACAATCTTCACTGGAATCTGACGACGCTTCAGCGTGCCCAATTCCTGCACGTTCATCATAAATGAACCGTCACCTGTAATAAGGATAGACTGATCATCAGGACGTGCGACTGCTGCCCCCATCGCTGCTGGCAAGCCAAAGCCCATGGTGCCAAGGCCAGCAGAAGTGATGAAATTTTGTGGTTCGCGTGGCTGGATATGTTGCGCTGCCCACATCTGGTGCTGACCGACATCAGTCGAGACAATTGAGCTGTCTGGCATCATGTCTGACAGTTGTTTAAGCAATAGCGGTGCGTAGATTAACTCGCCCGGGTGGTCGTAACGCCACTTAAAGCCGCTGCGCAGACTTTCACTGTGATGAACCCACGGTGAGATATCTTGAGTCAGCTCTAGCTGAGGAAGAATGGTGTTGATGTCGCCACGTAATGGTGCGTTGGCGTGGCGCAGTTTATGAATCTCCGCAGCATCAATGTCGATGTGAATCACTTTCGCATTTGGTGCAAACGTGTCGAGCTTACCCGTCACACGGTCATCAAAACGCGCGCCAACCACAATCAATAGATCGGCTTCTTGAACCACTAGGTTAGCGGCTTTGGTGCCGTGCATGCCCAACATACCAAGATAGTGAGGGTCATGGCGTTCAATGGTACCGAGGCCTTTTAGTGTGCTAACTGCTGGCATTGGGTTTAAGCGAAGGAATTCGCGTACTGCATCGGTTGCTTTAGCGAGTTGCACGCCACCACCAACATACAACACTGGGCGAGTTGAGGCTGCCAGTACATCTTGTGCGCGCTTAATGTCTTCAGCGCTGACATCTTCGATTGCAGGCGCTACGTATGGAGGCAGTAGATCTGTTGGGGTTTGAGCCAGTTGAACGTCTTTGGCGATATCGACAATGACTGGACCCGGACGACCCGTTTTGGCCACTTCAAACGCTTCGGCTAGCGTTGGCGCTAGGTCTTCAATTTCGGTCACGAGATAGCTGTGCTTAGTACAGGCTAGGGACATTCCGATCACATCCATTTCTTGGAATGCATCGGTACCGATATGAGAGCTAGCAACCTGGCCTGTGATGGCAACTAGAGGTACGGAGTCAAGGAAAGCGTCGGCAAGGCCGGTAACAAGGTTAGTGGCCCCTGGGCCGGAAGTTGCCATGCATACAGCAACGTCTTGAGTGGAACGAGACATACCAATTGCGGCCATGGCGGCCCCTTGCTCATGACGGCATAGGATGTGTTCCACCCCTCCGTCATACAAAGCATCGTAGATTGGCATGATGGCCCCGCCAGGGTAGCCAAAAACGGTTTCGATGCCTTGCTGTCTTAAAGCGGCTACGACAAGTTGTGCACCAGTCATCGTAAACCTCCTTTGCTACGTTGTGGCTCGTAGCGATTGCCATATTTATTGCACTTCATGTGCACTCCCATTCTTCCCGTTAAACTGTCCGAGGGTTAGACAGATGACAACTTGTAGTTGTAAAAAAACCCCCGGACTTTTCAGTGCGGGGGTTTTTTGTAATTTGTGGTTACCTTTCGCCCACAATACCCCGCGCGGTGCCAATAATGACCACGATAATCAGGGCTAGCAGTGCGTTGATATGAGCGAAAAGGTTCATCTGTCTGTCGTTCTTTTTTCGTTAAAAAATGTTGTGTAATGTTCTACGAAATTGTTTGCGTCATTAGTGGTATCACACAATTCCGCTGCATGACAAGCAAAAAGTCATTCTTTTTTCACATTAACTCTCAATTGGGACGCGGTATATAACATAACCAACTAGATAAAACATTTGTTTACAGAGTGTTCAATAAATTGAGGAACGTATGGGGCTGGCAATCATTCATAGTCGAGCAAGCGTCGGGGTGCAAGCGCCATCGGTTAGTGTAGAAGTTCATATTAGCAATGGTATGCCCGGGTTTACCTTGGTAGGGCTGCCAGAGACGACGGTAAAAGAGTCCAAAGATCGCGTTCGTAGCGCGATCATTAATTCTAATTTTCAGTTTCCAGCTAAGCGGATCACCGTTAATTTAGCTCCAGCAGATTTGCCCAAAGAGGGAGGGCGTTTTGATCTTCCTATCGCATTGGGCATTTTGGCCGCTTCGGAGCAAATCGCGACAGATAAGCTTAAAAACTACGAATTTGTTGGCGAGTTAGCGCTATCTGGTGGTCTGAGGCCAGTAAAAGGTGTGTTACCTGCTGCGCTGGAAGCCAGTAAGATTCAACGTCATTTGGTCGTCCCACATGTCAATGGCGATCAGGCGGCGCTGGTGGGGAAGGAACAACATAAATCGGCCCAATCATTACTGGAAGTATGTGCCGAGCTTTGTGGTCAACATAGACTGAATCTTTTTCAAACGCCTAAGCGCAAAATAGTCGAAAAACATGGTCGAGACTTACAAGATATTATTGGCCAACAACAAGGTAAACGCGCATTGGAGATAGCTGCCGCTGGAAACCACAACTTACTTTTCCTTGGCCCGCCAGGTACTGGAAAAACCATGTTGGCTTCGCGTTTGTGTGACTTACTACCGGAGATGAGTGACGAAGAAGCAATGGAAACCGCTTCGGTGGCATCGTTGACTCAGAGTGAAATTAATGAGCACAATTGGAAGTCGCGTCCGTTTCGTTCTCCGCATCATTCAAGTTCAATGGCGGCATTAGTTGGCGGTGGCTCGGTACCCAGACCCGGGGAGATTTCTTTAGCCCACAACGGCTTGTTGTTTCTCGACGAAATGCCCGAATTTGACCGAAAGGTGCTGGACTCGTTACGCGAACCGCTCGAATCTGGTGAGATCATTATCTCTCGGGCGCAAGGTAAAACACGTTTTCCGGCTCGCTTCCAATTAGTTGGAGCATTGAACCCAAGCCCGACAGGATATTACGAAGGCAATCAAGCCCGCACCAATCCACAAGCTATTTTGCGCTACCTTGGTCGATTATCTGGACCACTGTTAGATCGCTTTGATATGTCTTTAGAAATCCCAGCTTTGCCCAAAGGGACATTAGCAGAAGGTGGTGATCGAGGTGAGCCGACCGCTATCGTTAAAGAACGTGTGAATCATGCGCGTACCAATATGTTGAACCGCAGCGGTAAGGTAAATGCACTGTTAGGCAGTCGAGAAATCGAGGCGTTTTGCCTCTTACACAAAAGTGATGCGGAGTTTCTTGAAACCGCTTTGCATCGTTTGGGGCTTTCGATTCGCGCGTATCATCGCATTATCAAAGTGGCGCGAACAATCGCCGATCTTGATGGGGCGGAGCAGATTGAACGAGCGCACTTGGCCGAGGCGCTTGGGTATCGAGCGATGGATCGCTTACTGAAACAACTCACGGCGCAAGCGGTATAGAGACGTGCAAATATCACCGCAACAAGTGTTGTAAGTGCCTTGTTGCGATGAAGGACGTTAGAAGGTGTAGTTGAGACCAAGAGACAACAGGTACTCTTTCTCATCATAGAACGTGATATTTGAGTCCGTTTGGCTGTAGCCAGCTAAAGAGATGAACGACCAGTTTTGCCAGTCAAATACGTTTTGATATTCATAGGCTGCAAATAGGCTGACGGTGTCGTCATTTCGTGTTTTAGCAAAAGTTTGGCTAGCGGCTTGATAGTCTTTCCATGCATAACCTGCGGTGAGGGCCAACCGATGGCGGTTGATAAATTTAAACCAACTGATGTCAAACCCGTACGAATCAAATGATTCCGCACTACCGTCGGCATCTTGATTAATGTAGGTAAACGCCGGTTGCAACATGGATGTTTGATTAAGTGAAATCCGATAGTCACCTTTAACGTAGTAAAGGCTCGCCTCGCGAGCGAGTGAACGGTCCGTTACTTCTTCTTGCTCAATGTCTTTATCAGCATAAGCGAGATCAAGGTTGAAGTTTTTATCAATCAATCCCTTGATTTGAAAGCGATAGGCATTGCCGTCCACATCCGTTTCTTGACGGGCGACTCCGACTTGATATGGGTTACGCCAAGTTTCGCTTTTGAGCACGGTCGGTAGATAGGAAATATCGAGCACGGTGCCGGATGGCAACTCGTGTTGATAGCCCAGCTGAAAAGCGAGTGTACCAACTGCGACATCGGAACGTGTGGTACCCGCGTACACTTGGTGATTGAGTCGGTTACCAAAAGTGTAAGTAATGCTTCCTAGCGGCGCAGCGATAACGGAGCTGTCACTATCGGCGCGCTTATCGAGAGAATCGATGGTGTTACTATTTTCCGTATTGAAGTTGGATTCTGATGATACAAATCCGGCATTCAGCGAAATTTCACCGCCAAAACCTGCGGTTTCAGCGAGTTGAGCCTGAGCAGAACTGACGACAAAGGCCAAAGGCAAGAGAATTAGCCTTGGTTTCATTCGTTATCTCCTTATTGTCGAATGAGTGGTGCAAATATTGGTTGAGGTAACAAATCTGACCATTCCCACGCATATTCCAATGTGGCAAAGGCGCAGTATAATTACACGCTGTTTTATTCTTCACACATTATCACTGTTGTTTGACTATCATGTTGGCATATTTGTTATTTTTTTTTAACGCTTCTTTTGTGATTCTCAATTCTGCGCTGTGTTCACTCGCAATTTGTATTATCGCTGTGTTTAAAGTATTGCTTCCAAGCGTGGAGCTAAAAGCGAAAGCGACCGCTTGTGCTAACAAGGTGATGTGGTTATGGGCTACCGTTAATGCGGGCATTCTGGCTGTTTCTAACCGTGTTGACTGGGATGTTCAGGGCGGTGAGGCGCTGAAAAAAGACGGGTGGTATCTGCTGATCAGTAATCATCTCAGTTGGACCGATATTGTGGTGCTTTGCTGCGTGTTTAAAGACCGCATACCTATGCCGAAGTTTTTCCTCAAACAACAACTGTTGTATGTGCCTTTCATTGGGATGGCGTGTTGGGCGCTCGACATGCCATTTATGCGTCGTTATTCGCGAGAGTATCTGATCCGCAACCCGCACAAACGAGGTCAAGATTTAGAGACGACACGTCGCTCGTGCGCCAAGTTCAAACATGCCCCAACCACAGTGGTTAATTATGTCGAAGGCACTCGATTTACCGAAGAAAAACAGCGTAAGAGCAAGACGAGCTACCAATATTTGCTGCAACCAAAATCGGGCGGGATTGCATACACGTTAGCGGCAATGGGGGAGCAGTTCGAGAACATTATCGATGTGACGCTGGCGTACCCAGAAAATACAAATAAGCCATTCAAGGATTTATTAATGGGCCGAATGGGCAAGGTTGTTGTGCGTGTGAATGTGTTGCCCGTCGATGAACGAGTGCTTGGTGATTACTTTAACGATAAGCCCTATAAGCGACAATTTCAGCAGTGGTTGGGTGATGTGTGGCAAGAAAAAGATCGGTTACTACAAGAGATTTACAAATAAACAAAAGGGGAGCGATGTGCTCCCCTTTTGATTGATATCGATGTGCTTATTTTAGTGTCAGCAAGTAGTTCACCAGAGAGAAGTACTCATCCATTGTTTTGATGCTTTGTGCTTGAACTAGGTATTTGTTGTTAACGATAACCGCAGGAACGCCGGTTAGACCGCTGTTTTCAAATTGCTTGTCCATACGGCGAACCATGGAGTCAACCGCAAAGCCTTTGAATGCTGAGTCGAATTTTTTCGCGTCTACACCTTCATCAAGGAAGATTTGGCGAAGCTCTTCATCGTTACGTGGCGCCTTCTTTAGATTGTGGATGCGGTTAAACATCACTGGCACCATTTTGTCTTCCACTTTTAGTGCAACCATGGTCGCGTAGGCTTTGCTCATTGATGGGCCCATGTTGCCACCCATGAAAGAAACGTGGTTTTTTAATAGCTTAGTACCTTCTGGCAACTGCTTTTTCAGTTGCTGGATAACAGGTTCAAAGCTATTACAGTGCGGGCAGTAGAAAGAGAAAAACTCCGTCACAAGAGGTTTTTTTGATGCCTCAAGATCCAATACTTTGTAATGTTCACCTTCTTTGAATTGCGCTGCATGTGCCGACAGGCTTAGCATCAGCATAGAAAACAGTGCGAACAGTTTTTTCATCGAAATATCTCCATTTTTGAATTTGTGGCCTGACTTACCATTGAGGCATTAAAGACAGCGGTGCTTCTTCTAAAGCGGCGATCTGCTCTTTAAATGCAAGGACCTGACCTTCCCAGTATTTTGGCTCATTAAACCATGGAAAAGCGAGAGGAAACGCAGGGTCATGCCAACGTTTTGCTAGCCATGCCATATAGTGCACCATTCGTAGACCGCGAAGTGGCTCAATTAGTTTCAATTCTGCGGGGTTAAAGTCGCAAAACTCTTGATAAGCTTCTAAAACAATATCCAGCTGCATCAGTTTGTCTTGGCGCTCACCGTTAAGCAGCATCCATAAGTCCTGCACAGCAGGGCCGTTACGAGCGTCATCCAAATCAACAAACATAGGGCCATCTCGCCACAAAATGTTGCCTGGGTGGCAATCGCCATGCAGCCGAATGGTATTGAAGCCTTCTTGCCAGTGGCTTTCAATCGATTTGATCAGCATATCCAAGTCATTGAAGAAGCTGTTCTCCAAGTGCATTGGAATCATGTTGGCGTTTTGCAGAATCTCTCTTGGTTGATACAGGTATTCTTGCAAGCCAATCGTTGGGCGGTGTTGGAAGGCTTGGCGGCTACCCACTTTGTGGATGCGCCCAAGGAAACGCCCTACACCTTCGAGCTGATCTAAGTTGTCAACCTCGTACTGGCGACCACCCACGCTCTCAAACAGCGCAAAGGCATAGCCTTGATAGTGATGCAGGGTTTCACCGTTGATGCGCACAGGTGGTGCGACGGGGATTTCGTTTCCAATTAGTTCTAAAGTGAAGTCGTGCTCCTCTTGGATCTGTTCGTTGCTCCAACGTTCAGGGCGGTAAAACTTGACGACATAACGACGACGCTCTTCGTCAGTGAATTGATAAACACGGTTTTCGTAGCTATTGAGGGGAAGAAAGCCTGATTCTGCGCGAACGCCGATGCTTTCTAACGCGTACCACATAAAATCTGGGGTAAGGGCGTCAAAGTTAAACATACTTTGGGACATATAAACAAAAAGGCTCATTACTGAGCCTTTTTCCGTTAGTCACTGAAGTAGCGCTATAGTTTTTTAATAAAACGGCTTTCCACTTCAATGGTGAATTCGTTGCTCTTATCGGTGAGTATAAACTGAATTGTCGTAATCGCAGAGTTTAGCTTGTCAGGTTCGGCGCCAAGACTCATTGGTAAGTTCAATACCTCACCTGGCTGTACCTGAATTGTCTGCTTACCATACCAGCTTACATCGGATAGCCCTTCAACATCTAACGAGTACTCTTGCACTTGCTGAGTTTTGTTGATCACCTTGAGGGTGTAGGTGTTTTCTACTTCGCCTGAGCTATTAACGCGGAACAGTTGGTTACGGTCGCGAATAACACTCATGCCTGCTGGGTCTACCGCTGCGATTTGGGCAAAGAACAGACCAATCATGACCAGTAGCACAGCTCCATAGCCCAGCAGCTTCGGACGCATGACTTTGGTACTCTTACCCGATAAGCGGTGCTCGGTGGTGTAACTGATTAGTCCTTTCTCGTAACCCATGCGATCCATGGTGTTGTCACACGCATCAATACAGGCGCCACAGTTAATACATTCATATTGTAAGCCGTCACGAATATCGATACCTGTTGGGCACACCTGCACACACAAATCACAATCAATACAATCCCCCAAACCAAGCTGCTTTGGATCGGCTTTGCGTGGACGTGGACCACGCTTTTCACCACGTTTTGCATCATAGCCAACGATGAAGGTGTCTTTATCAAACATGGCAGACTGGAAGCGCGCGTAAGGACACATGTGAATACACATGATGGAACGCATCCAACCAGCATTACCATAAGTACAAATGGCAAAGAACATTATCCAAAAGACGGGCCAGAAGTTGGCGTTAAAAGTGAAAAAGTCGATAACCAATTGCTTCATTGGAACGAAGTAGCCAACAAAAGTAAAACCAGTGGCGAGCGCAATGGCAAACCAAGCGATATGTTTGATGGTTTTGCGCATCGCTAAATTCGCCGTTAGCTTATTGGAGTCCTGCTTACGACGCTTATTGGCGCTGCCCTCTAGCTTCTCTTCAAACCAGATATACATGAAGGTCCAGACGGTTTGTGGGCAGAGATAGCCACACCAAACTCGACCTAAGAAGGTGGTAATAAAGAACAACCCAAACGCCGCGATCACAAATAGCAAGGCGAGTAGGGTAAGATCTTGCGGATACAACGTGGTACCGAAAAAGTTGAACTGCTGGTTGCCAATATCGAGCAAGATCGCTTGACGTTCACCGTAAGGAATCCACGGTATCAAAGCGAAGAGAAGCAGTAAGAACCAACCACCGTAACGACGCAGTTTCTGGTAAGTCCCTTTGCTTTCGCGTACATAGATGCGATTACTTGGGTTGAACCGATCCCCATTCCCTTTATGAGTCTTGGGGTTGTAGGTTTTAGGAGTCACATCTTTGATATCGATCTTATCCTGACTCATGCACTCATCCTTCTTAGGCTTTTATAATGTACGGCGTCATTTCTATTGATGTCGCTCGATGACATTGCTACTTCGTCCTTATCATAAATCATGACCGGACATAATTATTTTAGTAAATACTGATGAACGGCGATTATACAATCAATAACAATTCCTTTTCTTTAACGCAGTCAACGTTTAACAACAAAAGTCAGTACAGTTAACCTGATAATTGGCTGAACAGTTATAACCAATTGTGGGACTAAAAATTTTAGTTATAAAAAAGCGACTCACTTGAGGGAGTCGCTTAAAGAATACTGGGCTGTTGAACCGGTTATTTGATGATGCCACGAGCGCGCAGAATCGCAGTTTTAAAATCATCTTCTTGGTCTTTCTTAAGACCTGGGATCATTTCGTCTTTGCTGCTGTTACGCATTTTAAGGTGGTAGATCAGCACGTCGTCGGTCAGATCTTCTAGCTTGCCTTCGTAGCCTGCTTCTTTCGCTAGCTTCACGATGAACTGCAGTAGGTTCATTTCTTGGTCTTTATGCCATTCAGGTTCTAGTAGCTCAAGCAGCTCTTCAATGCGATGACACTTCATTTCTTTCTCCACAGAATTTATAGGTGTAATTAGCTGTAAAGGTACCAAATTGCTTTGCGAAGACCAAATAGGAAAAACTATCTATTTCACTGTGTTTTGTTCTAAGTCGTTGAGGTGGTTTGAGTTGCGTGCAAAGAAAAAAGCGCAGCTGGCGCCGCGCTTTTGATTAAGCTGCTTTGATAACTTTGGCCGGAACACTCGACATCATTGCTGTCTTCTCAACCAATGTCATTGCTGGCGCAACTTGCTTTGCCTTTGGTGCAGTAGTAAAGCCACTGCGGCGGCGCATTGCACTAGTATTAGTGTGTGCGAACCTGACTGTTGTTGGGCGCATTAATTTACCTAACTGTCAGGCATATCCATTGCCGATGTAATGGCCTGAATCATTATGAGCTAGGCTCCAACAAGATTGAAGAATCACTCTTCTGGCTCTCGCCAATCCAGTTAATGAATCAGGAATACCGATATGCATGCATATCACATATAAGATTAGCATCCTTGTAATAATTGGTCGATAGTTGAGCAATTGAATTGTTTAGATTTTGTCATTTTGTCGCGATGATCGAGGCAATTTTTGTTTGATCCCTCGATCAGCAGTAGTAGTATGAGATCTCGACGAAGGAGGTGCCTATGTCATTTTTGAAGAAGACACTTGCCAGCTTTGGGATTGGGAGCGCTAAGGTTGACTCAATCCTAAATCAAGACGTGCTATATCCTGGTCAAAGTGTGGATGTGTCTATCCATGTTTATGGTGGTGCCACTGAACAAGCGATCGACAACATCGATTTAAAACTGTGTTGTCGCTATATCGCGGAAGCTCCTGATGACCGTGGTGCGCGAGAAGGACACAGCATGCGCCGAGTACCTCAGACTCATGTGCTTGCTAAGTGGAGCCTCCCTTATGCGTTTACCATCCATTCCGGCGAAGAGCGTACCTTCGATGTTCAGCTCGATGTGCCTTGGAATACGCCTGTCACCATTGGTGACGCCAAAGTGTGGCTCGAAACCGGCTTGGACGTTGCTGCTGCTTTAGATCCGACCGATAAAGACATCCTCACCGTTCGACCTGATCCACTAATGGATGCGGTGTTATCCGCATTTGAAGCGCAAGGTTTGCGTATTCGCCAAGTGGAGTGTGAGGAAGTAAAAGGGTTCGACCTGCCATTTGTGCAAGAATTTGAGATGGTGCCGACTGACGGGCCATACCATGGCGTGTGGCGTGAGTTAGAATTTGTCGCTCATCGTAGCGAGCAAGAACTCAAATTATGGTTTGAAGTTGACCGCACACGCAAGGGCGAGGGTGGCATGCTCGCAAGCTTACTGGGTAGCGGAAAACTCAAACGAGAGTTGACCATTCCAGCCACGACTAAGCTTGATCAAGTGGGCGAGCTTGTACTTAATTATCTCGATCAAACCACAGCCGTTCATGAGTCTTAATTTAAGCTTACACGTGTAAGCCTAATGTGCCATACTAGAGCAAATTTCAAACTCTAGTATAGGCGCATTGATGTCTCAACTGCAGAAACCGCAATACAGTCAACGCGAAGAACTGGCCAATACCATCACTCATGGCATTGGGATGATTTTTGGTATTGTTGGCTTGATACTGCTGCTAATCAAAGCCATAGACCAGCAAGCTGATACGCTGACGCTGGCCAGTATGGCTGTCTATGGTGCGAGTATTATCGTGCTATTTTTGGCTTCGACGCTGTATCATGCAATTCCGCACCCCAACGCCAAACGCTGGCTAAAAACTTTCGATCACTGCGCCATTTATCTGCTCATTGCTGGCAGTTACACGCCTTTTTTGTTGGTGAGTTTACGTACGCCGCTCGCGTTTGGTTTGATGATTGTTATCTGGACCATTGCTCTACTCGGCATCATCATGAAAGTCGCGTTTGTTTACCGATTTAAAAAGCTTTCCTTGATGACGTATTTGGTCATGGGCTGGCTGTCGTTGATTGTGATTTATCAGTTGGCGATCAACTTGGATATTGGCGGACTGACATTACTCGCAGCTGGTGGGATAGTGTATTCACTGGGGGTGATTTTCTACGTTGCGAAGCGTATTCCATTCAATCATGCGATTTGGCACGGCTTCGTTTTAGCGGGTTGTGTGTGTCACTTCTTCGCAATCTATTATTTTGTCAAGCCTATCTAACGGATAGAGATAAACTCGACAAAACATGTGTTATCACTTTAACGAGTTTTCACTTCTAACACTTTGGCTGAAAACTGGTATTGCTGAGATTGCGGCACTGCCAGTTTGATGCTTTTACCCTGTTCTGCTTGTTTTGGTCGCAGGTAAGTATCCGCCATTCGCTTGATGGATTGCCAAACCGTGACTTTTTCTTTCGCCAGTTGCTGGCCAGACATATCAAATACCTGAACTTCCACTTCAACTTGAATCACCGATTGTGAGCTTTGATTGGTAATGGATGTTGGCAGTACGAGCTCACCATCTTCATAGCTCGCGGAGCCAATCAGTACGTCGACACCAGAGTCAGACAGCTGCATGGTTGGCTTTTTGGCGTTTACCACCACGGTAGTGCCAACAGTTTTCGTCACCACTGGAATTGTCGCAATTGCGGGAGATGCGATCGTTTCAACCGCACTTGTTGTCGCTTGCGTCTCTGTTGCTTGCTGCGCAGTTTTTTTCATGACGTATTCCCAAGTAAAGTCATCGTTTAACTTCACTTCTCGACCATCGGCTAAAGTGATGACTTCAGCGGCGTATGTGGATGAGGCGGCAAGTAGGGTCGCCAGAGTAATCCATGTTTTCATTGTTATACCTTTTATTTGTGTCTGCTTAACGGCGCCAAAACGCAGGGAAGAACAGTACAAGAATAGTCAGAATTTCCAAGCGGCCCATTAACATGCCAAAGCTCAGGAGCCACTTGGCGGTATCTGGCAGAGGCGCGAAGTTACCCGTTGGTCCAATCACGCTTCCCATACCTGGGCCGACGTTGGCTACCGCAGTGATGGCACCAGAGATGCTCGTGATGGGGTCTAAACCCAGCGCACTCAAGCAACCCGCGATAAAGATGATGGTGATAAAGAACATCAAGCCAAACGCGACCACCGAGCGAACAATGTCATCATTCACTGGGCGTTGGTTGTAGCGCTGTACAAACACACCTGAAGGGTGAATCAATTTCATCATCTGTTTGTTCAGCAGTGTCATTGCGATTTGGAAACGGAAGATTTTGATCCCACCAGACGTTGACCCCGAACATGCGCCCGCCATCATTAAGAAGGCAAAAAGAGTTGTGGGTAATGCGCCCCACGCGGTGAAGTCCTCTAAGCCAAAGCCGGTTGTGGTGACGACAGAGACGATATTAAACATCGACACTCGTAGCGCATCCAAAATGGTGTATCCATCTCGAATCACTAACCAGGCTGAAATCACTAAGCTTGAGAAAACGAACAGGTACGCGAATCCTCGAACTTGAGCGTCGTTAACCAATACATCAATACGGCGTTTACGTAACGCGGCGATGAAGAGCAAAAATGGCAAGCCACCTAGGAACATAAAGGTGGTTGCTACCCAATGTGCGCCATTAGAGAAGTTGTTCATCGACCCGTCAGATGTAGAGTATCCGCCCGTTGATAGCGTGGTAAAGGCATGGTTGATCGCTTCAAACAGGTTCATGCCGGTGACCAAGTAGCCCACAATGCATAAGCCAGTAAGCATCAAATAAACCGCTACGATGTTTTTGGCGACCGTTTTCGCTCTCGGGCTACTTTTATCCGACCAATCGGATGATTCGGTTTGGAATAGCTTCATACCACCGACATTGAGCATAGGTAGCACCGCCACCGCCATTACGATAAAACCAATCCCCCCAAGCCACTGCAAGATAGAACGCCACAACAAAATACTTGGCGCCATGTTGTCTAAACCGCTGAGCACTGTGGAACCAGTGGTAGTAATGCCTGACATGGTTTCAAAGTAGGCGTCAGTGAAGCTGATGTGGTTGATGAACACAAACGGCAAGGCGGCAAACGCACTGGCGATGGTCCAAACCAAACTGGTGATAAGGAACATATCGCGTACGCTGAGTTTGAACTTGGCGGTTCGACCGATCGTCAAACAAATGAAAGCGGCAAGGTGCGTGATCACAACGGCTTGGGCGAAATCGAGAAATCCCCCCGTACCAGTGAAGAAAGCGACCAAAGTCGGCACGTACATAAAAAGGGCCAGTTTGGATAAAACCAGCCCGATAACAAATAGTACGGGACGTAAGTTGACCATAGGAAAATCCTAGAGGAAGAATGGACTCGGCTGGAATAGCGCTTCGACGTCTGATACGTATTTTTTGTTGACCAGGAACATCACCACATGGTCATCCTGCTCGATGACCGTACGGTCGTGGGCAATAAGGACTTCTTCGCCACGAACGATAGCACCAATGGTGGTCCCAGGTGGGAGCTTAATATCTCCAATCGCACGTCCAACAACTTTGGATGTACTTTCATCACCGTGAGCGACGGCTTCAATGGCTTCCGCAGCGCCGCGGCGAAGTGAGGATACGTTCACGATATCAGCGCGACGAACGTGTGTCAGCAAGGCGGAAATGGTCGCTTGTTGTGGTGAGATCGCCACATCAATTACGCCGCCTTGTACCAGATCTACATAAGCGCCACGTTGGATCAGCACCATTACTTTTTTCGCGCCCATGCGTTTTGCCAACATCGCAGACATGATGTTGGTTTCATCTTCGTTGGTCAGCGCGATGAAGACGTCGACTTGGTCGATGTTCTCTTCCGAGAGAAGCTCTTGGTCTGCCGCGTCGCCGCAGAACACGATGGTGTTTTCTAGCTCTTCTGACAGTTTTTCTGCACGTTGGTAGTTACGTTCAATCAGCTTCACGCTGTAGTTTTGTTCTAAGCGCTTTGCGAGACTGGCACCGATGTTACCCCCGCCAACAATCATGATGCGGCGGTACGGTTTTTCTAGGCGCTGAAGCTCACTCATCACTGAGCGAATATGATTACTTGCGGCGACGAAGAACACTTCATCATCGGCTTCAATGATGGTGGTACCTTGCGGACGAATCGGGCGACCTTGACGGAAAATCGCCGCCACACGGGTATCGATGTGCGGCATGTGCTCACGCAAAGCAGACAGCGCATTACCCACAAGCGGGCCACCATAGTAGGCTTTCACCGCCACTAGGCTGACTTTCTGTTCAGCAAAGCTCACCACTTGCAGCGCGCCCGGGTATTGGATCAGACGTTCGATGTAGCTCGTAACGAGTTCTTCTGGGGCGATAAGGTGATCGACAGGAATGGCGCCAGATTTAAACAGGGCTTCTTTTTCTGCCAAGTATTCTGGAGAGCGAATACGTGCAACGCGGTTTGGGGTGTTGAATAGAGTGAACGCGACCTGACAGGCGGCCATGTTGGTTTCATCAGTGTTGGTTACTGCGACGAGCATATCGGCGTCTTGCGCACCAGCTTCGTGCAGCACGTCAGGGTGGCTCGCATGGCCATTGACCACACGCAGGTCGTATTTGTCCTGCAATTCACGCAGTCGGTCGGCATTGTTGTCGACGATGGTGATGTCGTTGTTTTCACCCACTAGGTTTTCTGCCAGTGTGCCGCCAACCTGACCTGCACCAAGAATAATGATCTTCATACTCTTTTCTCGTTATCTGAAAAAGGCGATTGAAATCACTCCAATCGCCCTATTTAGCATGCTGTTACGCGTGTGTTTTAGTTAGCACTGCGTAGTAGAAACCATCCATATCTTCTTCGCCTGGTAGAATTTGACGACCAGGCTGGTCGGGATCAGAATCCAGCAGTTGCGCATCCGCGGTACGTGCTAAAAACGCTTTTACTTGCTCCACGTTTTCTTGCGGTGTGATTGAACAAGTCGCGTAAACCATTGTGCCGCCGGGTTTCAGTTGCGTCCACATGGCATCAAAAATTTCACTTTGTAGCTCTGCTAATGCGGCGATGTCGTCTGCACGACGTAGCCATTTGATGTCTGGGTGACGACGAATCACGCCAGTCGCAGAACATGGGGCATCCAGCAAAATGCGATCAAATTGCTCGCCTTGCCACCATTCTTGTGGATTACGCGCATCACCGCAAACCACTTTTGCCTGAAGGTTGAGACGCTTCAGGTTTTCATGCACACGTTTCAAGCGTGTGTCGTCGCAGTCAATCGCGACCACTTCACTGCCCGACGTGCGCTCTAGAATGTGCGCAGTCTTGCCACCTGGCGCAGCACAGCAATCTAAAATCAGTTCGCCGTCTTGTGGTTTTAGATAGTTGATCGAAAGCTGCGCTGCCGCATCTTGTACCGAAACCCAACCTTTATCAAAACCAGGTAGCTTCATCACGTCACATGGTGCGGCCAATTTTATGGCGTCCATTGCTTCTGTGTGTGGCGTGCTATCAATGTTTTCATTTTTGAGCAGCGCAAGGTATTCATCACGAGTGTGGTGTTGATGGTTCACACGCAGCCACATTGGTGCTTTTTGGTTGTTCGCTTCAACAATGCTTTCCCATTGCTGTGGGTAGGCCTCTTGCAACAGTTTTAGTAACCAGCTTGGGTGACCGTACTTGCCAGCGTTGTTGCTGACGGCCATTTGGTCGAGTTCTTCTTGGTTGCGCTGGTAGTTACGCAATACAGCGTTAATCAAACCACGCAGACGAGGACCCTTCAGCTCTTTAGTGCCTTCAACCGTTTCACCGACAGCTGCGTGCGCAGGAATGCGCATGAAGCTAAGTTGGTAAATACCAACCAGAATTAGGTGATGGAATACACGTTGTTTGCCTTTGAGCGGCTTATCCATCAACTGGTTTGCAATCATTTCTAGGCGAGGTAGGTAACGTAGCGTACCGTAACAAATCTCTTGTAGCAGAGCGTGGTCACGAGGTCGTACCGTTTGTTGAGCCGCTGGAAGAGCGCTTGAAAGTGAGTGGCCCTTGTCGACGACAAGATACAGGACGTTAGCAGCCGCAGCGCGAACATTCATGATGAGTACCTTAAAGTAAAGGAGGGCATCTCTGCCCTCTAAAAGTTCGTATTATTGGGGATGATAACCCCTAGTATGGCTTAAACCAGCAGAGTGCCGACTTCAAACCAAGCTGCACGTGAGTTCAGAATATCCTGAACTGACATAGCTTTTTTGCCAGGAACTTGCAGTTGCTCTAGCACCAGTACGCCGTTGCCTGTCGCAACATAGATACCGGTTTTATCTGCTTGCACGATGGTGCCGGCTGGCTTGTCACTGGTTTGCTCTGCCACACGGCTTTGCCATACTTTGATGCTATTTTCTGCCGCCTCAAAGTGGCTCATTGGCCATGGGTTAAATGCACGAACGCAGCGCTCAATGTGAGCCGCATCGTCGTTCCAGTTAATGCGTGCTTCTTCTTTGCTGAGTTTTTTCGCGTAGTTCGCTAGCTCATCGTCTTGCTTCACTGGCACTGCTTTACCCGCAGCAATGTCGGCTAAGCAGTCCATCAGGGCTTCTGGGCCAAGCTCAGCCAATTTTTCGTACATTGAAGCGCTGGTATCTGTCGCTTCGATTGGCAGAGTTGCAATCTTCAGCATATCACCAGTGTCGAGACCGATGTCCATCTGCATGATGGTCACGCCCGTTTCTGCATCGCCCGCCCAAATAGAGCGTTGGATTGGAGCCGCACCACGCCAACGAGGTAGGATAGAACCATGTACGTTGATACAACCCAGTTTAGGGGTATCAAGAACCGCTTGTGGCAGTAGCATACCGTACGCCACGACAACCATGAGATCGGCGTTCAGATCGGCAAGTTCTTGTTTCGCTTCGTCGGACTTAAAGCTTTCAGGTTGGTAAACCGGGATGTTGTGTTCCAGCGCCAGTTGTTTTACCGGTGGCGCAGCCAATTTCTTGCCACGACCCGCTGGACGATCTGGGTTTGTGTAAACCGCGATGACTTCATGCTCCGAAGACAACAACGCCGCCAAGTGACGGGCGGCGAAATCCGGAGTACCTGCAAAGACAATACGTAAAGACTGACTCAAGGTAGGCTTCCTTCTAATTGGTATGGTTCGAGATTAAGCGTTTTGCTGCTTCTCGTTAAAGCGTTTGATTTTTGCTAGCTTGTCCTGAATGCGTTTGCGTTTCAGTGGCGATAGGTAATCCACGAATAGCTTACCTTGTAGGTGATCAAGCTCGTGTTGAACACAAATCGCTAGCAGGTCGTCGGCTTCAAAGGTGAACTCTTTGCCATCACGATCCAGTGCTTTAACGGTAACTTCTGCAGCGCGAGGCACAAGTGCGCGTGCACCTGGTACCGACAGACAGCCTTCTTCGATGCCATCTTCGCCACGCTTTTCCAGAATCTCAGGGTTGATTAGCACCATCGGCTCATCGCGAGTTTCTGAAATATCAATCACTACGATACGTTTGTGGATATCAACCTGCGTTGCAGCAAGGCCAATACCTTCTTCGTCGTACATGGTTTCAATCATGTCATCGACGATTTTTTGAATCTCAGGCGTCACCGCTTCAACAGGCTTTGCGACTGTGCGCAGGCGATCATCCGGGAATGTTAATACTTGTAATACAGACATATTCACTCGAAATATTGAACTGTGCCGAAACAGCACAAACCTTGTTGGCTCAATTCTAGACATTTTATAGCCTAAATGACAGCATCCTTGCACCAATTTCCATTCTGGTTCCTGCTTAATAGACCAAGGACGAGGGTCATGAATCGAATTTTCCGCAACGTTGCCAGTGTTACGTTGCCGTTACTTTTCTCTTTCAACGCTGTAGCAAATGTGGATGCGAAACCACTGACTGTTAAAGATGATGCGCCACAAACATATGTAGTCGTGAAGGGCGATACGCTATGGGATATTTCGGCCATGTACTTGGATAGCCCGTGGTTGTGGCCTCGTTTATGGCAAGTAAACCCGGAAATCGACAACCCTCATTTAATTTATCCCGGAGACAAGCTGTCTTTGGTGTGGATTAACGGTCAGCCCGTATTGAGCCTAAAACCGGTAAAGAAGCTGAGCCCGAAAGCACGCATCACAGAAAAGAAAGCGGTGCCAACTGTTGCTGAAGGTTTGGTGATGCCGTACCTCAAATCGGATCGATTGCTGGATCAAGATGCGTTGAATAGTGCAGCAAAAGTGATGGGTAGCAGCAAAGGCAGTAAGTATCTGACAGCAGAAGATGTGCTGTACATCGATGGCAAGCAGACCGCGACAGGCTGGGCTATTTACCGACCAGTAGAAACGTTCTCGCGTGACGATGTGTCTAAAGAGATCACCGCGCTGCGTTTGATTGCCAAAGGTGAGCTCGTTGAAGCTTCGAGCGATTATTCTGGTTTGAAGATCACGTCTCAATTGCAAGAAATCCTGCGTAACGATATCGCGTTGCCAAATCAATCAGTCGAGAACACTGACTTCACAACAACGTTCTACCCTATGCCGTCGCCACAAGGCAGTTCTGCAAAGTTGCTGGGCAATATCGAAGGTATTCGCTTTAGTTCAACTAACCAAGTCGTGGTGATTGATAAAGGCACGTCAGACAATCTGAAACAAGGCAGTGTGTTTGATTTAAAAGAAGACGCGCACCCAGTTTACAAAGACGGCGATGAGTTCAAGAAAGAGTTTGGCGTGCTTGATAAGAAAATTACTCTGCCACAGAGTAAAGTTGGCGAATTGCTTGTGATTCGTCCGTATCAGTACTTTAGCTTGGCACTGATCACTAACAGTACGAAACCCATTAACCAAGATGTTTCGGTGGTGTCACCGTTGGCGAACTAATTAACCATCGATGAATCGACGAAATAACGATGATCTCGCTGCCTGGTTAAAACTGAGTTGTTTACCAGGCATTGGCGGGGTCAAAATGAATAAGCTACTGGCAAGAGACACGCCGCGTAACATCGTAAACTTCTCTCCCGAACAGCTACAACAACTTGGGTTAACAACCAAGCAAATTCAAGCTTGGGCTTCAACAGATAAAGAAGTTGATGCCTGTTTAAGTTGGCTTGAGGCTTCTACAAATCATCATATCCTGACACTGACTGACCCGCTTTATCCACCTCAACTCAAACAAATCGTTGCGCCGCCACCTCTACTTTTTGTTCAAGGAAATTCTACTTGTCTTTCGCAGCCACAGATAGCAATGGTTGGCAGCCGAAATGCGAGTATTGATGGCTTACAGCATGCACGCCACTTTGCCGCAGAATTTGTTCAGCACGATTTTATTGTCACCAGTGGTCTCGCTTTAGGCATTGATGGTCATGCGCATGATGGTGCGTTGCAAGCGGGTGGTAAGACGATTGCGGTGCTAGGATCTGGTTTAGCAAATATTTATCCAGCACGCCATCGTAGTTTAGCGCAACGTGTTATTGAACACGGGGCTTTGGTGTCTGAGTTTCGGCCTAATGCCAAGCCGCGCCCAGAAAACTTCCCGCGTCGTAATCGTATTATTAGTGGATTATCGCTTGGTGTACTGGTCGTCGAGGCGGCGAAAAAGAGCGGCTCGTTAATTACAGCTCGTTACGCGCTTGAGCAAGGTCGAGAAGTATTTGCGCTGCCAGCGTCAATCAATGCCCCCAATGCCTGCGGTGGAAACCAGTTGATACGTCATGGCGCTTGCCTCGTAGAAAAGACGAAAGATGTCTTAGATGAAATACAGTCCTTGCTTGATTGGTCTATTAATCAGAGTACCGATTTATTTTCTACGTTAAATGAAGAAGAAGAATTGCCATTTCCTCAGCTGTTAGCTAACGTAGGAAGTGAAGCTACACCGGTTGATATTCTTGCAAACAGGACCAATATACCTGTCCAAGAAGTCATGATGCAGCTCTTAGAGTTAGAACTCTCTGGGCATGTCGTTGCGGTTTCAGGTGGCTATATTCGAAAGGGGAGGGGCTAGCTATGATGATGGATATACTGATGTATCTATTCGAAACCTACATCCATAGCGATGCAGAGTTACAGGTCGAACAAGACGAGTTGGAAGAAGAGTTGCTTCGTGCAGGCTTCCAACAAAAAGATATCTACAAAGCCCTTGTCTGGTTAGAAGAGCTTGCCGCATTGCAGCAAAGTGACACCTCTTCTGCAATCTCGACTTGCATGGCTTCGTCATCAACTCGTATCTACACAGCGAAAGAGATGCAGCGTTTAGATTTGGAATGCCGAGGATTTCTATTGTTTCTCGAGCAAATCAATGTGTTAACCACAGAAACTCGCGAAATGGTGATTGACCGAGTGATGGGATTAGAAACGAGTGAGTTTGAGCTTGAAGACCTCAAATGGATCATTCTGATGGTGCTGTTTAATGTGCCTGGCAACGAAAACGCTTACACGCTAATGGAAGAGCTGTTGTACACCAAGGAACAAGGGATTCTTCACTAACCATCTGGGCAAGTTCGAGTTTAGCTAGAATAAACGCGAGCTTGTCTTTTTGTGTGTTTTTCACGAAACGGTAAGTATGAGTAGTAAAATCGACAACACCCTTTTCTCTGCCCATGAACACGCTTTGGAACACGAGCCGTGTCCTAAATGTGGCAGTGAATTGATCCTCAAACATGGCAAACACGGTCCCTTTCTTGGCTGTAGCCACTACCCAAGCTGTGATTACATCAAAGCCCTGCACAACAATGATGGACACATCGTCAAAGAGCTTGGTGTTCCTTGTCCAGATTGTGGTAACGAGTTGGTATTACGGCAAGGGCGTTATGGCATGTTTGTTGGTTGCAGTAACTATCCGGCTTGCCATCATATTGAGTCGATTAATCAACCTGAGCCAGAAAAGCAGCCGCAAGAGAAACACGCGTGTCCTGAATGTGGTAAAGGTCATTTAGTTGAACGTAAGACGCGCTTTGGTAAAACTTTCTACGCATGTGATAACTACCCTAAATGCAAATTTGCAGTGAATCTCCCTCCGGTTAAAGGGATATGCGAAGAATGTGGTTTTACGTTGTTGGTGGAGAAGAAACTCGCCAGTGGTGTGAAATTGCAATGTGCCAACCGTAAGTGCCAGCACACTCAGCAAGGGTAAATACATCAAAGGAATTAAAAAGGGTCGCATCGTGCGACCCTTTGTGGTTTTTGGGGCTAGATTTTAGCGTTACGCTTGTTTCGCAAACTCGTGCACGGCTGGGAATGCCATTGGATCTAAGGCATCCGAGAGAGCGCACAACCTACGGTGCAATTCTCCTGGGTAGTCACCACATACGTTGATGTGACCCATTTTTCGCCCTTCACGCTTCTCTTTGCCGTACCAATGGATGTGACAACCATCCATGGCGAGAAGCGCTTCTGGCAACGTATCTTCACCAAGAATATTCACCATCGAGGTTTCGCGAATCAGTTTGGTGCTGCCTAACGGCAAGCCGCATACGGCGCGCAGGTGGTTCTCGAACTGACAGGTTTCTGCACCTTGCTGTGTCCAGTGACCAGAGTTGTGCACTCGTGGGGCAATCTCATTCACTAGCAGCGTGCCATCGACATCAAAGAATTCGAGCGCCAATACACCAACGTAATCTAGGCTATCTGCGACGGCCGTGAGCATCTGCTTGGCTTGGGCTTGCAGTTCTGGCGCATCAATTGCGGTGGATAAGCTCAGTACGCCATTGATGTGAACGTTTTCTGCTAGAGGGTACACTTCAACGCAGCCATCTTTGCTTCGAGCACCAACTAGTGATACTTCGCGGTTAAAAGGAACAAACTCTTCAGCAACAATCGCTTGAGTTGGTGTTGCCGCGATGCACTCTGCCATCTCAGTCCAAATGTCATCGACTTGAGAAGCTTCTTTTAAGCGCCATTGACCTTTACCATCGTAACCTCCCAATGCACTTTTCAGAACCATTGGCATACCAACGTGTTCAATTGCGCGCTCAAAGTCTTCACGAGTTTCAATCACGTAGTATTTCGCGTTGCGCACGCCAGCATCATCAAGCAGTGCTTTTTCAATACGGCGATCACCACCTGCTTTGATGGCTGCGGTACTAGGGAGGAACTTGCCACTTAATTCACAGATGTCGAGTACATCGTGAGGAATATGTTCGAATTCTGCGGTGATCGCATCCACTTGTTCAATGGCATTTTCCAAACCATGACCAAGCACCTGTTGGGTAAGAGGATGGACAACGTTACCGCTACCGACATCGTAAGCTGAAATTTGAATATTCAGTGGCGCACCAGCCAGAGACATCATTCGAGCCAATTGACCCGCACCAAGAACCAGTACATGCATCTGATTAATCCTCAGCTGGATTTGGGTTAGCCAGTACGGTTTCCGTCTGTTCATTGCGGAACGCTTCTACCTTCGCCATGATGCTTTCGTCATGAGTGCCTAGGATTTGTGCCGCTAAGATGCCTGCGTTTGCAGCGCCCGCTTCGCCAATCGCTAACGTACCGACGGCAATGCCTTTTGGCATTTGTACAATAGATAGCAGAGAGTCCATGCCTTTTAGTGCGCGAGATTGAACCGGAACGCCAAGTACAGGCAAACTGGTGAAGGCTGCCGCCATTCCCGGTAGGTGAGCTGCACCACCGGCACCTGCGATGATCACTTTGATGCCGCGTTCTTTCGCGCTGCTAGCGTAATCGGCTAATAGTTGAGGAGTACGGTGAGCTGACACCACCTTTGTTTCGTAAGACACGCCAAATTGATCCAGCATGTCTGCTGCTAGTTTCATGGTTGGCCAATCGGATTTAGAACCCATGATGATACCGACTTTCATCTCAAACTCCTTCAAGCTGCAAAATTAGGTGAGCTGATAAATTTGTGCGCATTATACGGGGATTTTTATCTCAAGCAAACGTTTGCGTCTTGTTGTTGAGGCTATTGATACATTTTATAAAAAAATTGCTTTAGTGTCTGAGAATGAATATTTGTACACTTAGTGAAAATAATACAGTCAGACAATCAGGAAGTAATCGGTGGATAACTTTGAACAAGTGCTCAACGCACTACAACAAGGCGAAGTGATTGCCTACCCAACAGAAGGGGTTTTTGGTGTCGGATGCGATCCAGATAACCCAGAAGCAATTCAAAAACTGCTGGAGCTCAAGCAGCGCCCGGTGGAAAAAGGGCTGATTCTGATCGCTGCAAGTTATGAGCAGCTCTTGCCGTATATTGATGAATCTCAGTTGACTGAAGAACAATTACAGACTGTTCATGCTACTTGGCCAGGCCCATACACTTGGATCATGCCAGCGAGCGATAAAGTATCCAACTGGGTTTCAGGGCAGTTTGATTCAATTGCGGTTCGTGTGACTGATCATCCTTTGGTTCAAAAAATGTGTAATGCATTCGGAAAGCCGTTAACCTCTACCAGCGCGAATCTTTCCGGCTTGCCACCGTGTATGACCACGGAAGAAGTCGAAGAGCAATTGGGTGACAAGCTGGTGGCCATTCTTCGTGGTGAAACCAGCGGTCGTGATAAACCCAGCGAGATTCGTGACGCCAAGACTTCACAAATATTAAGACAGGGCTAACCCTGCTTGCCAGTCATCAACCGGTATCACGTAATAGGTAATAACGTATGTCAGCAATCGATAAGCACGCCGTAAAGCAGTTCCTGATGTCACTTCAGGACTCCATTTGTCAGCAGTTAGAACAAGAAGATGGAAAGGCCGTCTTTGTCGAAGATGCATGGCATCGTGAACCGGGCGAACGTCTTGGTGGCGGTGGGCGCTCACGTGTTCTGCGTGATGGTCTTGTTTTCGAGCAAGGTGGGGTGAACTTCTCGCATGTGGAAGGGAAAGAAATGCCAGCATCTGCGACGGCTCATCGTCCGGAGCTAGCGGGTCGCCGCTTTGAAGCGATGGGGGTCTCTTTGGTTATCCATCCCAAAAACCCTTACGTCCCAACTTCTCATGCGAATGTGCGTTTCTTTATCGCAGAGAAAGAGGGCGAAGAGCCAATTTGGTGGTTTGGTGGTGGTTTCGACCTGACTCCTTTCTATCCTTTCGAAGAAGATTGTCAGTCATGGCACGATACAGCTAAGGCAATCTGTGCCCCATTTGGTGAAGAAGTATATGCAGAACACAAAGCGTGGTGTGATAAGTACTTCTTCTTGCCACATCGAAATGAAACTCGTGGTGTTGGTGGTTTGTTCTTTGATGATTTGAATCACTGGGAGTTTGATAAGTGTTTTGATTACATCAAAGCGGTGGGTGAAGGCTATTGCCAAGCTTATTTGCCGATCGTGTCTCGTCGTAAAGACATCGAATATGGCGAGCGCGAACGTGAATTCCAACTTTACCGTCGTGGTCGTTATGTTGAGTTCAACTTAGTGTACGACCGTGGCACTTTATTCGGTTTACAAAGTGGTGGGCGTACCGAGTCGATTCTGATGTCGATGCCGCCGTTAGCGCGATGGGAGTACCGCTACGAACCAGAAGCAGGAACGCCTGAAGCCGAACTTTACGAGCGATACCTGAAACCACGCGAATGGTAAGCACGGAATCTCCTTTTCTATATAGATAGATAGTGATAGGGTCATCTGTAATCAGATGGCCCTGTTTTCTCTATATCTAAGTAAGGAATAAAGGTAAGGACATGACCCCGCAAATCGATCGTTACGCCGTGTTTGGTAACCCTATCGGGCACAGCAAGTCGCCATTTATCCATACACTCTTTGCTCGTCAAACTAATCAGTCCCTAACATACACCGCAGAGTGTGCGCCTGTGGGTGGATTTATCGAGGCGGCGAAAGCATTTTTTGCTGACGGCGGCAAAGGCTGTAACGTGACCTTGCCTTTTAAAGAAGATGCCTATCAATTTGCTAGCCGTTTGACCGAGCGTGCTCAGCTTGCTGGAGCAGTGAATACACTTAAGAAGCTTGATGATGGTGAAATCATTGGTGATAACACTGATGGTGCAGGCTTAGTGCAGGACTTGTTGCAACATCAAGTCGTTTTAGAAGGCGCACGTATCCTGATCATAGGGGCTGGTGGTGCCGCTCGAGGAGTGATTAAACCATTGCTCGATCAAAAACCAACATCTCTAACGATAACTAATCGTACATTTTCCAAAGCCGAAGAATTGGCAGAATTGTTTTCTGCGTATGGCCCTGTTACAGCAAAAGAGATGAATACCATTGCTGAAGAGTTCGATGTCATAATCAACTCTACGTCTGCATCATTGAGTGGTGAGTTACCTGCGATCTCTTCCTCGGTGTTCGCCGCCAATAGTACAAGCTACGACATGATGTATGGCAAAGGTGATACCACATTTAACCAATGGGCTAAGCAACACGGTGCGGCACATGCTTATGATGGTTTAGGTATGTTAGTTGGCCAAGCTGCTGAGAGTTTTATGTTATGGCGCGGTCTTCGTCCTGGGGCCAAACAGATTTTGCGTGAATTAAGAAAGAACCTTGAAGGTCAATAAGCGATGAATCAATCCATCTTATTCCCAGACATGCAATCATGGGATGAAGTATCACAATCAGTAAACTTTGCGGCGCAACAATCTGGTGCGCTAATAGAATGCTTTGTGACGAAACAAAAGTTAGAAAAGTTATCTGGCTCAGAGTTAGATACGGAGCAGGCCGTGATCGCCGCTTTTATTGACTACCGATTTGATCTGGAAGAAATAGCAGAAGAGTTAATAGAAGATGAAGCCTTCAATGAAGAAGGCCATATCATCATTGGTTAACAGACCTTTAGTTCAAGTCTTCTACTTCATGTAAGTAGTCGTTTTTGTTTTGAACATAGTTATTGGCTGACTTTTGTAAAAAAGCTCGTTCTGTCTCTGATAGAGGGCGAGCTTGTTTCACTGGACTACCGACATAAAGATAACCGCTTTCTAATCTCTTTCCTGGCGGTACTAAACTGCCCGCTCCAATCATCACCTCTGATTCAATAACGACAGCATCTAAAACAATCGCCCCCATACCAACCAATACACGATCGTGGATCTCACAACCGTGCAGCATCACTTTGTGGCCAATCGTAACGTCATTGCCAATGATAAGTGGGTAGCCGTTTGGGTTTTCGGCGTTCTTATGGGTGACATGCAAAACACTACCATCTTGAATATTCGTTCGATCACCAATGTGAATGTGGTTCACATCGCCTCGTGCCGCTACTAATGGCCAAATGCTAGAATCGTCCCCAATACGGATATCTCCGACTAACACTGAAGTTGAGTCAACGTAAACACGCTCACCAAGTTGAGGCTTTATACCTTTGTAGCTTCTAATTGAGCTCATCTTTTCTCCTTATTAGGGGCGAGTACAGGGGACATGGAGGTAGAATAGTAGTGAAAACTCGCCTTTTAGAATAAAAAACACCCAAACGATAAAAAAATCAAAAAAAACGTGAAAAAGGGCTTGCCAATGTGATCGCAATCTCTATAATGCCACCTCGCTGACACGGCAACGCTTCGAAGCTTAAGTTTCGAAAGTAAGAAGCCAAGTTAGCAAGCCAAGTTAGCCAAGCGGAAACGCTTGAAGAAAGTTTGAAAAAAGTGATTGACACTAAACTTTAACTCGCTAAAATGGCCGTCCTGTTTTGAGCAAAGCTCAACAGGAAAGCTCTTTAACAATATAGACCTATCAATCTGTGTGGGCACTCGTTGATGATAATCCAATTAGATACCTCGGTATCAAATTAGGTTTCAATGAAACGAAGTGACCATTGAATCTTCGGATTCAGCACAGTCAATTCAAACATTACTTTATGTAATGTTCAGTATTCATTGAGCCGACAAAATCTTAAATTGAAGAGTTTGATCATGGCTCAGATTGAACGCTGGCGGCAGGCCTAACACATGCAAGTCG
>NZ_RBWD01000014.1:0-99480 GCF_009361695.1 Vibrio sp. VGrn 2 | reverse complement strand
TGGACACTTGCTTATTAAAGCGAGTGATACCACTGCGGAGTGGTAGTTCAGTTGGTTAGAATACCGGCCTGTCACGCCGGGGGTCGCGGGTTCGAGTCCCGTCCACTCCGCCACTTATATTAAGCCTCAGTCGAAAGACTGGGGCTTTTTTCGTTTTGGTTACCCGACTTACCTTAACCTCATTTCCATATTGAAACCTTGCATCGAGAGGCAGGCTTCCCTCTTCGCTATGCTTTCTAAGCCCTGTCATGAACTAGTTGATGCCAGTCTCGAGCTCTCGTTTTGAGTACCAGCACGTGCTTACCAAAGATTCCTCTATAACATATTAGAAATATCTAGCTATGTGACAGAACTTAGTCGTTCGAGGTGTCGCTTTGTTTCTATCTCGAAAACAGAACAACTTTGAATATAAGTTCAGTGTCGCTGAGATCAAGTATGAGGACTCTAAACTTCTGCTAAGGGCTTGAACAACCTGAGTGCTAGCTCAGACTTTAGTTTGGTGGGATTTCAAGCCCGTTTGGGGGAGTGATCTCGCAATCATCCTCAATGCTTCTTTCTCTATACAAATACAAAGTCGCTCATTGTTAAGTGTTGTGGAAGTTTAGCTGTGGTGTTTACAGGGAGCCTGTATTGCCAAAGGAAGAGAAGTGATGATGAAAATGCTTAAACTAAAAGACTCCCTCTATGGATACTATCTATCGGCAATAGTTAGTATGTATGAAACCGTAGTGTGACGATTATTCGGATATTTAACTGTATATCAAAGAGTAACAAGCGTTTTGTTCTTGAAGGGGAGTCCGAAGATTAGATATGAAAAAAGCAGCTAGATAGCTGCTTTTTCATCTATTAAGTTACGTGTCTTTAAGAGTCCACTGGCTCCGTATGCTCCGGAGTGGTTATTGCTTGGTTGTTCTCTTCCATTTTCTTCTCTTCATCTTTTGCTTTTTCAATCATTGGGGTGATTGTTGAGCCTTGAATGAGGATAGAGAAAACAACGACGGAGTAGGTCATTACAAGAATAATCTCTTTTACATCGATTAACTTATCTTGAATCACCCAAATACCTGATGGAATAGAAAGTGCCATCGCTAGTGCCAGGCCTCCGCGTAAACCGCCCCACGTCAAAATACGCACTGACCATGGATTATATTTTCTGTAACGTTTAAAGCCAATGTACGAGAGAAATACGCTTAGATAGCGAGCTGCTAGTACAAGAGGGACTGATATAGCCATCATGATCCAGTCTTCTTTGTGGAATTCAAATAGCAGCATTGACATACCGATCAGTAGGAATAACACGCCATTCAAAAACTCATCAACAAGCTCCCAAAAATGGTCAAGGTGATCTTCACTCTCTTTTGAAAAGCCAATAAAGCGTGTCCAGTTGCCAATCATAATACCGGATACAACCATCGCGAGTGGGCCTGATACATGGATGTATTCAGCAAATGCGTAACCTGCCGTTGGGACACCAATGGTAAGTAACAATTCCATTGAGTGATCGTCGGTGGCACTGATTAAGTAGTGGAATAGCAAACCGAGTACGAAACCATAAGTGATACCACCGATAGCTTCTTGGATGAAGAGTAAGGTGACACTACCTACAGTTGGTGCCTCAGTACCAAATGCAATCGTAAATAGAGTGACAAAGATAACCAAACCGAAGCCGTCATTGAAGAGCGACTCTCCTTCAATCTGGGTGGAGATACGTTTGGGAGCATCGAGCTTTTTAACTATAGCCAGTACAGCGATTGGGTCAGTTGGCGATATAAGTGCACCGAAAAGTAAGCAGTAGACTAAATCAAATTGGATGCCAATTAACTGACAGAATCCGTAGAGCGCAAACCCGATAAAGAAAGTGGAAAACAGGGTGGCTCCAAGGGCTAAAACAGTGATCTCCCACTTTTGATCTTTAAGGTTCGGGAGTTTGATGCCTAATCCACCCGCAAATAGTAAGAAGCCAAGAATGCCTTTGAGCAAGAAATCTTCGAAGTTGATCCTTGTGACCGTCTCCGTCGCAATTTCGGTGAGATGGAACCAGTTGTTTTGGCCCGCAATTAAGATTAGAAGTGAAAGCACCATTGAACCAGCGGTAATCGCAATGGTGGTTTGCATCTTTCCTATCTTGCTGTTTACAAAAGCAATTAGCATCGCAGCTGCGGATAGAAAACATAAAGTATGATAGACCGACATAGAGCTCTCTATTTGTAACATTTTATGAATGGGATTCTCGACTGATGCTGCTTAAATAGCAAACATTTTTTCGCGATTATTTTGTAAGTTAAGAAGGAGATAAAATAATCATTAATTCCACGTTTAGACGTCTAGACTCCTGAAGTTTGTGTGATAGGATGGAAAGATAACTAAAGGAATGAGGCTGTACTGTGGGAAGTAACGTAAGACAACAGATTGAAGCTCAATTGAAGCAACGTATTCTTTTGATTGATGGTGGTATGGGAACCATGATTCAGGGATACAAACTTGAAGAGCAAGACTATCGAGGAACGCGCTTTGCGGATTGGCATTGTGATCTAAAAGGTAACAACGACCTGTTGGTTCTAAGTCAGCCTCAACTTATCAAGGAAATTCACGCTGCATATTTAGAAGCGGGTGCAGATATTCTCGAAACCAACACGTTTAACGCAACAACCATTGCGATGGCTGACTACGAGATGGAAAGCCTAAGTGAAGAAATTAACTTTGCTGCTGCCAAGCTTGCACGTGAAGTTGCAGACGAATGGACCGCAAAAACACCCGATAAACCGCGTTATGTCGCAGGGGTTTTAGGGCCGACGAACCGCACTTGTTCTATTTCTCCTGATGTAAATGACCCCGGATATCGAAATGTTTCTTTCGACGAGTTAGTTGAGGCTTACTCTGAATCGACTCGAGCGCTGATTAAAGGTGGTTCTGACCTTATTCTTATCGAGACCATCTTCGATACTCTTAACGCTAAGGCTTGTTCATTTGCTGTTGAAAGTGTGTTTGAAGAGATGGGTATTGAGTTACCTGTGATGATCTCGGGGACTATTACCGATGCTTCCGGTCGGACATTATCCGGTCAAACCACAGAAGCGTTTTACAACTCATTACGTCATGTTAAACCGATTTCGTTTGGTTTGAACTGTGCGCTGGGCCCAGATGAGCTTCGTCCTTATGTTGAAGAGCTCTCGCGTATATCAGAATCTTTTGTTTCCGCTCACCCAAATGCTGGGCTTCCGAATGCATTCGGCGAATACGATTTGTCGCCAGAAGATATGGCTAAGCATGTTAAAGAGTGGGCTCAAAGTGGCTTTTTAAACTTAATTGGTGGGTGTTGTGGTACAACTCCTGAGCACATTCGCCAAATGGCACTCGCGGTTGAAAATATCGCCCCTCGTAAATTACCTGATCTTCCCGTTGCTTGTCGCTTGTCTGGCTTAGAGCCGCTCGCGATTGATAAAGACTCTTTATTTATCAATGTCGGTGAGCGTACTAATGTAACCGGTTCTGCGCGTTTTAAACGCTTGATTAAAGAAGAGCTGTACGATGAAGCGCTCGATGTGGCTCGTCAACAAGTTGAAAATGGCGCTCAAATTATCGATATCAACATGGATGAAGGCATGTTGGATGCACAAGCTTGTATGGTTCGCTTTTTAAACCTTTGTGCGTCAGAACCTGAAATCTCAAAAGTACCAATCATGGTCGACTCTTCCAAATGGGAAGTTATTGAAGCCGGTCTTAAGTGTATCCAAGGCAAAGGTATTGTTAATTCGATCTCACTCAAGGAAGGTAAAGAGAAGTTCGTTGAACAAGCTAAGTTGATCCGCCGTTACGGTGCGGCTGTGATTGTGATGGCGTTTGATGAGATTGGACAAGCAGATACACGTGAGCGCAAAGTAGAAATTTGTACCAACGCTTACCGAATTCTCGTTGATGAAGTGGGCTTTCCACCAGAAGACATCATCTTTGACCCCAACATTTTTGCCATTGCTACGGGTATCGATGAGCATAATAACTACGCGGTGGATTTCATTGAAGCCGTTGGCGATATCAAACGTGATTTACCACACGCGATGATCTCGGGTGGTGTTTCTAACGTTTCCTTCTCATTCCGCGGTAATAACTATGTGCGTGAAGCGATTCACGCGGTGTTCCTCTACCACTGTTTTAAAAATGGTATGGATATGGGGATTGTGAATGCGGGTCAGTTAGAAATCTACGATAACGTGCCTGAAAAATTGCGTGAGGCTGTGGAAGATGTCGTTCTTAACCGTCGTGATGACGCCACTGAGAGATTGTTAGATATCGCAGCGGAATACGCAGGCAAAGGGGTAGGTAAAGAGGAGGATGCCTCTGCACTTGAGTGGAGAACTTGGCCTGTTGAAAAGCGTTTAGAGCACGCGTTAGTGAAAGGAATAACTGAGTTCATCGTTGATGATACCGAAGAGGCTCGTGTCAACGCTTCAAAGCCATTAGAGGTGATTGAAGGTCCACTAATGGATGGGATGAACGTCGTCGGAGACCTGTTTGGTGAAGGTAAAATGTTCCTTCCTCAAGTCGTAAAATCTGCACGAGTGATGAAGCAAGCAGTCGCGCATCTGGAGCCCTACATCAATGCAGAAAAGCAGGTGGGACAAACAAACGGTAAGATTTTGCTAGCGACGGTCAAAGGTGATGTACATGATATCGGGAAAAATATCGTTGGCGTTGTATTGCAGTGCAATAACTACGAAATTATCGATCTTGGTGTCATGGTTCCTTGCGAAAAGATCTTAAAAGTAGCGCAAGAAGAGAACGTCGATATTATTGGTTTGTCAGGGTTGATCACGCCTTCATTAGACGAAATGGTGCATGTTGCAAAAGAAATGGAGCGTCTCGACTTTAACTTACCTCTTCTCATCGGTGGCGCAACAACGTCAAAAGCCCATACAGCAGTAAAGATTGAGCAAAATTACAAGCATCCAGTTGTTTACGTGAATAACGCCTCACGTGCGGTGGGCGTATGTACTTCTCTATTGTCAGATGAACGTCGCCCTGAATTTGTTGAAAAACTTGAAGCTGATTACGAACGAGTACGTGATCAACATAATCGAAAGAAACCGAGAACCAAACCAGTGACATTAGAAGCGGCTCGAGCGAATAAAGTTGCGATCGATTGGGAAACTTACACCCCTCCAGTGCCTGTTAAGCCTGGTATTCATATCTTCGATGATTTTGATGTTGCTATATTACGTCAATACATCGATTGGACACCATTCTTTATGACTTGGTCACTTGTAGGTAAGTATCCAACAATTTTCCAACATGAAGAAGTCGGTGAAGAAGCAAAACGTTTATTCGAAGATGCCAACGAGTTACTTGACCGAGTTGAGCGAGAAGGCCTGTTAAAAGCGCGTGGAATGTGTGGCTTATTCCCTGCTGCGAGCGTGGGGGACGACATTGAAGTTTATGCTGATGAAACTCGTACCGACGTTGTGAAAGTACTGCGTAACTTGCGTCAACAGACTGAGAAACCAAAAGGGTTCAACTATTGTTTGTCTGACTACATCGCACCTAAAGAGTCGGGTAAACATGATTGGATAGGGGCATTTGCTGTCACTGGTGGTATTGGTGAACGAGAGCTTGCTGATGAATACAAAGCACAGGGAGATGATTACAACGCAATTATGATTCAAGCGGTGGCGGATCGCCTAGCCGAAGCGTTTGCTGAGTATTTGCATGAGCGTGTCCGTAAAGAAATTTGGGGTTATGCTGCGGATGAAGATTTATCTAACAATGATCTCATTCGTGAAAAATACCAAGGTATTCGCCCTGCGCCGGGTTATCCAGCATGCCCTGAGCATACTGAAAAAGGACCGCTTTGGGAGCTACTTAATGTGGAAGAGAATATTGGCATGACTCTAACCTCCAGCTATGCAATGTATCCGGGCGCGTCAGTCTCTGGTTGGTATTTCTCTCATCCTGACTCACGTTACTTTGCGATCGCACAGATCCAAGAAGATCAGCTAGAGAGCTACGCTGATCGTAAGGGGTGGGATAGGATCGAGGCTGAAAAATGGTTAGGGCCAAACATTAACGGTTAAATTGATGTTTACCTCGTTCAAACGTAACAACTATTGACACAACAAAGGGCTGCAGATACGCAGCCCTTTGTTTTATTGAGTTGAACTTACTTCTCAAACAACTCGGTGTGAAGTTTTTGTATGGCTTGTTTCGATACCGACTCATGGAGCAAGAAGCATAAGTTGTGAGGGCTAGCACCATAACAAATCATGCGTAGGTTAAAGTCTTCTAGCGTGCCAAAAACCTGTTTCGCGTAGCCTTTACTCTCACTCATGTTGTTACCAATGAGAGCAACGAGGCATAGGTCATGTTCAACTTCTACCTTACATAACTCTTCTAACTCTTCTCGTACAGCTTGCGGCAGCTGCGGCGCGCCGCCGGATGTATCGGTTTGATCAAGTGTTAACGATACACTGATTTCAGATGTCGTGATCAAATCGACAGAGATCTTATGCTTTGCAAGGATCTCAAAGACCTTTGCTAAGAAGCCGTATGCGTGGAACATGTTGGCGCTGCGTAGCGTTACCATGGTTTGGTTACAACGCAAAGCTAGCGCACGGAACAACGGTGAGCTTTCGACTTGGTGGCGAATCCAAGTTCCTCCTTTTTCTGGCTCTTTCGATGACCCTACAAATACCGGAATGTCGTGGCGCAATGCGGGTACTAGCGTAGAAGGGTGAAGGATTTTAGCGCCAAAGTTAGCCATTTCTGAAGCTTCACTAAAGCTGATCTCGGGAATTGGTGAGGCTTTTGGCGCAATTCGCGGGTCTGTTGTGTAGATGCCCGGTACATCAGTCCAGATTTCTAACCCTGCCGCTTTGACGCTCTCAGCAATTAAGGCGGCGCTGTAATCGCTGCCTCCTCGACCTAGTGTTGTTGTATTACCTGCTTCGTCAGATCCTATGAAGCCTTGAGTAACAACAACGGATTGTTGGCAAAGTGGTACGAGTTTATCTTGCGCAAGCGTCGAAATTGCTTCAATGTTTGGCTCCGCGCGACCAAAGTTGTCATCAGTACGCAGCACATCGCGGATATCAAAGCGCACTGCTTGAATGCCTCGCTCACACATTAACTGAGTTAGAATGTGCGTCGACATGAGTTCACCACATGCGACTAAATGATCGGTTAACTTCGCACTAGCTTGGATAGATGCAGCCTCGGCCAGGCTGGTTACGGTATCTAATATGCCATACACCTCGGCAGCAGTTTTCGTGCTGTCTTCGAGCTGAGTTAAAATAGCGTCATGAATATTGGCCAGATTTTGCAGCAGTTCAGTACGGTGCGTTTGATCCTGTACACCATTGGCGAGTTCTACCAACAGGTTGGTGACGCCAGAGCAAGCGCTGCTCACGACCAGGCGAGTATTTGGATTGTTTTCGATAATGGTGGCACAACGACTCATTGCCTCAAAGTTGGCAACACTGGTTCCACCGAATTTAGCTACGTTAAATGCGCTCACTGCGTTCTCCCACGACTTCCTAAAAAATTGTACATCCAATGTTTAGTGAGAAAAGGAACAGAGCAAAAAGAGAGGTATTTAGAATGCTATTTGAAAAATTTACCCTCAGAAGCCCTTCATCAGACTGCGCTGATGACAGTTGATGGGATTCAGCCCAATTCAACCGACAAGTCAAATCCTGCAACGTTGACTTACCTCGGCACTACTCCCCCTCAATGATTGGTGTTGGAATTGCGGTTCCACAAATCATCTACCTGGGTAGCGCTCCTCTTCTACATAAAGCTCAAACATTGAACGGTTTTGAGGCCTTAATGTCAATCAATATTTCAACCTTTATGGTGTTTTTTATTAACGATTTTGTGACACTGGTTTGACCTCCATACTTACGGCTAATTGCTGATAGAGGAAAAATCTATTAGGGTGAAGAACCCTACACCTGAGCCATGTTATTGAATAGAACTTTTAGAATGCTCAGGATAAAAGATAATCAAGGAGCTGACATGTCGATCCAAAGCTTTATTCCACCTCACCGTATTTTAATGGGACCTGGTCCTTCTGATATTTATCCTCAAGTGTTACAAGCACTAAGTCGTCCTACTGTAGGTCACCTTGATCCTCTGTTTATCGGTATGATGGATGAGCTCAAGCAGCTATTGAAGTATGCCTTTCAAACTGACAATGAGTTCACTATTGCGGTTTCAGCGCCAGGTAGTGCAGGGATGGAAACCTGCTTTGTAAACTTGATCGAGAAAGGCGATAAAGTGATCGTCTGCCGTAACGGTGTGTTTGGTGAACGCATGCGTGAAAATGTCGTTCGTGCTGGTGGTGAAGTTGTTATCGTCGATGATGAATGGGGGACGCCTGTTTCCATTGATAAAGTCGAGCAAGCACTCGAACAGCACCCAGATACAAAAATTCTTGCTTTTGTGCATGCCGAAACCTCAACTGGTGCAGTCAGTGATGCTCAAGCATTGGGTAAGCTGGCGAAACAGCATAATGCATTATCTATTGTTGATGCGGTGACGTCACTTGGTGGTGTACCGTTAAAAGTGGATGAATGGCAACTGGATGCGGTTTACTCTGGCAGTCAAAAATGTTTGTCATGTGTACCAGGGCTCTCACCAGTGACGTTTTCTCCTGCCGCGATTGAAAAGATTCAAGCAAGAACAACACCAGTACAGAGTTGGTTCCTCGATCAGAGTTTAGTTTTGGGGTATTGGAGTGGAGAAGGTAAGCGTAGTTACCATCATACGGCGCCAGTTAATAGCTTGTATGCGCTTCATGAAGCTTTATTGATACTGAAAAATGAAGGATTAGAAAACGCTTGGGCTCGTCATCAACTGATGCATGAAAAACTCAAAAATGGCCTACAAAAGCTAGGTTTTAAATTTGTTGTGGACGAAGCCCATCGTTTGCCGCAATTAAACGCGATTTACGTGCCTGAAGGAATTGATGAAGCAAAAGTTCGTGCTCACTTGCTAGAAACCTATAACCTAGAAATTGGAGCAGGCCTTGGGGCATTAGCCGGTAAAGCGTGGCGTATTGGCTTAATGGGTTACGGCGCTCGACCTGAAAACGTTGCGCTGTGCTTAAAAGCATTAGAAGAGTCACTCACTGAATAAAGCTATACCGCAATGAGATAAAGAAAAGCGAAGGTCATCCCTTCGCTTTTTTGTACTTATTACTCTGCACCTGAAGTGGGTGCTGGTGAGGCAGAGATTGCTTGAGAAGGTGGTCGGTAATTGACGTCACTGAAATCAATCTTCGGGAACAAAAACTGCGCTTCAGCTCTGATTTGCTCCGCTTTACTTGAGTCATCTAAGCCTTGGTAGGCCAAAATCAAATTATTATAAAATGCAGGGCGAGGCTTATCTTTGATGATTTTTAGCGACCAATCGATATAAGGCTGAATCAAGGTTGCGTCTTGTTGGTACAGCCCAATGTTTAAAAACGTGCTATAGACATCCCAATCAAACCTGTCTTTCCAAACTACAGGGTTACTGACTTGATTCAGAATATCAGGGTTAGTTGGCCTAGTGGTCTCAAACTTCGTCAATACATAGTTCGTATGCAATGCGCTTACCATGTAAAACGTAAACGTAACGGGAAGTACCAAACTAAAGACTCGCAGCAAGCTTTTGGTCACATTACTAAAGCCGACTTGTCGATAACGAGAGACGCGCTGATCGACCCAGTACAGCAGGATAACGAAGATCAACCAATGTACGAGAGAGTGGTAGAAAGGGTATTCCAGTTGTGAGTGCAATACGATAGGTATAAACAAGGCCAGCAACGCAAGACGAGTTCCGCGTTTGGCTTGATAGATTCGATACAGTACCAGTGCCATCGCTAAGAAGATGCCGAGTATTGGCAGCAAACCACCTTCTACTCCCCAGTAAAGTAGCTCGTTATGCGGATGATCCATGGCTGGCAAACCAGCTGGGTAATTCTCATTTAGGGCATGTTGACGAGCCGTATACAGCATGTACTCAGATTCAAACTTGCCATATCCATAGCCAGTAAAAGGCTTTTCAATCACCATGTCTAATGTTTGCGGAAAAGTATACGCTCGAGGAGACTCCATGTTTACTTTTTCTGCGGCTAACCCACCTCCATCAGGAAAGGCAAGATGCATGACAACCACTGAGAGTAAGAGCCCAGTGACAAGCGACGTAACCCAGCGGATAAAGCGCCTTTTGGTCGCAAAGCGATACATGTATGGGATGACCAACAAAACGGCGATGACCGAGGCTAACCAACCAGTGCGTGAAGCCAACGCCACAATTAGTGGTAAGGTTAAAACTGGCACGGCATAGAGAAGATAAACATCGCTTAACTTACGGTCGTATTTGTAGGGCTGACGTGCAAGTAAATAGCTGGCAATCACCAATCCTGTCGCAAGAAAACTGGCCATTACATTAGGCTGTTGGAAAATACCATAAGGACGATTGGCCATCGTGTCGTAGCCAAACGGATTGCCTGGTTTGAGATACAGATATTGTGTTAGACCAAAAATGGCTTCGATAACAACCGCAAGGACAATGAACCATAACAGGCGTTGGCGATGTTTATTACTGAAATGAAATTGTTGTAAGACAATAAAAAACAGGACGCCACACCACAGACCAATGAGCTTGTTGGCTGCCAAACTGCTATTCGCATTTGGGTACAGAATGGGCACCGTCATGATAAGAGCACTAATGAACAAGCCGATGGTTAATTTTGAGTAACGTAGCGCTCGATTATTCGCGAGTTGGTAGCACCCAATGCCTAATGCAAAGCTAAAAGCAATCCAAGTTGTCGCATTGAACGAAAGCGAAAGCCCCGAACCGCCGGGGTTGGGCATGAAAAAGTGCATTGCCAACACAAATAGTGTTGCCAAGGCAATGAGAAACTTGCGATTGAGGGGAACCTGTACTTTTTCGGGAGAAAGCTTTGTTCCACTTACATGTATAGTAGCCATAGTTATTGCGTTGTTTTGAATGAAAAAAGACCAGCACTTGCTGGTCTCGGTACTTTACCTGTTTTTTCTACTTCAACATAGGCTTAAGGAAGTGAGCTGTGTGCGAACCCTCGATTTGCGACACATCTTCCGGTGTGCCTTGAGCGATTATCTCGCCTCCACCCTGTCCCCCTTCAGGTCCTAGATCGATAATCCAGTCCGCAGTCTTAATGACATCTAGGTTATGCTCGATCACCACGACAGTATTTCCGTGGTCGCGAAGTCTGTGCAATACAGTGAGCAACTGCTGGATATCATGGAAGTGCAGGCCGGTTGTTGGTTCATCCAAAATGTACAAGGTTTTTCCTGTATCACGCTTGGATAGCTCTCTCGCTAGTTTCACACGCTGAGCTTCACCACCGGAGAGTGTCGTTGCCGCTTGACCGAGGCGAATGTAAGACAAGCCAACATCCATTAGAGTCTGTAGCTTACGTGCTATAGCAGGTACGGGTTCAAAGAACGTTCGGGCGTCTTCGACCGTCATTTCTAGCACTTCATCAATGGTTTTGCCTTTGTAACGTACTTCAAGTGTTTCACGGTTGTAGCGCTTACCTTTACATACATCACATGGCACATAAACATCTGGTAGGAAATGCATTTCAACTTTAATGACACCATCACCCTGACAGGCCTCACAACGACCACCGCGTACGTTAAAGCTAAAACGTCCAGGCTTGTAACCGCGAGAACGCGACTCTTGTGTGCCTGCAAACAGTTCACGGATTGGGGTAAAGATTCCCGTATAGGTCGCTGGGTTAGAGCGAGGTGTACGACCAATTGGGCTTTGATCGATATCGATAACCTTGTCGAAGTGCTCTAGGCCTTTAATCGATTTATAAGGTGAAGGTTGAGCCGTTGTTGCTCCGTTGAGTTGGGTGTGAGCAATTTTAAAGAAAGTATCATTAATCAGCGTTGATTTACCTGAGCCAGATACCCCTGTAATACAGCTGAATAACCCAACAGGAATAGAGAGGTTAACGTTCTTAAGGTTATTACCTGTTGCGCCTAAGAGCTCAACCGTTTTTTTCGGATCTCGCGGCGTGCGATCTTTCGGTACTGCGATTTCTTTAACACCACTTAAGTACTGACCTGTCAGAGAATTCGGATTCGCGACTATATCTTCCATGGTGCCTTCCGCAACAACATTACCACCATGTACGCCAGCACCAGGACCGATATCTATGACATGATCCGCACAGCGAATCGCATCTTCATCGTGTTCTACCACAAGTACGGTATTACCTAAATCGCGCAAATGAGTGAGTGTTTTTAATAAGCGTTCATTATCACGCTGGTGGAGACCAATCGACGGTTCGTCCAGAACATACATCACACCAACAAGACCCGCCCCAATTTGGCTTGCTAAACGAATACGTTGAGCTTCACCGCCTGATAAGGTTTCTGCACTGCGTGATAAGTTTAGGTAGTTCAAACCGACGTTAACTAAGAATTGCAGGCGGTCGTTGATTTCCTTCATCACTTTTTCAGCGATTTGGGCGCGTTGACCTTCCAGTTTCAAGGAATGGAAGAATTCCAATGCATCAGCAATGCTGAGTTCAACAATCTCAGGTAGTGTCGTATCAGCAATAAACACGTTACGTGCTTCAAGGCGTAGACGAGTACCGCCACAGCTTGAACAAGATTTAGTGGAGATGTATTTCGCAAGCTCTTCACGGACAGAGTTGGATTCTGTATCACGATAGCGACGTTCTAGGGTATTCAGAATACCTTCGAATGGATGGCGCTTAACGCGAATATCGCCACGATCGTTGATGTATTTAAACTCAATCTCAGTACGACCTGAGCCCTTTAGAATGACATCTTGCGTTTTCTTTGGCAGAGAATTAAAAGGCGCATGGAGATCAAAACCATAATGATCAGCCAATGAGGTGAGCATTTGGAAGTAGTAATAGTTCTTTTGATCCCAACCGCGAATCGCACCTTGTGCCAAGCTTAATGAATCATCTTGAATGACTCGGCTTGGATCGAAGTATTGTTGAACACCCAAGCCATCACAAGTGCCACATGCACCAGCAGGGTTGTTGAATGAGAAAAGTCGCGGCTCTAACTCTTGCATGCTGTAACCACATTGTGGACAAGCGAAGTTAGCGGAGAAAATAATCTCTTCACCGTCGCCATCCATTGGCGCGACAACCGCAATTCCGCCTGATAATTCGAGTGTTGTCTCGAAAGATTCGGCCAAGCGCTGTTGGAGATCGGGACGAACTTTAAAGCGGTCGACCACGACTTCAATGGTGTGCTTTTTATGTAGCTCTAGCGTTGGAGGATCAGATAGATCGCAAGTTTCTCCATCAATACGCGCACGAATAAAGCCCTGAGCTGCCAGGTTCTCAAGCGTTTTAACATGCTCACCTTTACGCTCTTTGACAATGGGTGCCAACAGCATCATTTTGCTGCCTTCTGGCATCTCTAGAACTTTGTCCACCATTTGACTGATGGTTTGTGCGGCAAGAGGGGCATGGTGCGTTGGACAGCGTGGTTCGCCTACACGAGCATACAACAGACGCAAGTAGTCGTAGACTTCGGTAATTGTACCGACGGTTGAACGCGGGTTATGAGAAGTAGACTTCTGTTCAATAGAAATCGCAGGTGATAACCCTTCAATATGGTCGACATCGGGTTTTTCCATCAGAGACAAAAACTGACGAGCGTAGGCAGAGAGAGACTCTACGTAGCGTCGTTGGCCTTCTGCATACAATGTATCGAAAGCGAGAGAGGATTTACCGGAGCCACTTAGTCCAGTAATGACAATCAGTTTATCGCGAGGGATTGTAAGATTAATGTCTTTGAGGTTATGGGTTCGGGCACCGCGAACTTCTATTTTATCCATCGTTTTTGCTCTATGTATAACCAAGTGGGGCAAGTATTACATAGTGTGAGAAATGTGCAAAGAAAATTACTGGATAAAAAAACAGTAAAAATAAAAGCCCAACATAATGCTGGGCTTTAGAAACAATAATTTCGTACTACGACGATGCTTTATACCGCTTTTTGTGTTGCGTGTTTACCTAACTCAGAGGCTTTTTCATCTTTTAGATAAAGGTTTTCAAAACAGTAGTTAGTTGCTTCGATGTAACCTTCAACACTACCACAGTCAAAGCGTTTGCCTTTGAATTTGTAAGCCAAGACACAGCCCGCTTTTGCTTGTTTAAGTAGCGCGTCAGTGATTTGAATTTCACCACCTTTACCTGGCTCTGTATTTTCAATCAGTTCGAAAATATCAGGGGTCAGAATGTAGCGACCAATGATCGCAAGGTTGCTTGGTGCCGTGCCTTTCTCAGGTTTTTCTACCATGTCGTCTACGCGGTAGATGTCATCTTTGATCATTTCACCAGAGATAACGCCGTATTTGTGAGTCTCATCTTCTGGGACTTCTTGTACGGCAACGATAGAACAACGGAACTGTTTAAATAGCGCCACCATTTGAGCTAGCACGCCTTCTTCTTCGTTGACACAAAGGTCATCAGCAAGAACGACGGCAAATGGTTCGTCACCCACCAGTTCACGCCCGGTCAGAATCGCGTGGCCTAAGCCTTTCATCTCGCGTTGACGGATGTAAGTGAAGTTTGCAGATTCAATGATTTCACGGATATCTACCAATAGCTCTTCTTTATTGGTACCGCTAATCTGGTGTTCCAGTTCGTAGTTCTTATCGAAGTGGTCCATGATAGAGTGTTTGCCACGACCCGTCACAATACACATGCCGTTCATACCAGCTTGAATTGCTTCTTCAACGCCGTATTCAATAAGCGGTTTATTCACGACTGGCATCATCTCTTTTGGCATAGATTTCGTTGCCGGTAAGAAGCGAGTGCCATAGCCTGCAGCAGGGAACAGACATTTTTTAATCATTGGGGGAATATCCTATCTCGTTATTATCAAGAATCTGCGCATAACTTTAACACGAGAGGCGTCAATGAATCATGAATAAAGTAGGAAAAAGTGTGAGACTCAGTGCGGAAAAAAGATGAGCGACTCGTCATTTTAGTCATAAGAGTCGCGGCATCGCATCATGACATTAAGTTTTGATCTGCCCAAGCGATTGCTTGAACCCGATTCTTCACTGATAGCTTTTTGAATATCTGATACAAGTGCGATTTGATGGTGAATTCACTGACAAATAATTCCTCGGCCATTTGGCTGTTCGAGGCACCAGCTTGCAAGCAACGCAGTACTTGCAGCTCGCGAATGGTTAGGTCTACCGTGGCTGGGGCAGTATGAGTGTTAATGACGTTACGGTAATAGTGTAAAAGTTGACTGGTTACATTACGCGGCAGCCAGTTTTGACCGTTAACAATGCCCTTTAACCCTTCTCCAATTTGCTCTAGCGTATCTTCGGAATAGAACAGCCCCTTTAATTGACCAAATGAAAGAAGCTCATCCGTGGTCAGCCTTTTAGGGACATTGAACACAACGGTTTCAAAGTTCTTCCATACCAGCGGTAAGTTTTTGATCGATTGAACGAGTGATTTATGTTCACTGAAGTCGATCAGTAGGATTTTATTACGATGCTGTGGCTTAGCTTCCATGAGTGCTTCGGTCGAAATCACCGGGATACTCATATCAATGTACTTTTCGAGTGCCGCCACCTTTTTTTCCGCATTATCTTCCATACTGATCAGAAATAGCTTTCTTGCGTAAGCCGACTTTCTCACGTGTTCAAATCTCCCAGTGTTCAATAAAGGCCATAAGTTGGCATTAAAGAGAGGTTATAACCATAGCTTTACTGAATAAATGCGTTCGAATTCAAAGCTTCACGAAACGATGTCTGCAACGCGAATCAAAAGTGCTACATGCGTAAGTTGAAATGCGATTTGGGTTCTAGTAGGTGACTCATTAGATCACAATGGTATTAGGCTTTAATCAAAACATTAAAGCGTGCTATTCTAATGCGCTAAAATTTTATATATCCAGAGTGAAACGGAGCACATCATGGCCAGCCGTGGAATTAACAAAGTTATTTTGGTGGGGAATCTAGGTAACGACCCTGAAATTCGTTACATGCCGAACGGCGGTGCAGTAGCAAACATTACTATTGCGACTTCTGATTCATGGCGTGATAAAGCGACTGGCGAACAGCGCGAAAAAACGGAATGGCACCGTGTTGTGTTGTTCGGCAAACTTGCGGAAGTAGCAGGTGAGTACTTGCGTAAAGGTTCTCAAGTATACATTGAAGGCCAACTGCAAACTCGTAAATGGCAAGACCAAAGCGGTCAAGATCGCTACTCAACTGAAGTCGTTGTTCAAGGCTTCAACGGCGTAATGCAAATGCTTGGCGGTCGTGGTCAAGGTGGCGGCGCACCAATGGGCGGTCAACAGCAGCAGCAAGGTGGATGGGGTCAGCCTCAACAACCAGCTCAGCAGCAGTACAATGCGCCTCAGCAACAGCAACAACAGCAGTCTCCGCAGCAACCACAGCAGCAGTACAATGAGCCACCAATGGATTTTGACGACGATATCCCGTTCTAAATTCTGCTTATGCTTGAATCGAAAAGGCCGCGAATATCGCGGTCTTTTTTATTGTCACTATCTAATGAGCTCAAAGGCTTATCTCTGCAAGGTTAGGCGTAACAATAAAACTTATCAATGAGTGTGATGTTCTTTATGCTCCAGCCTCTCACTATCAGACGAATCCGATTGTTTGATGAACTCTTATCAAGTATAAATATTTCAATAAGGTATATGATGAATAAAAAAGGAATTTGGTATTCATGAGGTATACCCCAACTCTTAAGTTAAGCACACGGCTGGTGGCTTTTGTCACCATGATCGTCATCTGCGCCATGTTTATCTTGTTTGTCGGTGGCACCCTCTCTTTTAAACGTCTTGGGCAGGAATATCTCACCCATTATTTAGAAGGGATCGTAGAGGTGGTCGACAAGGAGATGGAAGATCCTGACGCTGCTTATTCTATGCAGCGCTGGATGCCGAAAATGTTGCAGGCTTCCAATATTGTCGAAATGACATTGTCGACCAACAATGCGGTTGTTTATCGCTTCAAAGATACTTCTCATCAAATGGAAGCGTCAGTCTTGTTTGAGACAGAATACCAACTGACTCACAATCAAGATTACACGATTCATTTTAAAGCGATCCCGCCTTACTTAGGTTACAGCTACTCAATGCAGGCGCTTTGGTCGATCACGCTTGCCGTTATCTTGATCATCTTCTGTTTAATGCGCGGCGTTGCGTGGCTTAAGGAGCAATTAGAAGGCTCTGAAATGCTCGAAGAGCGAGGCAGGATGATCCTTGCTGGTCGGGTAGAGCAGTATGCAAAAGGTGACAAAAAAGAATGGCCTTATACTGCCAGTGAAGCGCTCGATGTATTAATTGAAGAGTTACAAGATGCGCGTCAAGAGCGAAGTCGATTTGATACCTTTATTCGCACTCAAACCTTCCTTGATAAGTTAACAGGTACCGCCAATCGAGTGCTATTTGATAGCAAACTGGAATCGGCGTTACTAGAAAGTGGGGCTCGCGGCGCCGTGTTGCTAGTACGTATTCAAGACTGGAAACTGGTTGAAGAAGAGCAAGATAAGCAAATTACGGATGAGTTTATTGTTGAAGTTGGGAGTTTATTATCCAACTTAGTTCAGCGATATCCTGATGTTGTATTTTCTCGTTATTACGATGCTGATTTTGCGTTATTTCTGCCGCATCAAAGTGCCAAAGATGTGGCTAATTTGGCATCACAATGCATTCGCCAGTTAGAAAAATTAATTCCGCCAGAGCCACTCGACCCAGATAACTGGTGTCATATCGGCATCACTACTTATAAAGAGGGTGAGCGACACAGCCAAATCATCGATGAGGCAGAGACAGCTTTGCGTAGTGCGCAACTACAAAATAACAATAATTGGAGTCGCTTCAAAAAATGGAACCACGATGAAGAAGCTCGCGGAAGTGTGAGGTGGAGAACGTTATTTGACACAGCACTTACACCAGAAAATGTGATACTCTACGCACAATCTGTGCACCCAATAAGTGACGCGACGCATAAAAAATCATTATATGAAGAGTTAACATGCCGGATTCGCGATCCTGAGAATGGTATTGTTAAAGCGTCTCGGTTTATTTCTGCGATCAGACAGGTTGGTTATGAAGCGCAAATGGATAAGTCAGTTATTAATAAATTCTTAAGAGAATTTAAGGATAATTTTGATAACTCAAGATCGTATGCGCTCAATTTGAATGTAACGCCTTTTTCTAACCGAGAGTACTTTAAATGGTTTCGTGATGAACTCTTACAGTTGTCACGTGAACAGAGAAAGTGTCTCAGTTTTGAGTTTGTTGAAGCACAATTTGTAAGACACTTAGACTTTATGCGACCAGTCGCTAAAATGCTGGCCGGTTTAGGGTGCCACTTAATGGTTGGGCAGGCTGGACGAACCATCGTCAGCACTCACTATTTAAAAGAAGTGGATATTCGTTACCTTAAACTTCATCGCAGTTTAGTAGCAAAAATCGACCAGCGACATGAGAACCAGCTATTTGTCCGCAGCATGCTAGGTGCCGCGGCAAACAGTAAAACTAAAATCATAGCAGTGGGAATTGAGAATCAAAACGAGCTCAACACGTTAATTGAACTCGGGGTTTATGGTGGGCAAGGGCGCTACTTCTCTGCAGAGCAGCAGTTTCTTCCTCGTCCACAAGCATTGCCAAGTTCTCAATCAGAATCCCAAGTGAAATTGGGAAGACGAAATCGCTGGCGTAAAAAATAAAGATAATAATCATGGATTTCAAAGCACTACTCGACAAGCTCAAACGATCATCTGGTGGTGGTCGTTCCTGCTTTTTGGTTATTCAGCCAGACGCCGTTTATTTATCATCTTCAATAAAAAGTGGCCGCCCATACCAATTTGATATTTCTGAATCCAATTGGGAGAAAGCCGTAGAGCAAGCATTGAGCGTTGCTGCGAGTGCGTATGATTCTCTAACGGTTGTCCTTTCTCATAACTATTATCAGATGTATCAAATCGACAAACCTGTCATGCCGCGCCAAGAATGGCCTGCAGCATTACCGTTTTTGTTGAAAGAACTGATCTCTGAGCGTGCCGTTGACATCATTGCAGATGCGGTAGAGCTACCCAATTCAACCAAAGTGCAAGCTTACGTCTTATCACGAAAAATGTTGGATAAGATCGTGTTACTGGCCAGTCGCGCCCAGTTGCCATTAGAAGCTATTCTTCCTGAAGACGACATTTGGGGAGAGACCGCAGGTGAACTAGGTAACTTCCTATTATTACAACGCAGTGTGCGTGGTCACTTCCGTATTAGCGCTTTTGTCGAAAATACTATCGCGTTCCATCGTTCGATTCGCAGTGTGACGCCACCGTTAACGGGGGTTCCGTCTAGCGAGTTACAGATGGATAGCCTCTCGTTAGAACTGCAACGTTCGATTGATTATCTTTCTTCTCAGTTGCGCCATGTGCAGCTGCATCAATTGAAAGTGTGTTGTGATGAGGAGGATGAGAGTGAGCTTGTTCAGTCTCTGAACTACCGTTTAAGCACTAAAGTTTCTCCGTTATTACCACCAGAACATGAGTTATCAGGACACGTTTTAGCAGATGCTGCTGCGGCTTCTAATACTCGACGCGTTAACTTATACCCTGATTACTTAAAGCCGAAAAAAGAGCTCCTGACACTAAGAAATATCGCGTTATCTTGGGGTGTCGCGGCTGCGGCCATTCTACTCTCTTACGGCTATGTGACTTGGCAGAGCCGTGGTTTAGAAGATGAAATTGCTATTGTAAAAAGCAAAGGCGATATCATGAAGTCAGAGCTTGAACGCTATCAAGTCAAGCTACGTAAGCATCAGCCCGACAATAATAAGCTGGCAGCTAAAGCCCGCTTAGAGCGTGAAGTCAAGGCGAAGCGAGACTCGCTTAAAGCCGTCGGGAAATACGATGACTCGCAGCGTACGGGTTACTCTGGCGTGATGCAATCATTAGCTAAGCTAGGAAACCAAGAAATTTCTTTGTCCGAAATTCGAATCAATAACCATACCTTAGATCTGAAGGGACTGGCGAAAAAGCCGAGCTCAGTACCAAGTTGGGTTAACCAATTTAAAAATGAAATTAGCTTGGTTGGCCGGACATTTGACGACGTCAAAATTGGCCGAAATGATAAGGATATTGTGACGTTTGAACTAAAAACGCGCGAGGATAAAGAGAAATGAACGAATTCTGGATCTCATTAGAAGAGCGCTTTGGCGAAATGAGCGCGCGTGAAAAAGTGCTTATCGCGCTGTGTGGTTTAGTTGTCGTGATCATGTTGCTTTTTACGCTGGTACTGGAACCAAAGCTTAACGAGATCATCAGTAATGAGAGGCAACTAAGCAATTTAAAGCAAGCCAATCAAAAGATTGAAATCGACACGCTACGTATTCAAGCGCAGCTGAAGAAAGATCCAAACGCTGAGATTGATCGCGCGATATCTAACCTGCTAACAGAAAGTCAGCACCTTTCGATGCAGCTAGCGGAGATCATCGAACACCTTATTACACCTTCGCAAATGGCTGAGCTGCTGGAAAATGTATTAGAGCAGCAAAGTGGCATTCACCTTTTGTCTTTGCAAACTTTGCCATCTGAGCCAATTACGGAAGATAAAGAAGCATCGCAATACTCTGGTTACTACGTGCACCCTGTACGCATGGAGCTGACTGGCGACTACTTTTCTATTGCCAATTATCTAAATAAGTTGGAGAGCCTTCCTGCCAGTTATTATTGGCGCAGCTTTAGTTACAAAGTCGAAGAGTACCCGAAAGCGAAGCTTGTGTTGGAAGTCTACACACTAGGATCTCGAGAGGAGTTTATTGGTGGTTAAAAAACTCATCATCTCATTGCTTGTCATGGCTGCGACAGGAACCGCTTGGGCGAACCAAGATCCAACGGCACCACTTGGCTGGGAAAAGCCTGCGGTTGAAACGTCAGCGAAACCAAAAGCAAAACAGTACCGACTGCCTACGCTCAACAGTATTGTGTGTAAGCCAAGTACTGCTTGTGTCGCGATTATGGATAACAAGCTTGTTGAAAAAGGCGAGCTATTTAAGGGTTATCGCGTCGCGAGCATTAATAGTGAATTTGTAACTTTAAAGCGTGGTAACCGTCAGTGGGACCTAGAGCTTTTTGGTTTAAACGTAAAAAAATAATAACCAGAGCCTGATCAGATATGCGCAAATTAGTTGTAGGAATAACGATTGCTTCTTTAATGGGATGTTCAATGGGTCACCGTGACCCCGTGGAAGTCAAAGAAGCACTCAATGAATCTATCAATCAAGCGAACAGCCGCACGTTAGAAGAAATTCCTTCTTCTGTCGAAGCGGACCTGATGCCTAACTTAGACTCGAATGTTGCTTCAGAGCAAGGCACCTCGAAGCGTTTCCGTATTCAAGCGAATGCGGTCGATGCACGAAGCTTCTTTGCCTCTCTAGTCAAAGGCACTGAGTACAGCGTGGCGATTCATCCAGCGGTACAAGGTAATATCACCGTCAACTTGTCAGATGTTACGTTGGATGAAGTCCTGAGCGTTGTACAGAACATGTATGGCTATGATGTGGTGAAGTCTGGCAAAGTTATTCAAATCTACCCTGCTGGTATGCGTACGGTAACCATTCCTGTTGATTACCTCCAGTTCAAACGCTCTGGTCGATCATTGACGAGCATTGTCACGGGCTCAGTGACCTCGGCTGGTACGTCTAATTCTGGCGGTAGCTCAGATAGTTCTGACTCATCAGACTCTGACAATGGAAGTAACAACGGCGATAGCTCGACCACATCTACGGGCGGTACGCGCATCGAAACCATCACTGAAAGTGACTTCTGGCCGATGCTGCAGCAAGCCGTTGCGAATCTAATTGGTTCAGGCAAAGGACAAAGCGTTGTCGTAACACCACAAGCTGGAGTGATTACGGTTCGAGCGTTTCCAGATGATATTCGAGAAGTCCGTGAGTTCTTAGGTGTATCGCAGGAGCGCATGCAGCGTCAGGTCATTCTTGAAGCTAAAATTCTAGAAGTGACGTTGAATGATGGCTACCAACAAGGCATCAACTGGTCGAACTTATCGGCGTCAATTGGTAACTCGGGTAGTGTCGTCGTGAACCGCCCAGCGTCGGCATTACCACCGTTGGATGCGATTGGCACGCTATTGGGCGGCCAAACCAACGTGACTATCTCTGATGGCAACTTCAATGCTGTGTTGAGTTTTATGTCTACGCAAGGTGACTTGAACGTTCTTTCGAGCCCTCGTATTACCGCAGCCAACAATCAAAAGTCGGTCATCAAAGTGGGTACCGATGAGTATTTTGTTACCGAGTTATCGAGCAATGCAGGCAACGGTGAAAACTCAAATGCTGTTCCAGAAGTGGAATTGACACCATTCTTCTCAGGTATCTCTCTCGATGTGACTCCGCAAATTGATAACAAAGGCAATGTGTTCCTGCATGTTCACCCTGCGGTTATTGAAGTCTCGGAAGAAGTGAAGAAATTGAACTTGGGCGGTGAGTTCCAAAACATCCAATTGCCATTGGCAAAAAGCTCTATTCGTGAATCTGACTCGGTTATTCGTGCTAAAGATGGCGATGTTGTGGTTATCGGCGGTTTGATGAAACAGCAAAATCGTGAGCTTGTTTCTAAAGTCCCATTCTTGGGCGATGTGCCCGCATTGGGGCATTTGTTCCGCAACGTAAATAACGTGACTGAGAAAACAGAATTGGTCATTTTGCTAAAACCGACCGTAGTTGGTGTGAACTCTTGGCAGAAAGAGCTAGAGCGCTCTCGTGATCTGCTGCAAGAGTGGTTCCCAGATGCGCAATAAGCGCGGGGAAAGGTTCCGTTTTTCAATGAGTTTGTGATTCGAGTATGTACTTGTCACATTTTGGATTTCGAGTTCAGCCTTTTTCGTTAACCCCAAACACAGAAATGTTCTTGGGGTTAGTCCCTCACTATGAGGCGATCCAAACCATTTTAGCCGCTGTGCAAATGGGAGAAGGGGTGATTAAGGTGACGGGAGAAGTCGGCACCGGAAAAACCATGGTGTGTCGTAAGTTAATTGAGCAGATTGAATCTGAAGTCGAGCTGATTTACTTACCTAATCCAGTTTTGAATGGAGAGCAGTTGCAGTTTGCTGTCGCCAGAGAGTTAGGCATCGATAACGATGACCCGCTACGTATTGTTTCTCTCATTCAAGAACACCTGATTCAAGTGCATTCTGCGGGAAAGAAAACCGTCTTGATCGTCGATGAAGCGCAAGCTCTTTCTCCACAAGCTTTAGAAACATTGCGTCTGTTCGGTAACCTAGAAACGGAACAAGATAAACTCATTCAACTGGTGTTATTCGGACAACCTGAGTTGGATGAGCGGTTAGCCAGCCACGAGCTAAGGCAGTTTCGTCAACGTATTACGTTTAGTTGTCAGCTGCGTCCTCTTTCTATCGATGAAGGCGTGGCTTACATCAATAATCGTTTAGACAAGGCAGGCAATGGAGCGCACATTTTTTCTATTGAGCAGAAAAAAGCGATTTGGCGTTCATCCATGGGGATTCCACGTTTGATCAACCAAATTAGCCACAAGTCGTTGCTTGCGGCATTTAATGATCGTTGCACACTATTAAAAAATCATCACGTTTACGCAGCTATGCACGATACGTTTGATGCCCGTAAACCTAAGTTTAAAACACCCGTATTTTGGGGATGGAGTCAACCTTGAGTGCCATCAATAAAGCATTATCAGAACTCGCTGAAAAAACATCACCGTCAGAGCTTACTCGTGCGGACATTCCCAACGTTTCACGCAGTAAACCTTGGCTTTGGCTCGTTGCTGGTTTCTCGTTAAGCCTTGCGGTGGGCGGCTGGGCGGTCTCTCGCGGTCCTATCCCTTCAGGCGAGCTTTCATCTGCTCAAACAGAAACCATGCCATTGTCGTCAGTGAATGCTTCGTCAATCACATCATCAGAGCGTACTCATTCGCCAACGAGTAAAATGACGCCCGAGACAGCCCATGTGGTTTACACGAAGCCAGTGACACAACCGGCTGCGCAACAGCTTCATATGCCTGAGACTGATAGGTTCACGCCAAGAGCGGAGGTAAATGCGGTCTCTGAAGATGCAGTGCTACTCGCGCAAGTGGCAACGATGCCAAGCGATGAGCAATCTAATCACGTAACCCGCACGACAGCAGAAAACAGTTCAATGCGTATTGAGCAGGTTGAGCTGACGCACCGCCAGTTATCTCTTAAAGCGGTTAGCCGAGCGGAAAAAGCACTGGATGCTAACGATATGCAAACGGCGTTGTCGGCTTATGCTGAGGCGTTACGTTATGAGCCAATGAATGCAGACACGCGTCAAAAATTATCGGCGTTGTACTTTGGCAAAGGCGACACGCGTAAAGCGTATGAGATTATCCAAGAAGGGATCAACCTTGACACGAACAACCAAGTACTTCGTTTGGCCTTGTCTAAGTTGTTAGTGAAAGCTAATCAACCTGAAGCGGCGCTGAGTCCGCTTGTGCATTTGCCTCCAATACCAAGTCGAGATTACTTGGCGATGCGTGCGGCATTGGCACAAAAACACAAGCAGAATGATATTGCGCTTGAGAGTTATCAACTCCTTACTCAACGTGAGCCGGAAAATGCGCGCTGGTGGCTAGGTTTAGCGATTCAACAAGAGCGCGCGCTGACGTTTACCGCCGCGATCAACTCTTACAACCAAGCTCTGGGTAAAGTTGGCATTTCGAATCAATCGCAAGCGTTTATTCGTGACCGTTTGAGCATCTTGAAACAGCTGGAGAATGCACAATGAAAATTCAGTTGAGAAAACGCTTAGGCGATCTTCTGGTTGAAGAAGGGATCGTCTCTGAAGAACAAATCCAGCAAGCACTAAACGCACAACGTAGTACCGGGCAGAAGCTAGGCGATGCGTTAATTGATCTCGGCTTTATTACTGAGAAGCAAATGTTGGACTTCTTGTCCCAACAACTTGGTTTGCCATTGATCGATCTTGGTCGTGCCCCTGTGGATGCGGAAGCGGTACAGATTCTACCTGAGGTACACGCACGTCGCTTACGTGCGATGGTCGTTGCTCGAAATGGGGACACGTTGCGCGTTGCTATGAGTGACCCTGCAGATTTGTTCATCCAAGAGTCACTGATGAATTTGCTAGGTGAATACAACCTTGAGTTCATTGTGGCTTCAGAGCGCCAACTCATTTCAAGCTTTGACCGCTATTATCGCCGCACCAAAGAAATCGCTTCTTTCGCGGAACAGTTGCATGAAGAGCATAAAGATGAGCAAAGCTTCGATTACGGTATTGATGGAACCGACAGTGAGGAAGTTACCGTTGTAAAGCTGGTTAATTCCATGTTTGAAGATGCGGTACAAGTCGGGGCATCGGATATTCATATTGAGCCAGACGATCAGGTTTTGCGCTTACGTCAGCGTATTGATGGTGTACTGCATGAAACCATCCTGAATGAAGTGAATATCGCATCGGCTTTGGTTCTTCGATTGAAGTTGATGGCGCACCTAGACATCTCTGAGAAGCGCTTGCCGCAAGATGGCCGATTCAATATCAAAGTGCGTGGTCAATCAATCGATATTCGTATGTCGACGCTACCAACGCAATACGGGGAGTCCGTAGTAATGCGTCTGCTTAACCAGTCTGCTGGTTTGCGTCCATTAGAAGAGTCAGGTTTGCCGCCAGATTTGCTTGCTCGTTTACGTCGACAGTTGGCTCGTCCGTACGGCATGATCTTGGTGACGGGGCCGACAGGTTCAGGTAAAACCACCACGCTTTACGGCGCATTAAGTGAGCTCAACGAGCCAGGGAAAAAGATCATTACAGCAGAGGACCCGGTTGAATATCGCCTGCCTCGCATCACTCAGGTACAGGTAAACAGTAAGATCGATCTGACTTTCTCGCGTGTGCTTCGAACCTTTTTACGTCAAGACCCAGACATTATTCTCGTCGGTGAGATGCGTGACCAAGAAACGGTAGAAATTGGTCTACGAGCTGCACTAACGGGTCACTTAGTATTGAGCACTCTTCACACCAACGACGCGGTTGACAGTGCGTTACGCATGATTGATATGGGTGCGCCGGGTTACTTGGTTGCCAGTGCGGTCAGAGCTGTGGTGGCGCAGCGTCTTGTTCGCCGTGTTTGTCCAGATTGCAAAACAGAAGACCATCTAGACGAGTCACGCCAACAGTGGTTAGCTGGGCGTTTTCCAAACCAAGTGGGCACCACTTTTTATAAAGGTGCAGGCTGTCAAAACTGTAACTTGACTGGCTATCGAGGCCGAATTGGTGTGTTTGAAATGCTCGAACTGGAGCAAGAAATGATGGATAAACTGCGCGCCAACGATGCGGTCGGTTTTGCGCAAGCCGCGCGTCGCTCAGAAAACTATAAGCCGCTGCTTGCCTCGGCGATGGAACTGGCGCTGCAAGGCACCGTCAGCTTGGATGAAGTGATGACCCTAGGTGAAGGTGACGCTTCTGGTAAGACTGATCCCATTTTCATATAGGTAAGTGAATGCCAACTTTTCGTTATCAAGGTCGTACTCTAGACGGCTCATCCACTAACGGCAAAATCGAGGCAGTGAACTCAGAAGCTGCAGCGGAAGCATTGATGAACAAAGGGATCATCCCGCTCAATGTGCGGTTAGAGAAAGAGTCGACAAAAAGCCAAGTGAGCTTGTCTAAGCTATTTGTGCCAGCCATTCCATTGGAAGTGATCATTCTTTTCTCTCGCCAGTTGTTTAGCTTAACTAAAGCGGGCGTACCGTTGCTGCGTTCTATGCGTGGCCTGCTGCAAAATTGTGAAAACAAACAGCTCAAAGAGGCACTGGAAGATGTCGTTTCTGAACTGAGTAATGGCCGAGGTTTGTCTTCTGCGATGCAGCAACACAGCAAAGTATTCAGCCCACTGTTCGTTTCTATGATCAATGTAGGTGAGAATACGGGTCGACTCGATCAAGCGCTATTGCAACTGGCAAATTACTACGAACAGGAACTCGAGACTCGTAAACGTATCAAAGCGGCGATGCGTTATCCGACGTTTGTGATTGTCTTTATTACCATCGCCATGTTTATATTGAATATCTTGGTGATCCCTGAGTTTGCATCGATGTTTACGCGCTTTGGTGTTGAGTTACCACTGCCGACGCGTATTTTGATCGCTACTTCTAATTTCTTTGTTAATTATTGGATATTGCTGATTGTGGCAATGATTGGTGCGTTTGCGGTTTTCAGAGCTTGGGTGGCGACGGCTGATGGTAGGGAAAAGTTCGATAAGTTTCGGCTTCGGCTGCCAATTGTGGGCGATATCGTTAATCGCGCGCAGCTTTCTCGTTTTGCCAGAACCTTCTCGTTGATGCTGAAATCAGGCGTTCCACTTAACCAGTCTTTAGCTTTAGCCGGGGAAGCCCTGGGGAACCGCTTTTTAGAAAATCGAATTCTTGAGATGAAATCCGCGATTGAAGCGGGTAGCACCATTTCAGTGACTGCCATCAACAGTAAAATCTTTACCCCTTTGGTGATTCAGATGATTGCAGTAGGGGAAGAAACCGGTCGTATTGATGAGCTGCTGCTGGAAGTGTCGGATTTTTACGATAGAGAAGTTGATTACGATCTAAAAACACTGACCGCAAGAATAGAACCGCTACTTTTGGTGATTGTCGCTGGTATGGTCATGGTGCTAGCACTGGGTATCTTCCTGCCAATGTGGGGAATGCTAGACATCATCAAAGGCGGCTAATCGGTGGTTGAAAATCAAAGTCGAGCGACGCTAATCGTTTTTGGGGTAATTGCTACCATCATTGCTGTTGGCTTGGCGGTCAAATTACGTCCTGTTACCGAGCAGGCGCAAGTGACCGGAGCGAAGTTGGCGAGAGTTTGGATGCAAGATAGTGTTCAGCGTTATCGTCAAGCTTGGTTAGTACAAGGCGAGCCAAAACATATGCTGATGGATGGTTTTAATCTCACCATGACTGAGGGCGGGCTAGTGTCTCCCTTTACTCAACAAGGTGTTTTAGATTGTGGTTATTGGCTAGCAGTGCATTATCCACAACGTAAAATAATGACCAATAAGTTAATAGATATCAGTGGATCCATCAAAACTGATCGTTATGTTTGTCACTATACTTATGAAAATGGTCAGTCGATTGTAGTTATTTCAACAGCTAATCAACTGAAAATAGACGTCGAAATGTCGGCGGAGTGAATTTTTTGACACCTAATCACTATAATTGGTAATGAAAGTCGGTATAATGCAATTATTACCATAAGTAAGACGCTGTAATAGAGGGTAAACAATAATGTGTTTTTCTCATTGCAGCATGAACTGAATAATGGCGAATCGTCATTCTGCTCAAGCGGTAGATACAGTATCCACTTCACGGTCAGTTTTAGTGAACGTTGCTGCCCCAAACCGTTTTGACAATATCCAAAATGGTCGCGTGACCTAAACGAAACTTTGCAGTTGTACTGCATGCTTACATAGAGAGAGTAAACAATGAAAAGACAAGGTGGTTTCACCCTTATCGAACTAGTGGTGGTTATTGTAATCCTAGGTATTCTAGCGGTCACTGCAGCACCACGTTTCCTTAACCTGCAGGACGATGCTCGAGAATCAACTATCCAAGGTCTAAAAGGAGCTATGGATGGAGCAGCGGGTATTGTTTATGGCAAAGCAGCCATTAATGGTCAGGATGGTGAAACTGGTGCGATCAGTGCTGCTGGTGGAAATTTAGATTTAATTTGGGGTTACCCGCAAGCAACATCAGCAGCTTTGAATCTAGCTGTTGACGGTCTGCAAGACTGGGAGCTTTTGATAGACTCAACTTCTACAGATGGTAAAGGTAGTATTGTTTACGGTATTAAAGGTTACACTTCAAACTGTGTAAAATACACGGCAGCAAAAAATGCGACAACTCCTGCAGAGATTGAAGTAGTTAAAGGCGAAGACAACTGTAAATAGTTAGTTTAAAAAGGTCAGTCAGTCAGGCTGACCTTTATTTTGATTAATCTCGGAATAGTTCATATGCGTAAATCATTGGGTCTTAGTGCAATAGAGTTTGTGGTTGTACTGATTATCTTAGGAGTGGTCGGTTATGTGGTATTACCAAGATTTATCAGCTTCGAGCCAGAAATTTACGAAGCCAAGTGGGAGCAAACCAAGCAAACCGCTGAGCATGTTTCTGAGACGCTAAGCAACAAAGAAACTTACGATCGGATTGAAGAAGAAATCGATAGATCGAAAAACTAACCTAGAGCAATCTTGTTTGCTACGTAAAAGAAGTGTGATTTTAGTCCAAAATCACCATGCTTTTTTGCTTATAATTTGATCGCTTGTTGTAAGCCGAAGGTTCCTCAGTATGAAGTCGCGCTCAACGATATCAGGTTTTACTCTCATTGAGCTGATCATGGTAATCGTCATCCTCTCTATATTATCGCTTTATGCATCCAGTCGATTTATACGCACTGGTATTTCTGCCGTCGCAATTCAAGATCAAGTCATTTCTGTTGTTCGCCAAGTCCAGGTGAATCGCATGCAATCTAATGTCAGTAGTGCGGTAGGAAATAACGATTTTATTCTATCCATAGCAACCAATTGTATCGGCTCAAAAGCCTCTTGCTCATCTCAGTCCAGTAGTCGTAGTGATTGGGTCGAAGACAGCAGTGTTACTTTTTCTCCTGTCCGAGAGGTTCAGTTTGATCTGCTAGGAAACCCGACCCCTCCTTCGGTCACTATCTCTATTAGCGAAAACAATAGCTCTCAAACCTGTACGGTCACAATTAATGAGCAAGGCTACGTGAGTAAAGGTGGCTGTTCATGACTATGAAAGGCAAAAAAACGCTCAGAGGAATGACGCTAATCGAGATGATAATCGCGATCGTCTTGATGGGAGTCGCAATGGTGATGTTTTCGACAGCCTTGATACCACAAATTAAAGATGCTTCCACCTCTCATTATCAAAGTCGAGCCATCGCTTTAGGGCATAGTATGATGTCGCAAATTTTAGCCCGTAATTTTGACCATTATTATGATGATAACGGTGGCATGCTCCGCTGTGGTGAAAGCGGTGCAGATGCTTGCTCTGCTCTTGGAAGGGATGGAGAGACTTCGCCCTCTGCTTTTAATGATGTTGATGATTATATTGGTTGTTGGTACACCAAAAATACTCAGAACCGTTGCCCCTCAGGTAGCGAAAAATACCAACTCTCAGGTGTTGTAGGTAATAGTGCAGACAGTAGTTATATCAATTTTCGCGTAGAGGTTGCGGTAGAAACGACAGAGCTCGAAGGAAGTGTTCCTAAAATGAAGCAAGTGAAACTAGATATATTTGCTGGTTCCGCGTTAGCGATTTCATTGGTTGGTTACAGAGGTAATTATTAATGAGTCAAAGAGGCTTCACTCTCATAGAGCTCGTGCTGACCATTGTTATTGGTAGCATCATCATGTTGGGGATTGCAGGTTATGTTCAAGTTGGGATGAAAGGGTATGTTGATGCGAGTTCAAGACAAAGAATTCAGACCCAAGCTCAATTTGTGCTAGAAAAAATGGCGCGTGAAATTAGACACGCCGTTCCCAATAGTTTTGCAATGACAAACACGGTTGACGAATCCTGTCTGTCGTTTGTTCCAACTTTAAATTCCGGTTATTACTTTCAAGAACCAACCAGCAACGATCTGCTTTTTATCACTGGGGAAAACGTTCCAGGAAATACATTAAAAGCTTCCGAGGAGATACGCTTTGTCATTAACCCTACACGCTATGACGATTTGATATCAGGCGCTGTGAGTAATCACTTAATTAATAGTGACCTTTCTTTAAATGGTAATGATGGCAATGGTAATGCCGACTTTTATCGTTATAGCTTAACGACGCCTTTACCTAGTGACTCGATCGCTCATCGTATTTATCTATATCAGTTAGCAACCAAAGTTGAATACTGCATTGTCAAAACAGGTGTGCGTAGTAACCGCTTAACTCGCAATGGCACTGTTGTTGAAAATATTGTGGCAGGTGACAGTCAATTTGATTACACGAATGTGAGTTTACAGACTGGTGGGATTGTCTATCTCAAATTTGCTTTTGAACAAAATGGTGAAGTTAGTACCTACCAACAAGATGTGCAGGTGTTAAATGTCCCATAAACAGAAAAACAGTGGAAATGTACTCATTGTATGCTTGTTCGTGATTGTTGTTATGGGATATCTAGGAGCTACACTCACAAAGACTAACTGGTCTAATCAAAACTCAATGACTCGTGAGTTTTTAGGAACACAAGCATGGTTTTACGCTCAATCTTCAACAGAGTGGGCGCTGACTGAGATTTACCCGCTGAATGAGCCTAGCTCAAAAGTTGGAGATAACTGCAACAACAAAGTAAATGGCAAAGCTCCAAGCTCAGATAGTGTAAATTACGGAAGTTGCCGATTAGTTTCACTTGTGTGTGACGGGGGGGATAGAAAGCTAGATAACCAAACTTTTTATCGTATCGAAGCTGCGGTCCAGTGTGGTTCTGGATTGAGTTTGGTTGAACGCAGACAAGAGATTTGGGTTAAGGATTAGAACAATGAAGTTAAGCTTAAATAATAAATTCATTCCATTCATATTGTTATTAACATTTCTTGTAACAAATAGCGTTAGAGCTTCTAGTGACACTATTACGATCAATGATTTTCCTTTTGTTGCACAAGGGCATGGTAATGGAAATAGCTTCTGTAATGGATATGGTAACGCTAGTTATCTTAAGGTCTATAATGAAGCTACAATTTGGGGGACTGAAGGATTAGATTTAAATTTTTGTTATGGTTTTCAATATATGTCGGAAACTTCTTGTGATAATAACGATGGCAGTTTGAGAAAATGTAATGTCAGTTACCAACAGTTATCACCTAAAAAATTAAAACCATTTAAAGAAGCGACAGGTAATGAAAATATTTATTGTAATAGTAGTACCAATATTTATCGAGAAAATATTAAGTCCTTTAAGGGATACCAAAATTGTAATGCTTGGTTTTCTTCACCTTTGCACAAGATAAAAAAAATGAATATGTACGGTAGTTCTACAGTGCATTTTTTTAGTGGGGAGTACTGGATTGATAAACTGACTATGCAAAACAGCTCTAAAATCGTCATTCATGGTAACGTGAAGATACATTTAAAGAATGAAGCAGAGTTTAATGGAGCCAGTATTGAGTATGCAGATGAAAATTCACAATTAATTTTTGTTTCTCGAGACTCTATAACACTGAATGATAGCTATTGGCCGGTTCACAAGAGTTCAACATTAGAGGGGTATTTTTATGCAGATGAAGATATATCTCTCCACAATGGTTCTGTTATTCTGGGAAAAGTAAACTCTCGTATATTAACTTTGACTGACAGTAGTAAAATTAATAACGAAAATATAATTCCCAAACAGTGTGAATACTTACCAATGGAAGACTTCAACGCTAATGATATTAGCAACTGGTCTGTTATTGGCTTTGGGCAAAGCATCAAACCTAAACCGTCTGGTGGTCGATTCGTTTTAAACTCGTCTCAAAGAAATCAAGCAACAGCATCTGCATACAACTATCTATTCCCTTCGAAAGATAACTACCTTGAGGTGGAGTTTGACCATTATGCACACTCCGGCTCTGGGGCTGATGGTGTGGCATTGGTTTTATCTGATGCGAATGTTCCGCCACAAACTGGGGCATTTGGTGGTCCACTTGGCTATGGCGTGAAACCTAACATACAAGGCTTTGCTGGCGGTTGGCTTGGGTTCGGTATCGATGAATACGGCAACTACTCAAGAGAAGGTAGTTTTGAGGATAGTAATTACCGACCAGGGTTTAAGCCAAATACAGTCGCAATTCGTGGTTCTGGGATTAAGAACGGGGCTGGGCAATGGATGGGAGGCTATCGCTATATCAAAGGTAACCACAATGTTGGTGACTTAGATAGACGCCGCGATCCAAATCATAGATACAAAGTTATCATCGATTCTAAACAACAAGGTAAAGTCTACATTACGATTCAGCGTAAGATCGGTAGTGCGAACTCTTGGACAACATTGATCTCCCAATTTGATGTTATGAGAGGTTTTGGGCAAACCACGCCTCCAGAAAATTTCCGTGTGTCGATTACCGCCTCGACTGGTGACATTACCAACGTACACGAAATGGATAACTTCCAAGTTTGTGCTGATAAGTATCAAAAAATAACGGAAGGTATTCACCACTTCGAGTTTGACTATGCTGGAACTGGCAGTATTTGTCAGGCATCGGAAGTAACGCTTCGAGCGTGTATGAATGACTCTTGCTCGAAAACATATCCAGCATCAGTGTTGTCTAGTAATCCTGGGGCGAGTATTGATCCCGTCACGGTATCGTTGTTGCCTCAATCTTCCTCTTTGGTTAAGTGGGAGGAAGGAGATAGTGTCACATTCTCTGACTCTATTTCGTTAAAATTGCAGGCTTATCAATCTGGCTCTGCAAAACTTGGCATTGCGAGTAGTTCAGTTCCACAGTTCGGATTTGAAGGAGCTAAGTGTCGTATCGCTGGTGGTCCGCTATCTGAGCAAAACTGTAATATCGTATTTAACTCTGCGGCATTGGGTGTAACGGTTCCAGATAAGGTTGCTGGTAAGCCATTCTTCAATAACAAAGGGCAGGCACAATATAGCAATCAAAGTTCGCCTTATTTGGAGTTTTGTAGCTCACCAAGCCAACAGGACGGTGATGGCGCAAATCGAGATGTTCAGTTATCCATTGAAAGAGTCGAACCGACAAGCAATGCAGTATCAGTTCCTGCTTATGTCTCTTTCAAAAAGAGAGATGGTTCTTTCAGTAACGAGGTTACCGTTGGGACAAATACTGTTAAGGTTGCCGATGTCTACTTCAATAAGCAAGGCAAAGCTTACTTCAACTTAAAGTATCCAGAGGCAGGTAAAGTCGCGCTGAAGGCGAAAATAAAAGATGAAAAGGATTCGTTAGGACAGAATAGCTTTGTGAGTTTCCCCGCATATCTCAAATTGACGGTTGATGGTGGTCTGTGTGGTTCTGGCTCTTGTAGTCAGAAACTGGTTGCTGCTGGAGAAGAGTTCACAATGAAAGTGACGGCTTATCAATTTGGTGATGACAAGAAGCCAGCACAAAACTATCAGCAATCAGGTTTAACGATTAGTCATAAAGTATCTTACCCGCAGTTTGATAGTGCGATTCCTGGCACTTTAGGGACGACCACATACGATCATATCAATCTAACTAATGGTACGGGGTCAGTGACGCAAACTGTGTCCGAAGTTGGTGCTTTTGATTTTAAGATTACACCACCTGAAACGTATCTCGGCAGTAAAGCTTTCACCATTACGCCAGCAGAAGAAAATATTGGTCGTTTCTACCCTAAGTATTTCCGAGTTGATGACGCGAAAGGAAATCAATGGGCTTACCCACATAAAGAAAACTTTGCTTATATGGGACAAGGCTTTGGCGTCGAGGAGTTTTATGTTGAGGCATTAAATGCGGATAAAGGCGCTTTAACAAACTACGCCTTCTTCTCTAGTGGCTTACAAGCAAAGTTTGGTTTGAAAGATACTAGCTCTTATCAATCTCGTTTTATTTTGAACAAAACCTATACGGGAACTTGGGTGAATAATGGTGCTGCTTATGTCACCTCAAGAAGTCTAGGTAAGTTTACTGGTTCAACGACGGATGGGTTAGAGCTATTAAAAGGTTCTGGCTCAAGTTACCCAGATGGTCCGCTCAACTTTAACGAGAACGCGAAAGATACGGCGATATCAATCAAATCTGCGGATGATAATAAGGATCCAGTATCTATCGATGGTAGTGAGGGAGTGTTGCCTACTCAGCCCGACATCCGCTTTGGTCGTGTAGACCTAGATGATGTAGGTGGTAACCAAGGCACGACATTACATGTGCCACTCCGAGTTGAATACTGGAATGGTAGCCGCTTTATCGCCAACCCTGATGACAATCAAACCGATGTGAAAGGTGTCACTGTCGCTGAAACGCATATCTGGCCAACAGGTACTGATGCTGATCCTAAAGCGGTTACATTAGGAGCTGGTGGTGAAGTGTCTTCTGGTTCTTCTCGCTCTGTTACTGCAACTCAAGCTGAACCATACCGTCAGCAAACGCGCGTTTGGTTAGACCTTGATGATTCAAAAAATGGTTTACCTTGGCTCAAGTACAACTGGGATAATGACAAAGCGGGAGAAGAAAACCCATCCTCCGTCGTCACCTTCGGTATTCACCGTGGTAATGACCGCGTGATTTACCGTGGTGAGCCAGGGTTAACCGGACAGTAACAACTTAGGTTTTTGGCCTTAAGTTAGGAAACTGCAAGAAATTGAGGCTTTCTGCTCATGTTTGTGTACCAATACCTTGCTGTGACAGCGAGGCATTGGTACATTTAGAGCAATTTTTGTCTTCTATATTTTTGCAGGATGAGCGAAGAGTATGTTTAAGAAACTTCGTGGCATGTTTTCTAACGATCTATCTATCGATTTAGGTACAGCCAACACTCTAATTTACGTAAAAGGGCAAGGAATTGTCCTTGATGAACCTTCTGTAGTTGCTATTCGTCAAGATCGTGTAGGTTCTGCAAAAAGCGTTGCTGCAGTCGGTCACGCAGCAAAACAGATGCTTGGTCGTACACCTGGCAACATTTCCGCTATCCGCCCAATGAAAGACGGCGTAATCGCTGATTTCTACGTAACCGAAAAAATGCTTCAGCACTTTATCAAACAAGTGCATGACAACAGCATCCTAAAGCCAAGCCCACGTGTTCTTGTTTGTGTTCCTTGTGGTTCTACCCAAGTTGAGCGTCGCGCAATTCGTGAATCAGCTCTCGGTGCTGGCGCGCGTGAAGTTTACCTAATCGACGAGCCAATGGCGGCAGCAATTGGTGCAGGCCTGCGCGTATCTGAGCCGACAGGTTCAATGGTGGTTGATATCGGTGGTGGTACAACTGAAGTTGCGGTTATCTCTCTAAACGGTGTGGTTTACTCATCGTCAGTACGTATCGGTGGTGATCGCTTTGATGAAGCCGTGATCAACTACGTACGTCGTAACTACGGCAGCTTGATTGGTGAAGCAACGGCTGAAAAGATCAAACACGAAATCGGTTCTGCTTACCCTGGCGATGAAGTTCAAGAGATTGAAGTTCGCGGTCGTAACCTTGCAGAGGGTGTGCCACGCAGCTTTAGCCTGAACTCAAACGAGATCCTAGAAGCGCTTCAAGAGCCGCTATCTGGCATCGTCTCAGCAGTCATGGTTGCACTAGAGCAGTGTCCACCAGAGCTTGCTTCAGACATTTCTGAAAACGGCATGGTTCTGACTGGTGGTGGCGCGCTACTGAAAGATCTCGATCGTCTATTAATGGAAGAAACCGGTATCCCTGTGGTTATCGCGGAAGATCCACTAACGTGTGTTGCGCGTGGTGGCGGTAAAGCACTAGAAATGATCGACATGCACGGTGGCGATCTGTTCTCTGAAGAATAAAGGTTTAGGTGAAGCTCATGTCGGGCTTCACCTTCATTTCTGCTCTCTCTGTAATTCAAACATGCTCCATACCTAAAAGTATTTATTTAAGTATTTTTAGGTTGCCAAGTAAGGCTCAATAATCATGGAAGCAATCAGGTCAAAAACAAGATGAAACCGATTTTTGGCAGAGGTCCGTCTCTGCAATTACGTCTGTTTTTTGCTGTCATCGTGTCGGCGAGCTTAATGCTGGCTGATAGTCGTCTAGATACGTTTTCCAACGTCCGATACTTATTGAACAGTATGGTTGCACCGATTCAATACGCAGCCAATTTGCCTCGCAGCATGTTCGATGGCGTATTTGAACGTTTTAATACTCGTCAGGCATTAGTTGAAGGCAATCGCAACTTAAAGCGAGAAGTGCTACGCCTGAAAAGCGAGCTGATCTTGCTCGATCAATATAAAGAAGAAAACCAACGTCTACGCAAATTGTTAGGCTCTTCATTTGTCAGGGATGAAAAGAAAGTCGTAACTGAAGTGATGGCGGTTGATACTTCACCTTATCGTCATCAAGTGGTGATTGATAAAGGACAAATAGACGGTGTGTACGTCGGGCAGCCAGTGATCAACGAAAAAGGCATTGTTGGTCAGGTCACGTTTGTCGCAGCGCACAACGCACGTGTTCTGTTGCTAACGGATGCGAAAAATGCGATTCCTGTCCAGGTGATCCGTAACGATATTCGAGTGATCGCGTCGGGCAATGGTGAAATGGATGAAATCCAACTGGAGCACATTCCAACCAGTACTGATATTCAGGTTGGCGATCTACTGGTGACATCCGGCCTAGGTGGGATTTACCCAGAAGGGTACCCAGTCGCGACGGTTACCAATGTGGATCACGATACGCGCCAAGAATTTGCGTCAATCAAGGCTGAGCCAGTTGTAGAGTTTGATCGCTTACGTTATCTACTGCTGATTTGGCCGAATGAAGATCGTCAACACAAAGTGCTGCGATCCAATGTGGATGAAGGATTAGAGCAAAAAGAACAAGAGGTAACTGATGGCCAATAATGTAGTGAGCAGCCGAATGGTGATTGGTGTCAGTTTCTTCGTTGCGCTGGTATTGCAAACCATTCCGTGGCCAGGTGTGTTAGATGTTTTACGTCCATCATGGTTGTTCCTTGTAACGTGTTATTGGGTGTTGGCACTGCCGCACCGAGTGAACGTTGGAACCGCGCTAGTACTGGGCTTATTATGGGATATCTTGATCGGTTCAACGCTTGGAATTCGCGGCATGATGATGTCGATTGTCATCTATCTGGTGGCGTTGAATTTCCTGTTGATTCGTAACATGGCATTGTGGCAACAGTCGATTTTAATTGCCTTTTTTACTGCGTTATTGGAAGTTTTGATATTCTGTGGGGAATATTTGAACCAGGACGTAGTATTTAATCCATTATCTCTGTGGACGGCAGCAATAAACTGTATACTTTGGCCATGGATGTTTTTATTAATGCGACGAGTTCGTCGTGCATGGCACGTAAGGTAAAGCGGTGAAGAAAAGCTTATCTCTCGTTCTCGCTTCGGGTTCTCCGAGAAGAAAAGAGCTGCTTGCTCAACTAGGTTATGACTTTGAGATCGTATTGCCTGATATTGAGGAAGCCAAACAGGCTCATGAGCAGGCACGAGAGTACGTGCTGCGTCTTTCTTTGGAAAAAGCTCAGGCAGGCTTAGCATTAGCTAAGCCTGATTCCGTTGTATTGGGCTCTGACACGGTCGTAGTATGCGATGACCGTGTGCTAGAAAAACCAAAAAGTTTTGAAGATTCAAAGCGTATGCTTACTGACTTATCCGGTCGTCGTCATCAAGTGATGACTGCGGTGAGCGTCGTATCATCGGAACAACAACATTCAGTGGTCGTCACCACTGACGTGTGGTTCAAGCAACTGACTCACGAAGAAATCGAACAATATTGGCAGTCAGGAGAGCCATGCGATAAAGCTGGAAGTTATGGTATTCAGGGACTCGGAGGGCGATTTGTCACCCGAATCGAAGGCAGTTATCACGCTGTAGTAGGCTTACCTTTGTTCGAAACCGATCAGCTAATTCAAGAATTTTTATAATTGTTTTGAGGTGTGCACATGAGTGCAGAATTGCTGCTTAACGTGACCCCGAGTGAAACTCGTGTGGCCATGATTGAAGGTGGAGTACTACAAGAAATACATATCGAGCGCGAATCGCGTCGCGGCATTGTGGGCAATATATACAAAGGCAAAGTCAGCCGAGTACTGCCAGGTATGCAAGCGGCTTTCGTCGATATCGGTTTAGATAAAGCGGCGTTTTTACATGCGTCAGATATTGTCCCGCATACCGAATGTGTGGCAGAGAACGAAAAACAGCAGTTTCAAGTCCGTGATATCTCTGAGCTGGTACGTCAGGGACAAGACATTGTTGTACAAGTGGTCAAAGATCCGCTCGGCACGAAAGGCGCGCGTTTAACGACGGATATCACATTGCCTTCACGTTATCTTGTCTTTATGCCGGGTGCCAGCCATGTTGGTGTCTCGCAGCGTATTGAGAGTGAGAAAGAGCGCGAGCGTCTGAAAAAAGTGGTGAACCATTACTGTGATGAGCACGGTGGTTTTATCATTCGTACCGCAGCGGAAGGCGCAGATGAAAAAGAGCTTTCTCAAGACGCGGCATTTCTTAAGCGCTTGTGGCTAAAAGTCATGGAGCGTCGTTCAAAATACAAAACGCGTTCAACGCTTTACGGTGAACTTGGTTTGGCCCAGCGTATTCTGCGTGATTTTGTCGGCACAGAGCTCGATAAAATCATGGTCGACTCCCGCCTCGAATATGAAAACCTGAAAGAATTCACTTCTGAGTATGTACCTGAGTTAACAGACAAGCTTGAGCTTTACGAAGGTGACAAGCCAATCTTTGACATGTACGACACCGAGAATGAAATTCAGCGTTCTTTAGAGCGCAAGGTTGAGCTAAAGTCGGGTGGCTATTTGATCATTGATCAAACTGAAGCTATGACAACTATCGACATCAACACTGGTGCATTTGTTGGTCGTCGTAATCTCGAAGAGACTATCTTTAATACCAACATTGAGGCAACTCAGGCTATTGCTCGTCAGCTGCGTTTGCGCAATCTCGGCGGCATCATCATTATCGACTTTATCGATATGGCGTCTGAAGAGCACCGTCAGCGAGTGCTTACCTCATTGGAAACCGCACTGGCTAAAGACCGAGTAAAAACCAACATCAACGGCTTTACTCAGCTCGGCTTAGTCGAGATGACGCGTAAGCGCACACGAGAAAGTATTGAACATATCTTGTGTTCTGGCTGTCCTACTTGTGAAGGCCGTGGTAGCGTGAAAACGGTTGAAACCGTGTGCTTTGAGATATTACGCGAGATTACTCGTGTAAACCGTGCTTACGACGCCGATAATTTTGTTGTGTACGCATCGCCGTTTGTTGCTGAAGCGCTGTTGGGTGATGAGTCTCATGCATTGGCTGAGCTCGAAGTATTTATTGGCAAGCAAGTGCGAGTTCAGGCTGAGCCCCTGTACATTCAGGAACAGTTTGACGTCGTAATGATGTAATTTGGAACATTTGTGAATTCTGGTGTTAACCGTTTTGGGCGTTTTTGTGCGTGGAGTTTAGTTACTGTACTGGTGTTATTGGCCATATTAGTAACCACACTGCGCGTCACATTGCCACAACTTAACCACTTCCAAGATGAGATCAAAACCTGGGTCAAGCAGGACACAGGTTTTGACTTTTCTATCGCCAACGTCGCAGGGACGTGGCGCAATAATCACCCCTCCATCGCGCTACTCGGTTTAGAAGCGAACCTGCCGAATATTCAGGATGCACGCTTTGCCGTTGAAGAAATCCAAATTGAATTCGATCTCATTCAATCTCTTTTGCAACTCAAACCGGTGGTCGCAGACCTCACCATCCATAACCTCGCTCTGGATATTCACACCGTAGACATTCTGCCGACCTCTAGTCGTCAAGAGCAGGAACCGAGTGTGGACAAGAGCGAAGTGAAGCTCATCGACCAACTCGACTCACTTCTTTTACGTCAGTTTGAAGACTTCACCATTACCGACTCACGGATTTGGTATAAATCGGTATCTGGTGAGACTCGCCGTTTAGATATCGAGCAGCTCCGTTGGAGCAACCAAGGCAAGCACCACTTAGCAGAAGGCACCGTGAACATTGCCGATGTTCGTCTGAATTCATTGTTAGTGAGCGCTAACTTTAAAGACCATGGTTCGCTGCGTGATGTGTCTGGTGAGTTTTACGTGAGTGCCCAAGATGTCTCAGTGACGCCTTGGTTAACCACTTACATGCAAGAAGAGTCGGGTGCTGAGTCGGGTAAGGTCAGCTTAAACACTTGGCTGACGCTGAAACACAGCCAACCGAATGATGCGTATGTTGAACTATTACCTTCTGAGCTGGTGTGGAATGAAAACGGTCGTCATGAGCTGTTTATCGAGTCAGGTATTTTCAATCTTCGACCAGATAAACAAGGTTGGAAAGTAAATGGTCACTCACTTCGGATCCGAACCGACAACACCCCTTGGCCGGAATTAGACGCAGCGTTTGATTGGCAACCGAATGGTTGGACGCTCAACCTTTCTCAACTCGATATCGAAGCACTTATTCCGCTCATCAAATTGGCTCCAGAGTCGGAATCGACCAGTGACCTTATCAACAAATTGGCACCGAAAGGCCGAGTTGAAGATGTTCGCTTGTCCATGAACGGTGGTTTAGACACGTTACGCTACTCCGCGGAACTGGATGAACTCGCGATGACGCAATGGGAACTGCTACCAGGATTCCATCATGTACAGGGCAGTGTATCTGGTAATTTAGATCAGGCAAAAGCGAAAGTAACCGTCATTGATGATGTATTTCCGTACGGTGATGTATTTCAAGCTCCGCTGAATATCAAACAAGGTGAAGTCGATATTATCTGGCAGCAAGATGAGAGCGGCTGGCGCTTGTGGTCTGATAAAGTGACGGCTGCGACACCGGATCTTCAAGTACTAGGAGCATTCCGTCTTGATTTTCCAAAAGAACAAAGCCCATTTTTATCGTTTTATGCTGAAGCAGATCTCTATAACGCAGGTGAAACATGGCGTTACCTGCCGACTCTGGCACTCGGACAAGACTTAACGGATTATCTATCGACTGCGATTCAAGGTGGTAAAGTTAATACGGCTAAGCTGCTGTGGTATGGCGAGTTAGGGGATTTTCCTTATAAAGATCATAATGGCATGTTTCAGGCGTGGGTCGGTTTAAAAGACGCTAAATTTAGCTTTGATACGGCGTGGCCAACCATCACGGATCTGCAGCTGGACTTGCTGTTTGAAAATGATGCCATGTATTTGGATTCAAAGTCCGCCACGTTAAATGGTGTCCATGCAAAGCGTATTACCGGGCGAATTCCTGAGTTGGCGGAAGGTGGACACATTGAGATTGAAGCCAAAGCGAGCGCGCCGGGCAATGAAGTTCGTGACTACATGATGGCGACGCCATTGGTGGACTCGGTCGGGGCAGCGTTGACGGCGCTGCAAGTGAGTGGTCCGGTTTACTCTGAGTTCCAGCTCAACATTCCGTTTGATTTTGAAAAAGAGTCCCGTGCTTGGGGTTATGCCGATTTAACAGAAAACCGTGTCGATATTGAAGCGCCGCCAATGACGCTGGAGAAAGCCACAGGGCGTATCCACTTCGATAATGATGTGGTCACCACATCGGGTTTGTCTGCAGAGTTGCTTACCCAGCCTATCTCCCTCGATTTTCGTGGTGAGAGTGCGGAACAGGGCTACAATGTGACGATTAACACATTAGGGGATTGGGACGTTGAGCCTCTCAAACCTTATGTTGGCGAGCGTTGGCTAAAGCTTGTTTCTGGGCATGCGCCGTGGCAAATGGACATTGACTTACAACTTAATGATGTAGGCTTCACCTATCAACTTGATGTGTTGGCGCAGCTAAATCGTTTAGCGAGTCAATATCCCTATCCGCTAGCGAAACAAGTTGGCGAGTCCGGGCAAGCAAAACTACAGGCATCCGGCAACCAAGAAAGTATCTCAGCAAGACTACAGATACCAAATGTTAAGTATCAAACCGAGATAGATATAACTGGCGATGTACCTGTTCTGACGGCGACTCATTTAATGGTCGGCAAAGGTGGTTTCAGGATCAGCCCTATTGTCGGACACGATGCATCAGTGCGTGTCGGTGAGCTTAATTTAGACCAGTGGGCAGAGCTGGTTCAGGGCTCAGAAAGCAAGCCGTCATCGTCTGTTTTGGCAAGCATGAAGACGCCGAGTATTCCATTGCCTACACGGATTGATGTTGAAACGCCTAACTTGCAGCTTGGTGGGATTGAGTTTCATGATGTGGACTTCTCCGCAAGCAAAAAGAATTTGAGCTGGCAACTCGATGTGGACAGTCAAGAGGTTAAAGGTAAGGCTAACTATCTGAAGCCGTATGACTTATCGGTCTCTTTGGAGCACTTGCACCTGTATATTCCAGGGTTTGAAGAGATGACCAAAGAGCGCAGCTCGCTCTTTGCCAGTGAAGACCAAAACGCGCCTTTGATTACCAATTTTGACCGCCAGTTTCACGCTGAGATGCCAAACTTAACTTTGAACATCGATGATTTTTGGTTGCAAGGTTACAAAGTGGGGAAGGTGAATGTTGATTTGCAGCGTCGCGAGAACCGTTTGGAGTGGAAAAATATCACCTTTAGCAGCGGCAAAAACCGCATTGATATGAGCGGTTGGTGGGATCTGACAAAAGAGAGTAGCCATTCCAACTTAACCATGAAAATGAAAGGTGATAACAACACTGATCTTATGGAGCGCTTTGGTATCACATCGGGTATTCAGCAGGCACCATTTGAGATCAATGCCAATATGGAATGGGACGGCGCGCCTTGGTCGATGAAGACACAAACCTTGCAAGGGAATGTCTCAACGGAATTTGGTAAAGGCGTGATCAGTGAAGTCAGTGGTGCGGCACGCTTGTTAGGCTTGTTCAGTTTGGATTCTATCATCCGTAAGATGCAGCTCGACTTTACCGACGTATTCGACAAAGGCATGGCGTTTAACTCGATCACAGGCACGGGCAAAATCCAAGATGGCGTATTTATCACCAACGATATCGTGATGGATGCGTTAGCAGGGGAAATGCAGATCCGCGGCATCGCCAATATGAACAGCAGAATGGTCGATGCGGAAGTGAAGTTCACCCCAGACATCACATCAGGCCTACCAATGCTGACCGCGTTTGCAGTAGCGCCACAAACCGCGTTGTATGTTTTAGCCATCTCAACAGTGATTTCTCCGGTGGTTGAGGTCTTCACTCAAGTCAATTATGAAGTGAAAGGCCCACTAGATTCACCAACGGTGAAAGAAATTTCGCGAAGTAAAGGTGAATACAAACTGCCAGAAAAGCTGCGTGAACAGGCCAAATAACTCACCGACTAAAATGGAATAAGGAGGAAACACATGGAACGTGTTGGCATTATTCAAATGACATCGGGTCCAGATATCACCGCGAATCTGGACTTTATTGAAAAACAGTGTGCTTTGGCGAGTAAGCAAGGTGCCAAGCTTGTCCTTACCCCTGAAAATACGGTGCTGTTTGCCAACCGCGAAGCGTACCATCAACATGCAGAGCCACTTGGGAGTGGCGTGATTCAACAGCGGCTCTCTGAAATCGCAAGAAAGAACCAGTTAACACTAATTGTCGGAAGCATGCCCATTCAAACCGCAAAAGGTGTCACGACCACAACGCTTGTATTGCCGCCGCACGGTAAATGCATTGCTCACTATGACAAACTGCATATGTTTGATGTCGACGTAGCCGATGGTTATGGTAGTTATCGTGAGTCGGATACGTTTATGGCGGGTAATCAAATAGTCGTGGCGGAAACCGATATCGGCAGCGTTGGATTGAGCATCTGTTACGATCTTCGTTTCCCTGAGCTTTATAAAGTATTGCGCCAAGAAGGCGCGGATATCATTGTGGTGCCTGCTGCGTTTACCGCTGTGACGGGGCAAGCTCACTGGGAAGTATTATTGCGAGCTAGAGCGATTGAGACACAATGTTGGATTTTGGCGAGCGGACAAACTGGAACGCATCCATGTGGACGAAAAACATGGGGACACTCAATGGTCGTTGACCCTTGGGGACGTATTCATAAACAGCTTCAGGATGAAGTAGGCTTATTGGTGACAGAGATAGATTTGTCACAGAGCCAACAAGTAAGGCAGAATATGCCGCTGACTCAACACAGTCGCTTTCAAAATGAATTGAGACGGAAATAAAAGAGCAAACTATGAGCACAAACCAAATAGAACAGGCACTCCTTGCCCCAAATGGTCTGACAGAGCAAGACATTGCTGACACGCTTGCCAGCATTGCGACACGCCAGATCGATTATGCGGACATTTACTTTCAGTCCAGCTGGCATGAGTCTCTGGTTCTAGAAGACAGCATCATCAAAGATGGCTCTTTTAACATTGATTGTGGTGTTGGTGTCCGCGCCGTAACTGGCGAAAAAACAGGCTTTGCCTACTCTGATCAAATCCAGCCTGAAGGCCTGAAGCAGAGTGCAATGGCGGCGCGCGGTATTGCTCAGCAAGGGCAAAATGGCAAAGTTCATGCGTTTAAACGTACGGAGAACCAAGCGTACTACGCGGCTGTGAATCCACTAGCTGAATGGGAAAAGCAGCAAAAAACAGAATTACTTAAGTCTCTAGATGCTTACATCCGCACTAAAGAACCATTGATTAAAGAAGTCTCGATCAGCATCAGCGGTGTGCATGAGCAGATGCTTGTTGCGGCAACAGACGGTACTTATGCAGGCGATATTCGTCCTTTGGTACGTTTGTCTATTAGCGTGCTCGCTCAAAAAGGTGAACGACGTGAACGAGGTAGCGCTGGTGGCGGTGGCCGTTTTGGTTACGATTTCTTTTTAACGGAAAGCAATGGTGTGAAACAAGCTTTCCATTATGCAGACGAAGCGATTCGCATGGCGCTGGTAAACCTTGAAGCAGAAGCCGCACCAGCAGGCATGATGCCAGTGGTATTGGGCTCAGGTTGGCCAGGCGTATTGCTACATGAGGCGGTAGGTCATGGCCTAGAAGGTGACTTTAACCGTAAGGAATCTTCGGTCTTCTCTGGCAAAATGGGTCAACAAGTGACGTCTTCACTGTGTACCATTGTTGATGACGGTACATTAAAAGACCTTCGTGGTTCACTCAATGTGGATGATGAAGGGGTGAATGGCCAGTACAACACGCTTATCGAAAATGGTGTGCTGAAAGGTTACATGCAAGACAAGCTAAACGCGCGGTTAATGGGTGTGAACCCAACAGGTAACGGTCGTCGTGAGTCGTATGCACATTTGCCGATGCCGCGTATGACCAACACCTACATGCTTCCAGGTGAACATACGCCAGAAGAAATCATCTCGACGGTAGAGAAAGGGTTGTATGCGCCAAACTTTGGTGGCGGTCAGGTGGACATTACTTCGGGTAAGTTTGTATTCTCCGCATCGGAAGCGTACTTGATTGAAAACGGTAAAATTACGCGTCCTGTTAAAGGTGCGACGTTGATTGGCTCAGGTATCGAAGCCATGCAGCAAGTCTCTATGGTCGGTAATGACCTAAGTATCGACAAGGGCGTTGGCGTATGTGGTAAAGCAGGTCAAAGTGTGCCAGTTGGCGTTGGTCAGCCGACCTTGAAATTGGATTCACTGACGGTGGGTGGTACTGAGTAACTCATTAAAATCGTTATAAAAAGAGCGCTCATTAGAGCGCTCTTTTGTTTTTGTGAGTCGATGTCGACTACAGGTTCTCTTCGGCAAACTCTGCCAAGCGGCTACGAACCACGCCGTTAAGGTGAATATTCGCGCTGCCTTCAAAGTTCTTGAAGCGTTCAACCATGTAGGTCAAACCAGAGGTCACAGGGGTGAGGTAATGGGAGTCAATCTGCGCCAAGTTACCGGAGCAGACGATTTTGGTTCCTTCGCCGCAGCGGGTGATGATGGTTTTGATTTGTGAAGCGGTGAGGTTTTGACACTCATCAAGCAGCACAAACGCATTTTGAATCGAACGGCCACGCATAAAGTTGATCGATTTAAACTGAATATTGGCTTTATCACAGATGTACTTCAATGAGCCTTCAGTGCAGTGATCGTGTTTATGTAGCGCTTCCAAGGTATCGGTCACCGCCGCTAACCACGGCATCATTTTCTCCTCTTCTGAGCCGGGTAGGAAGCCAATGGATTCACCGATGTCTGGCGTGTTACGCGTCACGATAATTTTATCGAACATGCCTTTTTCAATGGTTTGCTCCAGTGCTGCTGCCATGGCTAATAGCGTTTTACCACTACCAGCGGCACCGGTTAAAATCACCAGGTCAATATCCGGGTCAAGTAAGGCATCCAACGCCATTCCTTGGTAGATGTTTTTTGGTGTGATGTCCCAAGCCTTACGGTGCATCATGCGTTCACGGCTCAGGTCGAGTAGCGTTAATTTGTCTTCATTGATGGTTTCCACGCGGCCAGCAAAGTCGCTGTCTTCATCAATCACATATTGGTTAATAAAGGTTGGTTCAAAAGGTTCACGACTGAGCTTGTGATAGGTTTTTCCGCCCAGCGCATAACTTTCCACTTCCTCAATATCACTCCAGAAGTCCCCCTCACGTAGTTGAAAGCCTTTGGTGAGGTATTGAATGTCGTCAATCAGTTGATCGGTTCGGTAGTCTTCAACAAAACGTACGCCAGCGCCTTTGGCGCGCAGACGCATGTTAATGTCTTTCGTGATCAGTACCACTTCACGTGGTGCTCGTTTGTTTTGCAGATAAAGCACCGCATTGAGTATGCGGTTGTCACCGGCTTTGTCGGCGAAGGCTTTGACGGTTTCCTGCAGTTCAAAATCCGCCAAAATGGAAATGGTGCCTTGGTCGGGGCTGTCTTTAGAAACAGGAATACCTTCAGAAATTTCATCGGGCGTTGCTTCTTTAAACAAATCTTCCAAAGCGCGAATAGCCACGCGAGCGTCTCTTGCGACATCGCGTTTGCTGTCTTTGATTCGGTCGAGTTCTTCCAACACGGTCATGGGGATAACGACATCGTGTTCTTGGAAAGAGAAGATGGCAAAGGGTTCATGAAGAAGAATGTTGGTATCAAGTACAAACAGTTTCCGATCGGTATCGCCCATAGCGTCTCCTTGCCGTAATACGGCTCTGCATGCGAGTGGTTAGGTCGTTCTCAAATAGGTGTGAAGCGGCCTAACTCTGATTGCTTGCAATAGAGGTTGTCGGGCTGATGTCGGTTAGTGTGCAACCGAGTAGCAAGACAACTTACTGCAAACCCGTGTTGATCCTAATCGTGTACTAACGCGCTTAAATCATATGCAATGGTTTTAAACGCCCCTCACTAGAAGTATACGTAATATTTACGTTCTACAACTTAATAATTGGCATGAGTATTTTACAATTTGATTGCATTTATAGTTTGGGAAAAAAAGTTTCCGCTTGATGCGGTTTCGGCGTGACCTAAATCACAGCTTCAAGTAAGATTAGCGACCTTTTTCTGCGTATAGGCTACGTCCGATTTATCATGTTGAGCTGGCTTAAAAATACTCAGTTCATACTGGAATGACGAATGCTATCGGTATAGCAGAAGCCAGAATCAGATCTAAACTATTATCCATGCCTACGGGCATGAGTAGACCAACAAGAAACACGAATCAAGAACTAATAACGAGGTAGTCAATTCATGACATTTGCTTTGGGGCAGCGCTGGATTAGCGATACGGAAAGCGATTTAGGTTTAGGTACCGTTGTAGCAATGGATGCTCGTACTGTGACATTGATGTTTGCAGCGTCAGAGGAAAACCGAGTTTACGCACGTAACGATGCACCTGTTACCCGAGTCACCTTTAACGTTGGTGATGTCATCGACTGCCAAGAAGGTTGGTCTCTAAAAGTTGAAGAAGTACTGGAAGATGAAGGTCTATACACCTATTTCGGTACTCGTGAAGACACGCAAGAAACCGCCGTCGTCCTGCGTGAGATTTTCCTTAGTAACCAAATTCGTTTTAACAAACCTCAAGATAAGTTGTACGCCGGTCAAATCGACCGTATGGACAACTTTGTTCTGCGTTACCGTGCGCTAACCAACCAGTTTGAGCAGCATAAGAGCCCAATGCGTGGCCTATGTGGTATGCGTGCAGGTTTGATCCCTCATCAGCTTTACATCGCGCACGAAGTTGGCCGTCGTCACGCGCCACGCGTCTTGTTGGCGGATGAGGTGGGTTTGGGTAAAACCATCGAAGCGGGCATGATCATTCACCAGCAAGTGCTGTCTGGCCGTGCAGAACGTATTTTGATTGTGGTACCTGAAACACTGCAGCATCAATGGCTGGTTGAGATGATGCGTCGTTTCAACCTGCATTTCTCTATTTTTGACGAAGAGCGTTGTATCGAAGCATTTGCGGATGCAGAAAACCCATTTGATACCCAGCAATACGTGCTGTGTTCTTTGGACTTCCTACGCAAGAGCCGCAAGCGTTTTGAACAAGCACTGGAAGGCGAATGGGACCTATTAGTTGTCGATGAAGCGCATCACCTTGAGTGGAGCCAAGATAAACCGAGCCGTGAATACCAAGTGGTAGAAGGTTTAGCTGAACGTACTCCTGGAGTGTTGTTACTGACGGCAACGCCGGAACAGCTTGGTCGTGAGAGCCACTTTGCTCGTCTGCGTTTGCTGGATCCTGACCGTTTCTACGATTACGAAGCGTTCGTCGAGGAAGAAGAGCAATACGCACCTGTAGCGGATGCGATTACTTCACTTTTCTCTGGTGAAAAACTGCCTGATGAAGCGAAAAACCAGATTACTGAATTGTTGTCTGAACAAGACGTAGAACCACTTTTCCGCATTATCGAAAGTGAAGCGGACGAAGAAGATAAAGCGTCAGCGCGCCAAGAGTTGATCGACAACTTGATGGATCGTCACGGTACGGGACGTGTTCTGTTCCGTAACACACGTGCGGCTATCAAAGGGTTCCCTGCGCGTAACGTGCACCTGATGCCAATGGATATTCCACCGCAATACACCACGTCAATGCGTGTTGCTGGGATGATCGGCGGTAAGATGAGTTCGGAAGCACGTGCAATGAAGAACCTTTACCCAGAAGAGATCTTCCAAGAATTTGAAGGCGATGATGCAAGCTGGTGGCAGTTTGACTCGCGCGTGAATTGGTTACTTGAAAAGGTAAAAGAGAAGCGCAGCGAGAAAATTCTGGTGATTGCCTCTCGTGCAAGTACGGCTCTGCAATTGGAGCAAGCGCTGCGTGAGCGTGAAGGCATTCGTGCGACCGTCTTCCATGAAGGTATGTCGATCCTTGAGCGTGACAAAGCAGCCGCTTACTTTGCGCAAGAAGAAGGTGGTGCACAGGTTCTTATCTGTAGTGAAATCGGCTCTGAAGGCCGTAACTTCCAGTTTGCCAACCAATTAGTCATGTTTGACTTGCCGTTCAACCCTGACTTGCTTGAGCAACGTATCGGTCGTTTGGACCGTATCGGTCAAAATCGCGACATCGACATTCATGTTCCTTACCTGAAAGGTACCTCGCAAGCGATCCTAGCGCGTTGGTTCGATGAAGGCCTGAACGCCTTTGCGGAAACCTGCCCAACAGGCCGTGCCGTTTACGATAAGTACTCTGATGACTTGATTGAAATCCTTGCTTCTGGTGATACCAGCACGCTAGATGAGATCATTGAAGCGTCCGCAAAAATGAATAAAGAGCTGAAATCCCAATTGGAGCAAGGCCGTGATCGCCTGTTAGAAATGCATTCAAATGGCGGAGAAAAAGCTCAACAAATCGTTGAGAAAATTGAATCAACCGACGGTGATACCAATTTGGTCACCTTCGCACTTTCTCTTTTCGATACGATTGGTTTGAACCAAGACGATAAAGGTGAAAACGCACTGATTGTGACCCCATCTGAGCACATGATGGTACCAAGCTACCCAGGTCTGCCATACGAAGGAGCGACGATCACGTTTGATCGTGATACGGCTTTGTCTCGTGAAGATATGCACTTTATCAGTTGGGAGCACCCAATGATCCAGGGTGGTATCGATCTTCTGATGAGTGAAGGGGTGGGGACGTCTGCGGTATCTCTACTGAAAAACAAAGCGTTACCAGTTGGGACCATTCTTCTTGAGTTGATTTACGCGGTAGATGCGCAAGCGCCAAAACGCAGTGGTATCGCGCGCTTCTTACCGAAAACGCCAATCCGTTTGATGATGGACTCGCGTGGTAATGATTTGTCTGCTCAAGTGGAATTTGAAAGCTTTAACCGCCAGCTCAGCCCTGTAAACCGTCACTTAGGTAGCAAGTTGGTCACGTCGGTACAGAAAGACGTACACCGCTTAATTGAAGCGGGGGATAGTCTTATCGAAGCGAAGGTTGAGGAAGTACGCAAGCAAGCTCATCAAGATATGCAGCATAGCTTGAATGCAGAACTTGAGCGTTTGCAAGCACTGAAAGCGGTAAACCCAAATATTCGTGATGAAGAAATTGAAGCCATTGATGCACAAATTAAGGAGCTCACTGGTTACATCAACCAAGCTCAAGTGCAGCTCGACTCGCTACGTTTGATTGTGGTGAGCCACAACTAAGTAAGCATTTATTGTTTATTAAAAAAGGTCTTCAGTTGAAGACCTTTTTCTTTATTTGCGGTTTATTTTCTTTATGCGGAATGCATTAATCACTGATAGCTAAGTAATTTACATCAACCACTTCCACCAGATAAACACAGCCAAAAAGCCAAACAAGTAAATCAAACCGGCAATCGACAACCACTTCAATTTAGGTCCAACAGCCAAAGGTTCAGGTAACTCGGTTTTGCTCACTAATGTGTAATTTAGCAGAGCAAAGAATGGCGTGGTCATAAAGGCGAGGATCATCGCAAAGTTCAGCATAGGCAATAACGCAGAAGCCCAGAAAACCACAATACCTAATGCAAGTAAGGCGACCACCAGCATGATCGCTGATGTGGCTTTAGGGTTAGTGTCTGGTTGTGAGCGCAGTAGACGTTGAGAGTCAGAAATAACGCGTGAGTAGCCATCAATAACGGTAATCGTGCTGCCAAAGATACAGAAAAACGCAATTACCGCGATCAAATAACGAGACCATTCACCAATCGTCGCCGCATATAAGCCAACCAATTGGTGGGAGAAGCCAACGCCTGAGCTTTCAAGTGCAACGCCAGAACCATAGAGCATCAAAGAACCTAACGATACAAAGATAATGGCAAGAAAAGCCGTGCCAATATAACCGACATTAAAGTCAAATAGAGCAGAGCGATACGTTACTTCTTGCTGGCTTGATTGGCGTTTTAACCACGCAGAGGTCAAGCAGGAGATCTCTATCGGTGCTGGCATCCAGCCCATTGTTACGACGATAAAGCCAATTGCCGCAATCGACCAAGGTGACGGTGGCTCGAAGTTGGCCACTTGCTCAACAGGGTTACCAAAGGCGATAGAAACGGCAAGTAAAGTCGCGATGGTTAACACCGACATGATCACCTTAGATAGCGTATCGAGCGCTTTGTAATGGCCAGCAAATAATATGATCAGGCAGGTGACAATCACAATGATACTGAGTGATGCCATTGATAGTGAAAACGGAATGAAGTAGCCCAGCAAGCTAGCGCTAAACATCAACAAAGCGGCGGTATTGATTACGGCTGAGACCACGCTCAGAAATAGAAATAGCCATAGATAAGGCCGACCTAATTTCGCGTAGCCCTCAACCAAAGTGAGCCCTGTTCCCATGGTGTACTGTACGCCCGCTCGGAAAAAAGGGTATTTAAACAGGTTTACGAGCAGAATCAGCGCCGCCAGTTGCCAGCCATAAATCGCACCAGCTTTGGTTGATGCGACGAGGTGAGAGCCACCCACCGCAGCAGATGCCATTAATATGCCGGGGCCTAACGAACGAAAAAATAAGGAAAGTTTGGATTGGGGTTTATCTATAACGGCGGAGTCCATTGCTTATTGTCCTTTTTATCTTATGTACCTTTCTAAAGAGATACATACCGCAGTGCATGACAAGCTGAGCGCTCGCCCTATACTGCGCAACGGTAATGTCTTTTAAATGCTGTGTTTTTATGTATTTATTTTAAGTATTCTTTGCGAATATCATGCTGTGTGCATCTAGCACTCTATTCAGTTATGCGTCTTGTTGTCAAACTAAATTTACAACGTGCTATTTTTAGTTTTTATGCTAAAGGATTGACTTTGTTTTATTGGCTTGAACTTTTCTTCAGAACCATGCATCTGGGTGCTATTTGGGTATATAATCGCGGCGTTTTTATTTTGTAGAGATCTCCCATGGCAATGCTTGAATATACCCCTCCCACCGACCCTTGGGTCGATATCGTTTTTGAGGATGACGACATTCTGGCAGTGAATAAGCCATCAGGATTGCTGTCTGTTCCTGGTCGCCTCGCAGAGCATTACGACAGCATGTGGAGCCGCCTCAAGGAAGTGCATCCAGAAATCCAAGTAGTGCATCGCTTGGATATGTCGACATCAGGGTTGATGCTGCTGGCGAAAAACAAACCTTCGGAGCGAGCATTAAAAAAGCAGTTCCAATATCGTCTCACTCACAAGGTGTATTACGCACGTGTTTGGGGGCATGTCGAGCCGCAAGAAGGGAATATTGACCTTCCATTAATTTGTGATTGGCCAAATCGTCCGCGACAAAAAGTATGCTTCGACGACGGCAAGCCATCTCAAACTTTATTCCGAGTGGTGAAGCGTGAAGTGCACTCTGATGGCACCCATACGACCGTTGTGCGACTACTGCCCATTACTGGTCGATCGCATCAGTTACGCGTGCATTTGATGGCGATTGGTCATGCGATTATTGGTGATGAGTTTTATGCAACTGAAGAGGCGTATCAGTTTTCAGAACGTTTAGAGCTGCACGCTGCGGAGCTAAGTTTTTATCACCCAGCCACGGATCAGCTGAGCAGTATTTTTGTACCCTGTGACTTTTATCCTGAAGCCGAGGCGGCGATCTTTAACTATTTTTCGCCAGAACGTACATTGCCTGATTATAAAACGTTGCCACACCCTTAATGCCAACCGCAGTCAACAACGGTTCTTTCTAGTTCGCTATTTCGTTACTGTGGTTGATGTATCCTGTCTTTCAGCCGTGAACAAGGAGTTGTTATGTCTTTGCCGACCATCGTATTTTTGGACCGAGCGACCATCCCAGAACACATTGAGGTCCCACGACCTAGCTTTCAGCACCACTGGCGTGAGTACGACTTAACCGCGCCAGAGCAGGTAATAGAAAGGTTAGCAGATGCAGATATCGTGATTAGCAATAAAGTCCAGCTTGACCAAAATATATTAGAGCAACTACCACAATTGCGGATGATCGCGGTTGCCGCAACTGGTTTTAACAACGTCGATGTGGACTACTGTGCTAAGCATAATATTGCGGTTGCCAATGTACGTGGTTACGCGACGCGTTCGGTGCCCGAGCACGTGATTGCGATGCTGTTTGCTTTACGCCGAAATTTATTTGGTTACCATCAAGATATTGCCGCTGGCGAATGGCAGAGTAATAAGCAGTTTTGCTTTTTTACGCACCCAATCGGGGATATAGGTGGTAGCACGCTAGGTGTTATTGGCAGCGGCGCTTTAGGGCAAGCGACAGCACAGTTAGCTGATGCGCTAGGCATGCAGGTGATCTTTGCTGAGCGTAAAGGTGCATCAGAATGCCGACCTGGTTATGTGCCGTTTGAGGAAGTATTGAAACGCTCTGATGCGTTGACTTTGCACTGTCCGCTCAACAAGCATACTCAGAATTTGATTGGTCAAGCAGAGTTGCAACAAATGAAGCCCAACGCCATTCTAATTAATACGGGGCGTGGAGGCTTGGTGAATGAGCAAGCGCTGGTGGATGCCCTAAAACAGGGAGAAATTGCTGCGGCTGGTTTTGATGTTTTTACACAAGAACCAGCTGATGAGAGCAATCCGCTGATTGCCAATATGGGGTTACCTAATTTGTTACTGACACCGCATGTTGCATGGGGCAGTGACTCTTCGATTCAACGTTTAGTGGAAATCTTGATTGAGAACATTGACGCTTTCGAGCGCGGAGAGCGTATTAATCGCTTGGTGTAACGCTGACATTTAAGTAAAAGATGAAAAAAGCAGACATCATGTCTGCTTTTTTCGTTAATTGAATGCTCGTTGGAATCGAGCCGTCGAATTAAAACTCTTCTTCGTTGAGACCTTTTAGGATCTGGAAGATTTCGCGGTACGCTTTTGCTGGTTTCCCTGCTTTTTTCTCTTTGGCTGCTTGGCGAGCCAATTGGCGTAGACGCTGACGATCCGCTTCTGGGTACATTTCCATTACGTCATCAATGGCTTTGTCGCCTTCTTCCACCACGCGATCACGCAATGCTTCAAGCTTGTGGAATACCGCTGTTAATTGAGAGTGCTTGTTACGAATCTTATCCAACGCCGCTTGGATTGGCTCTGGATCTTCATAACGCATCAACTTACCAATACGTTGTAATTGGCGACGACGTGCTTCGTTTTTAAAGCGTTGTGCGTCTGCAATTGCTTCTCGCAGGTCTTCGCTCAATGGAAACTTTTCGAGAACTGCAGGTTTGAGGCCGACAAGCTCCTCACCTAGCTTTTGCAGTTCTTCCATGTCTCGCTTCATCTCGGATTTGCTTACCCAGATGATCTCTTCTTCTGGTTCCCATGGCGCTTTTTGATTCTTACGTGCCATTTCAGTTGCCTGTGTTTTGATTAATATTATGACTATTTTAACAAGAATCGTGGGGAGAAAGCGAAATTCTTGTTATCCTATTGTTCATCAAAGACAAGATGTGAAAGACAATGGATATTAAACAGCAGGTTGCTGAGCAACGTACCGAGCTAGAGCAAGCCGTCGCAAGAGCCTTAAAGCTTGCATCGGCAAAATCTGACGCCGCCGAAGTCGCAATTACCAAAAGCACTGGTTTAAGTGTATCTACTCGCATGGGCGAGGTAGAAAATGTCGAGTTCAACAGCGATGGTGCGCTGGGCATTACCGTTTACCGAGGTCAACGTAAAGGCAGTGCTTCCACGTCTGATTTAAGTGAAGCTGCTATCGAGCAAACCGTTATTGCGGCGCTGGATATTGCGCATTACACATCTGAAGATCCATTTGCAGGGCCCGCAGCCAAAGAATACATGGTGCAAGAGATCCCTGAGCTTGACCTTTTCCACCCAGACGCCCCTGATCCCGATTATGCTGCCGATGTGGCGATCGCCGCTGAGAAAGAAGCGTTAAGTTATGACAGTGCAATCAAGCAAAGTGATGGCGCGAGTTATGATAGCCACTACGGTGTAAAAGTGTATGGTAACAGCCATGGCTTATTAGCAAGCTATGCGTCTAGCCGCCACAGTACCAGCTGTTGTGTGATTGGCGTTGGTCAAAATGGCGAAATGGAGCGTGATTACAGCTACACAGTGGCACGTCATCGCGATGACTTATGGACACCAGAAACGGTGGGTCGTAAAGCGGCAGAGAATACGATTAACCGCTTAGATGCGCAGCGCCTAAAGACAGGTAAATACCCAATCATGTTTGCTGCTGATGTTGCAACTGGCTTGATTGGTCACCTTGTGATGGCGATCAGCGGTGGTAACCTGTACCGTAAATCTTCTTTTCTACTTGATCACCTTGGTAAGCAAGTGCTTCCTGAGTGGTTCAATATCTCGGAACGTCCACATGTATTACGTGGTTTGGCGTCAAGCCCATTCGATAGCGAAGGCGTATATACTCAAGACCGTGAGATCATTACTGACGGTGTGCTAGCAACTTATCTGTTAACCAGTTATGCCGCACGTAAAATGAAGATGGCGCCGACAGGTCACGCTGGTGGCATCCATAACTGGTACGTGAAATCGACTGGTCAAAACTTCGAACAAATGCTCAAAGAGCTCGGCACTGGCTTGTTAGTGACAGAAGTGATGGGACAAGGCGTGAACGTGGTAACAGGGGATTACTCTCGCGGAGCTGCAGGCTTCTGGGTTGAGAACGGTGAAATCCAATACCCAGTATCGGAAATTACCATCGCTGGTAATCTGAAGGACATGTTCAATAAGATTGTTGCCGTAGGTAGCGACGTTGAAACGCGCTCGCAAATTCAAACGGGTTCAATCTTACTGGATGCGATGAAAGTTGCGGGTGAGTAAGCTTTCCTAATTCAGAATTAAAAAAGCCTGATGTGTTCATCAGGCTTTTTAGTTTTTGCAGTTAGGTAATCAGTATTGTGGCAAGCCCTAAGAATACTGATAAACCAATTACATCCGTTACGGTCGTTAACGCCATACCACCAGCTAAAGCTGGGTCGATGTTCATTTTCTTTAAGAGGATTGGAATCGTTACTCCGGCAACCCCAGCGACCAATAAGTTGGTCAGCATCGCTGCGGAAATGATTCCCCCTAGCATCCAGTTACCTTTCCAAGCGACAACAATGCCGCCAATAATCAGCGCCCACATGATGCCGTTGAGTAAACCGATCGAGGCTTCCTTCATCAACAGTTCTCGTTTGTTCGAGTCACCGATATGACCAAGAGCAAGACCACGAATCACTAGTGCGACGGTTTGGTTACCAGCGACACCACCCATGGAAGGAACAATCGTCATCAATACGGCAATGGCAGCCATCTGGTCTAGCGTGGCTTCAAACATGTTAGAAACAGAAGCGGCGGCGAGTGCGGCCAACACGTTAGCCCCAAGCCAGATACTGCGTTTGCGAGCTGATTTTACAACGGGTGCGAAGGTATCTTCATCATCATCCATACCTGCCATACTCATCATCGAGTGTTCGGCATCTTCACGGATAACGTCAACTACGTCATCGATAGTGATACGGCCAACGAGATGCTGGTTCTCGTCTACGACAGGAGCAGAGACCCAGTTACGACGTTCGAACAGACTAGCAACATCTGAATCACTGGTATCGACAGTGATCGCTTCGTCAGCATCTTCCATGATGTCGACAATTTTGACATCAGGCTGGGTCGTGATCAGCAGAGTAATGGGTAGTTCACCAATCAGTTTGCTTTCTTCATCAATGACATAAAGTGCATCCGTTGCTTCTGGTAGTTCACCTTTCATACGCAGATAACGTAAAACCACGTCCACATCTACGTCACCACGAATCGTGATAACGTCGGTGTTCATCAGCCCACCTGCAGTGTCTTCTGGGTAGGACAGGGCGGTTTCGACACGCAGACGGTCAGAGGAGTCCATTTGCGACAGGACTTCGCGTGACAGGTTGTCTGGCAAGCTACGCAGTACATAAGCCACGTCATCGGTATCCATGCCTTCTGTCGCTTCTGCAAGCGCTTCTGGTGCCATTTTGGATACGAGACTATCTTTGACGTCTTCGTTCAGTTCGTCGAGGATTTCACCGTAGTCTTCAGGGTCGGTGAGTTGCCAGAGAACTTCACGGCTTTTGCGTGGAGAGGCTTCTAAAAGGTGAGCGATATCCTCAGGTTCCATGTCCTGTAACTGACGACGAACATGGACGAAGCGGCCATTTTCTAGCGCTTCTGTGACTTCTTGGAGGGCTTGGTGAGCTTGGTCGAATTCAATTTGCTCTGCCATTCATTCCTCCCAATTCCTGATATTTACAATGCGTTGAATAATAACTTAATTCTAGGCACCTTTTAATAACAACTTATGATACTAAGCAAATTTATTTATTGGCCCAGTCAGGGGAAGGGGAGTGAGAGGTAATAAAAAAGCGAGTAAATTACTCGCCTTCATCAAATTTATCTTCGATTAAGTGGCAAACGGCATCCAGTGCTTCTTCTGCTTGCTCACCCGCAGCGTGGATTGTGACGTACTGTCCTTGAGCAGACTCAAGCATTAATAAACCCATTACGCTGTCTGCTGTGGCGGTTTTGTCTTCTTCATTGTCGATAGTGATGACCGCTTCAAAGCTCTGGGCCAGTTCGACCAGTTTGACGGCTGCGCGAGCATGTAAGCCAAGGCGATTTTGAATCAATACTTTACGACTTAACTCCACAGCTACTCCTTAGTGTTTTTCTCTAGTGAGGTATGGCGAATTTGCACTTGGTGTCCTTTATTGGCGAAGTACTCTCCGATTTGCTGAGTTAAGTACACCGAACGGTGTTTACCTCCGGTACAACCTATTGCAACGGTCAAATAGCTGCGGTTATTTTTCTCGAGCAGAGGTAACCAATTCTCTATAAAGTTTTCAATTTGGTATTTCAAACTTAACACCGATTGGTGCTGCTCCAAAAATGCGGCGATAGGAGCATCCAAACCCGTAAGTGGGCGCAACGCTGGTTCCCAATGTGGGTTGGGCAAGAAGCGAACGTCGAATACGTAATCGGCATCGGAAGGCAGGCCATATTTGAAGCCAAAAGACTCAAATACCATAACAAGCCCTTTGCGATCTCTGCCTTCAACACGCATACGCACGGTTTCACTCAACTCATGCAAAGATTGTCCGCTGCTGTTCAGTACAAGATCGGCATGCGCTTTAAGTGGTGTTAAAATTTCTTTCTCACGCTCGATGGCTTGGTCAAGGGAGAGAGAGGTGCCACCTAAAGATAAAGGGTGGATTCGGCGTGTTTCGCTGTAGCGTTTGAGTAGCGTTTCCTTATTGGCGTCCAAGAAAAGCACGGTCACATCAAGCTCTGTTTTCAACTGCTCCAGTGTACCAGTCAGTTCTTTTAGTTTTTTAGGGATATTGCGAATATCAATGCTTACCGCAACATTCTGCTTGCTGTCAGTAACAGAGTGAACAAATGCGTCCAGCAAGTTCACTGGGAGGTTATCAACACAGTAATAACCTAAGTCTTCCAGTACGCGCAGCGCAATACTCTTACCGGCACCTGAGTGCCCGCTAACCACGATTAGTCGCATGATGTCCGTCCTGCTTATTGGTGAATCATGATGTCGTAAAGTTCTTCATCACTCTGAGCATTGCGCAGTAGTTTCAATACTTGCTTATCGCTCAGACGTTCTGCCATAGAGGATAGAGTCTTGAGGTGCTCTTTGCACTGTTCTTCTGGTACAAGGAGCGCAAAAAGAAGGTCGACAGGTCGATTATCAATCGCATCGAATTCAATGGCTTCATCACATTGCAGCAACACAGCAATAGCCTTGTCGCTCGATTGCATTCTAGCGTGTGGGATCGCAATACCGTTTCCGATACCAGTACTGCCCATTTTCTCTCTGTTGAGCATGCACTCGAACAGTTCGGTAGAATCTTGGCCCGTTTGATCAGCCACGATGCGGCTGATCATTTCAAGGGCGCGTTTTTTACTCGTGCAGTGGACCGCACTCTTGGTGCAGTCCAATGACAGTATTTCGCTCAGTTGCATGATTAATGACTGTTTAGTTTTTCTTTGTGCTTATTGAGTTGGCGAACCAATTTATCTACCAGCGAATCGATCGCGGCATACATATTTTCGTCATCAGCTGATGCGTGGATTTCGCCTTGATTTATATGAAGCGTAGCTTCCGCGATTTGAGTGATTTTTTCAACTTTTAGTACAACATGTACTTGATTGATATGGTCGAAGAACCTTTCGAGCTTCTGAAACTTAGAATTTACATAGTCTTGCATTGAATCGGTAAGATCAACGTGATGGCCTTGAATATTGATTTGCATAGACTTTCCTTTTCAGTTAGTGCCTTATAATAGGCGTTTACGCTGACTTGAAGGGGCAATTCCCAAGGATTCTCGATATTTGGCTATCGTACGTCTCGCGACCTGAATCCCTTGGTCAGCCAGAAGAGCAGCAATCTTGCTATCACTCAATGGCTTAGCAGTATTCTCTGTTGCGACCAGTTTTTTAATGAGTGCGCGAATTGCTGTTGACGAACATTCTCCGCCGTTGTCAGTACTAACATGGCTAGAGAAGAAGTACTTCAATTCAAAAATGCCACGTGGTGTATGCATAAATTTTTGTGTTGTTACACGAGAAATCGTGGATTCATGCATGTCCACTGCCAAGGCTACATCATTTAGTACCATTGGCTTCATGGCTTCCTCACCATACTCGAAGAAATCTTGTTGATGTTCAACAATACATCTTGCAACTTTGAGTAGCGTCTCGTTTCTACTCTCTAAGCTCTTAATTAACCATTTTGCCTCTTGCAAATTGCTGCGGATGTACTGGCTATCCGCGCTATTGCCTTTGCCTAATTGAGCATATTGTTGATTAACTTTTAATTTTGGAACGCTATCTGGGTTGATAGAAACAGTCCATTTGCCGTTGTCTTTAAAAACGGACACATCTGGAATTACGTACTCAGTATCATCCGGTGTGATACGGCTACCGGGACGAGGATCTAACTGCTGGATAAGTTTGAGGACTTCACGGAGATCGGCTTCTTTCAGCTTAGTCTCTTTGATGACGAGCTTGTAATCACGGTTCCCCAGGTGATCAATATGATCCGCAAGAATCATTTTGGCTTCAGCAAGCCATGGCGTGTCTTCTGGGAAAGTCGCCAGCTGTAGCAGTAGGCACTCTTGTAAGTTGCGTGATGCCACACCGAGCGGATCGAACTGCTGAATACGTTTACGAACGGCTTCTACTTCGTCTAACTCAATCTCTTCGTTATCGAAGCTCTCATGAATTTCTTCAGGAGATAGGGTTAGGTAACCGTAGTCGTCAACAGCGTCAATAATCGCTAATGCAATCGTACGATCGGTTTCACTGAATGGTGTCAGGTCAAGCTGCCACATTAGGTAGTCATGCAATGATTCCGTGGTTTCGCCTTGGTAGACGGGCATATCATCGTCAAGAGCTAAGCCAGTGCTACCGGTATTCGCGCTGTAGACGTCATCCCAAGTGGTATCGATTTCAAGTTCAGAGCTGATCTCTGACTTCTCAATTACGTCTGAACTGTCTGGAACGTCAATGTCTGCTGGTTCGTTAGCACTGTTGCTATCAGCAGCCTCGACCGCTGATTTATCTTCACCGTTTGCTAGAGGCTCATCTTGGCCTTCTTCAACTTCCAATAATGGGTTTGAATCCAAGGCTTCTTGGATTTCCTGTTGAAGATCGAGTGTCGACAGTTGCAGTAAGCGAATCGCTTGTTGCAACTGTGGCGTCATGGCTAACTGTTGACCTAGCTTGAGTTGTAATGAAGGTTTCATTCAGTGTTACTTACCTTGTAATGCTCAGAATCTTACCGTTCCTAATATAATCATAGACGGAATTGTTCGCCGAGATAAACTTGTTTCACCTGTTCATTATTGAGAACTTCTGCCGGAGTTCCCGATGCAATTAGGTGCCCTTGGCTTACGATATAGGCTTTTTCGCATACGTCCAGTGTTTCACGCACGTTATGGTCAGTGATTAACACTCCGAGGCCGCGATCGCGTAGATGCTCGATGATTTTCTTGATGTCATTAACCGAGATTGGGTCAACACCAGCGAAAGGTTCATCCAACAAAATGAATTGAGGGTTGGCTGCTAAAGCGCGAGCGATCTCCACTCTGCGTCGCTCACCCCCTGATAGTGCCATACCTGCACTGGTTCTGATGTGCTGAATGTGGAATTCTTCCAACAAATCTTCCAGCTTATCTTGGCGCTCTTCACGTGTCATTTCTTGACGAGTTTCGAGTACGGCCATGATGTTATCTTCCACCGACAGCTTACGGAAAATCGACGCTTCTTGCGGAAGGTAGCCAATCCCGAGACGCGAACGACTGTGCATCGGCAGAATACTGATGTCTTTATCATCAATGGTGATGGTGCCTTCATCTCGTGGCACCAAGCCGACAATCATATAAAACGAGGTGGTTTTACCTGCGCCGTTTGGGCCTAGCAGCCCAACAATCTGACCAGATTCAACTTCCAAGCTAACATCGGTTACGACTTTGCGCTTTTTGTAGCTTTTCGCCAAGTTTTTCGCACTCAGTACTGCCATATTAGTTCTCTATCTGATTGGGTTGCAAAATGGTCGTAACGCGCTCTTCCTTAGAGCTATCAGCGACTAGCTTTTGTTTACCAATTTGGTAACGAATCGAAGAACCTTTGATGGTGTTGTTGTCTTGTGCCAGTTGCGCTTGACCTTTCATGGTCAATTCGTCTGTAGAAATACGGTAATCCAGCTCCACAGCTTGACCACTCAGTGTCTTACCATCGTCCATCAGCTGAGAAAACTTCGCAGGTTTACCAAATGCTTGAATCTGTTTGATGGCTTCGGTTTTAGGATCGCGCGTTACCACGATTCTATCAGCATCGATATTGATGCTACCTTGCTTAAGAGATACATCGCCTTTAAAGATAACCTGGTTACTCTTCATATCCACCTGTTGGGTGTCAGAGTTAATGTAAACCGGTTGTTGAGTATCCGACTTAAGTGCCAGCGCTTGAGGCGCCGCCAATACCAGTGCCAGTAGGCTAAGGTGTAACGGTTTCATATCGACCTTGAACTTCGTCTGTCAGAGTTGCGGTATGCTGCTTTAAGTTGCCTTGCATTGCGCCTCCAGTAGTTTCAAATTGTGGCCCAACCAACATGACCTGTTGATCGGCTTTAAAATCACGATTGGTTAGATTAATGACTAACTTGTCTGTTGCCATGGTATCAAAGCTCGCACCAGGCAGAAGATTTTGCATTAAGACCTTGTCATATAACGTTAAGACTTGGTCTTCATCTAACACGGCTCTTGTGGCCGTCACCTTCCATTCAATGACGCTACCTTCACGGTAAACCATCAAAGTCGGGTTATTAAAAATGGTATCTCCACTCTTAGCATAATGGTCTAAGTTCGTGGAGCGGATGATGTAACTGCGGACACCATCTTCACCATAGGTGATGTTTTCCAGTCCAGTACCACTGAACATGGGCAGTTCAGAATCTGGTGCTACTTGAATTGCTTCGTTGCCTTTTGGGGTCAGTAGGTAATAACCGCACCATGCGACAACGAAGATCAAGAGCAAATAAATAAGGCGAGTAAAACTCATATAATGAAGGCCTATCGTTTAGCTCAGTACTTCCCTGACCATTGCCTTTATTTGTGTAATAAATGATTTAAATGTTTGTGCTGATATTACATCACGCCAGCTTTTAGTAAATCGTGCATGTTCAGTGCACCCACAATTTTTTCGTCTTTACATAAAATCAGAGCGTTAATATTTTTATTCTGCATCAAGTTCAAACCTTCAACCGCTAGCATATCAGGGTGCGCTGTGGTTGGATTTGTCGTCATGACTTCGCCAATCGCGGTCGTATGAATATCAATGCGTTTGTCTAAGGTGCGACGTAAATCACCATCGGTGAATATACCAAGCATAGCATCGTGTTCATCGACGATAGCGGTCATGCCTAGCCCTTTTTCTGAAATTTCAAGCAGGGCATCGCGAATCAATGCGTTTGGAGAAACTTTAGGTAACGCTTCTCCAAAGTGCATAATATCAGACAACTTAAGCAGCAGTTTTCTCCCTAACGCGCCACCTGGATGAGATAGGGCAAAATCTTCGGCAGAAAAACCACGCGCTTGAAGTAGGGCTACGGCTAATGCGTCTCCCATTACTAATGTGGCCGTGGTACTGCTGGTCGGTGCCAACCCTAGTGGGCAAGCTTCTTGAGGTACCGTGATTTGCAGGTGCAAGTCAGACAGTTTTGCCATATTGGATTCTGGCTTGCCTGTCATGCTAATTATCTTGATGTTCAGGCGTTTTAATACCGGAAATAGAGACAGAATTTCGTTTGACTCACCAGAGTTAGAAATTGCGAGCACAATGTCACCAGGGCTGATCATGCCCAAGTCGCCATGTGCTGCTTCGCCAGGGTGAACGAAAAACGCAGAAGTCCCCGTGCTTGCCAGAGTCGCAGCAATCTTGTTACCGATGTGGCCTGACTTGCCAATACCCATAACGGCTACTTTGCCGCTGTTGGAAAGGATCAGTTCGCACGCTTTCTCAAATTGATCATCAAAGTAGGTATCCAGCTCTTGCAGAGCAGCAACTTCGATATCAAGAACTTGTTTAGCAGCAGCGCGAAAATCAAATTGATTGGACATATCAGTTCTCTACTTATTTATCGTGGTAATTAAGCGGCCATGTTTGCGAATAAGTACACTTGATAACCTAGGAAGCATGCAAACAAGATTGCACCTTCAATACGGTTAATACTGCGTGATTTACCCACACACATCGCGACAAGTAACAGTGAAACGCCTAACATGACCCAGAAGTCACGTCCCATCGCGTACTCACTCAGCACCGATGGATTAATGATGCCAGGAATGCCCATTACGGCCAGAATATTAAACACATTCGAGCCAATAATGTTACCGACGGCCATGTCGTCTTCACCTTTTAAAACACCAGCAAGCGATGCTGCGAGCTCAGGTAGACTAGTGCCGATGGCAATGATAGTCAGGCCGATGACAAGATCGCTCATGCCAAAATACTTCGCAATAATCACCGCGTTATCCACTAGCATGCTTGCTGCCAAAGGAAGCAGTATCAGGCCAATAACCACCCACATGATCGCTTTAGGGTTGCTGACGCCTTCTGGGATCTCTGACTCTTGGTCATCAAGAAAAACATCACCTGATTTTTGTTCTTTGCGGCTGATCTGCAACATAGCAAATAAAAATGCTCCAAAGAGTACAAACAATAAGACACCTTCATAAAAACCGAGATGGCTATTCCAAAGCAGAATACCGGCGAGTACTGTTACTGCAATCATTAATGGCAGTTCCCGGCGGATGACCGCGGAGCTAATCGACAGAGGCTTGATGAGTGCTGTAATACCTAGGATTAACGCGATGTTCGCGATGTTTGAGCCTAAAACGTTACCCACTGCAGTATCGGTTTTTCCGTCCCAGGCTGCGGTTGCAGAAACCATCATCTCTGGCGCAGAAGAGCCCATCGCAAGGATTGTCATGCCGATGACAAGAGGTGAAATACCGACGTTGCGGGCTATCGCTGCAGAACCAAAAACAAGTTTATCTGCACTCCATACGAGCAAAACAAGACCGACTATAAGCAACGCTACGGCTTCGAGCATGAGAATTCCTAAGTATTAAATAAGTAAAATGAATAACCGCTAATTTTGACCTTTTGCGGCCTAAAATGGAAGATAAACGACGAATAAATTAAAGGTTAGTAACGAAAATGTATGCAAATGTCGTTCATTTAAATCAGCAATTCTTGTCTAGGATTTAAACACTTTGCGCTGATTTGATCGTAATCCACAAAAAATTGCAGGTATATACTCGACTTTATTTAATTGAACAGTGCTTTAAATTCAAAGCCAATGTGCTTATGATTGCAGCCTAATAAATGTACCGACGTTACTTTATTAAACGTGAAATTCAACTCCGTTGTGTGTCTGGTTGATGATGCCGTGAGTTGCAACGCTCCGACAGTAGAAGAGATGATATGTCGAACAACGATTTAGTCACCGTGAACAACCTCACTTTTTCACGGGGAGAGCGCAAGATCTTTGATGGTATTGATCTGCATGTTCCTGAGGGCAAAGTGACGGCCATTATGGGACCATCGGGAATAGGTAAAACTACACTGCTGCGTTTAATTGGTGGTCAGTTGTATCCCGAGCAAGGAGAGATCTGGTTTGATGGCGACAATATTCCCTCTCTCTCGCGTAAAAAACTCTACCATGCTCGAAAGAAAATGAGCATGTTGTTTCAATCAGGAGCTTTATTCACTGATTTGAATGTCTTTGATAACGTTGCCTTCCCATTGCGAGAGCATACGAATTTATCTGAAGAGCTGATTCGTACCATGGTGTTGCTTAAGCTTGAAGCCGTCGGTCTACGCGGCGCGGCACAATTGATGCCGAGCGAGCTATCGGGTGGCATGGCTAGACGCGCTGCGTTGGCGCGTGCGATCGCCCTGGATCCCGATTTAATCATGTATGATGAACCATTTGTCGGACAAGACCCGATCACCATGGGTGTCTTGGTTGAGCTCATTAGTAATCTAAATCAAGCGTTAGGTTTAACTTCTATAGTCGTTTCTCACGACGTGCCTGAAGTGATGAGTATTGCCGATTGGGTTTATCTGATGGCCGATGGCAAAATTATCGCTTTTGGCACACCAGAAGAGCTTAATCAGAATCCTGACCCTCGCGTTCAGCAGTTCTTACAAGGTGATGCAGATGGTCCTGTACCGTTTCGCTTCCCTTCTCAAAGTATCGAAAAGGACTTATTTGATGGTCGATAACTTTATGCATTTTGTCGCCTCACTAGGTAGACGAACGCTCTCCATCTGCGGAGCATTTGGTCGTGCGACTTTCATGCTGATTGGGGCGCTGTTTACTAAGCCACAACCGCTTAAAAGCTTTCCTTTGCTCGTTAAACAACTTTATTCCGTAGGCGTCCAGTCTCTGGCGATTATCGTCGTATCTGGGTTGTTCATTGGTATGGTCTTGAGCCTACAAGGCTATGTTGTGCTGGTGGATTACGGCGCAGAGGGCAGTTTGGGGCAAATGGTGGCGCTCTCATTGCTACGTGAATTAGGGCCCGTTGTCACTGCACTTCTGTTTGCTGGTCGTGCAGGCTCTGCGTTAACTGCAGAGATAGGTTTGATGAAAGCGACGGAGCAACTCTCTAGCCTTGAAATGATGGCGGTAGATCCTCTGAAAAGAGTGATCGCGCCACGTTTTTGGGCTGGTGCTATTTCAATGCCATTACTGGCTATGATTTTCATGGCAGTGGGTATTTGGGGTGCTCAGCTTGTTGGTGTTGACTGGAAAGGTGTTGACCATGGCAGTTTTTGGTCAGCGATGCAGTCCTCAGTTGAACTAGGACAGGATATTGGTAACAGTATGATCAAGTGCTTTGCGTTTGCAATTACGGTTACTTGGGTCGCTCTATTTAATGGTTATGATGCTATTCCAACTTCGGAAGGGATCAGCCGAGCAACTACGCGCACTGTTGTGCATTCTTCTTTAGCAGTACTAGGACTAGACTTTGTACTGACCGCATTGATGTTTGGGAATTAATCATGCAACAAACACGTAAAACTGAATTATGGGTTGGCAGCTTTGTATTAGCGGGAATTTGCGCGATTCTTGTGATGATTTTTCAAGTTGCTGACGTAAAAAGCATTGGCTCTGGTGATACTTATACCCTCAAAGCTGAGTTCGATAATATTGGTAGTTTAAAAGTTCGCTCGCCAGTAAAAGTGGGTGGGGTTGTGATTGGTCGGGTAAGCAACATTTCACTTAACCCAGATAACTTATTACCTGTTGTAACTCTATCGATCAATAGCAAATACAATCAATTCCCAGAAACGTCGAGCGTACAAATTTTGACGTCTGGCTTGATTGGTGAGCAATACATTGGTTTAGTACCAGGCTTTGTTTTTGACGATGAAGTCATGCTGGTCGATGGCGATACCATCGAAGACACCAAATCAGCGCTCGTGCTTGAAGACTTAATTGGTCAAGTGCTTTACAGCGTAGGTGGTTCAGACGATTCAAGTAAGGAATAACTATGTTAGCGAGATTATTACTTTCAGTTTGTGCTGTGTTTAGCGCGTTTGGTACAAGTGCAGCAGAAGTGGATAAAACTGAACCTTATAAGATGATGAAGCAAGTGGCTGAAGTCACGTTCGAAAGATTAAAAGCTGAGCAGCCGAGAATCAAACAAGACCCAGATTTACTCAAGGTGATTGTTGAAGAAGAGCTAATGCCTTACGTCAACTACCGCTATGCTGGGTTAAAGCTCCTAGGTCCAAACCTAAAAGGAGCGAAACGTGAAGACGTACTTGAGTTTATCGATGCATTTCGCGCGTACTTAATTGCTTCTTATGCCCAAGTGCTAACGCAATACAGTGACCAACAAATTGAATTTGGTCCTGAGCCTAGCGTTGATGACTCTAAGCGTATCACCAGTATTAAAGTTGATATCATCGATACGCCGCGTCCAAACATCAAGCTAGAGTTCAAATTGCGTAAAGACAACAAATCTGGTGAGTGGGAAGCGTTCGATATGATTGCGGAAGGCATCAGTTTACTCTCTAGTAAACAGTCAGAATGGAATAGCAAAATTCGTCAAGAAGGCATTCTATCTGTCGCGAAAGATCTAGAAAAATTAGCTGCGGAACCGGTTCGCTTTGAGGCGAAGAAATAATGGCCCAGACTCCCGCTCAGTGGCAATTAGATCAAAACATTCTTAAGCTAACAGGGGCACTTGATCGAGATACAGTGCCCTCATTGTGGGCGTATGCTCAGCAATGGCAACCAGCTCAAGCTGAGCTGGAATGCTCGTTAAAAGAGATAGAGCGCGTCGACTCTGCAGGAATGGTGATGTTAATCCACTTATTAGAGCATGCAAAAAAGCAAAACTGTCATATAATGCTCAGTTTCGTGCCGGCGCAACTGCGCACTTTGTTTCAACTGAGCAATGTTGAATCTTTAGTGGCCAAACACATACAGAATTATCAGGGGTAAATTGTGGATAGCGCAAAAGTACAACAGTTATTAGAAGAAGCACTAAACCTTCAAGAAGTGCATGTAAAAGGTGAAGGTAGCCACTATGAGGTGGTTGCTGTTGATGCTTGTTTCGATGGAATGAGCCGCGTTAAGAAGCAGCAGTTAATTTATGGTCCTCTGATGGAATACATCCAGCGTAACGACATTCACGCATTATCAATTAAAGCGTTCACACCAGAAGAGTGGGCTCGTGATAAGAAACTGATGTCGCTTTAAGGTTTATTGATGGAAAAGTTTCGAGTTATTGGGTCAGATAAACCACTCGTTGGTGAAGTGACCATTTCCGGTGCAAAAAACGCAGCACTGCCGATTTTATTTGCGTCTATCTTGGCGGAAGAGCCTGTAGAAGTGGCAAACGTGCCACACCTTCGTGATATCGATACAACCATGGAACTGCTTAAGCGTTTAGGCGCGAAAGTAAGCCGTAATGGTTCTGTTCACGTCGATCCTAGTAGCATTACTGAGTACTGCGCACCGTATGATTTGGTGAAAACCATGCGTGCTTCTATTTGGGCTTTGGGTCCGCTCGTAGCGCGATTTGGTCAAGGTCAGGTTTCTCTACCTGGCGGTTGTGCTATCGGTGCTCGTCCTGTTGATCTGCATATTTCTGGCCTAGAGCAGCTTGGCGCAACGATTACGCTTGAAGATGGTTACGTTAAAGCTGAGGTTGATGGTCGTCTAAAAGGTGCGCACATCGTGATGGATAAAGTCAGCGTAGGCGCGACGATCACCATCATGTGTGCTGCAGCACTTGCTGAAGGCACTACAACGTTAGACAACGCGGCGCGTGAACCTGAAATTGTAGACACAGCGGATTTCCTAAATAAGCTTGGTGCAAAAATTTCTGGTGCAGGTACAGATACGATCACGATTGAAGGTGTTGAGCGCCTAGGTGGTTGTAAACACAACGTAGTTGCCGACCGTATTGAGACAGGAACATTCCTTGTCGCTGCCGCGGTATCTGGTGGTAAAGTAGTATGTCGTAACACTAACGCTCATTTGCTTGAAGCGGTTTTAGCCAAGCTAGAAGAAGCTGGCGCGCTTGTCGAAACGGGTGAAGATTGGATTTCAGTTGATATGACTGATCGCGAGCTGAAAGCAGTGAGTGTACGTACAGCGCCGCATCCAGGCTTCCCGACCGATATGCAAGCGCAATTTACGCTACTAAACATGATGGCGAAAGGCGGCGGCGTGATCACTGAGACTATCTTTGAAAACCGCTTTATGCACGTACCAGAATTGATGCGTATGGGCGCGAAAGCCGAGATTGAAGGCAACACCGTTATCTGTGGTGATGTTGAGTCATTAAGTGGTGCGCAAGTCATGGCAACCGACCTACGAGCTTCGGCTAGTTTGGTAATTGCGGGCTGTATTGCTAAAGGCGAAACCATCGTTGATCGTATTTACCATATCGACCGCGGTTACGACAAAATCGAAAATAAACTGGCTGCACTTGGCGCAAATATTGAGCGAGTGAGCGAGGCAAGTTAAACTGCACCGCAGGTAACTTGGATATCAAGAGAGCCGAAACCTGAGTTTCGGCTTTTTTATATCACTCTCATGACCATAGTTATCCTTTATGGAAAGAGAGAAATTAATAGCTGTATCTGGCAAAAGCCGGTTCCTGGAGAACAAGAATGATTGCACTGTTACGTGTATTTGCTGTCGCTATCTTTGCGATTGTTATGTTTATTGGTGGTTGTGGTTACTGCCTGTTAAGCCCCCGAAACCCTAAGCACGTTTTCACTTTTGGCCGCTTGTTTGCCAAGATGTCTCGTGTATTTGGGATTAAGTTAGAGCTGCGTATCCCTGAAGATGCGTATTCACGCGGACAACATGTTTACATTGCTAACCACCAGAACAACTGGGACATGTTTACTGTTTCTGCTGCTGTGACCCCGAAAGTTGTGACAGTAGGTAAAAAGAGCTTGGCTTGGATGCCACTGTTTGGTCAGCTTTACTGGCTTACGGGTAACATCCTGATTGACCGAGCGAATCGCTCTAAAGCAAAAGGTACTATCGATCAGGTCGTGAGCAGCATGAAAGAAAGTGATGTTTCGGTGTGGATGTTCCCAGAAGGCACGCGTTCTCGTGGGCGTGGTTTGCTGCCATTCAAAACAGGTGCTTTTCATGCGGCAATTGGTGCAGGTGTGCCAATCATTCCTATCGTATGTAGCTCGACGAATAAAATTAAGCTGAACCGTTGGAACAATGGTCATGTGATTGTTGAAATGCTACCTCCAATCAGCACTGAAGGCTATGGTAAAGAGGGCATTCGCGAGCTAGCGAATATCTGTCGTGAACAGATGAAAGAGAAGCTTGAATCGTTAGATGAAGAAGTCAAACAGCGTAATGCTGCTTAAGTTTTACTGCGATATCATCACGAAAAGACAATAAAAAACGGGTAGCCTGAGCTACCCGTTTTTTTATGTTTGTCAGCAAGTGCAATTATTTGCGAACTGCGATTGCTTCAATCTCGATACCAACATCTTTCGGTAGGCGAGCCACTTCTACACAAGAACGTGCAGGGTAGTTTGCTACGCCGTGCTCATCAAAGAACTTGCCGTAAACTTCGTTCACCGTGCCAAAGTCGTTTAGGTCTTTAACAAAAACCGTTAGCTTCACGATATCTGACACTTTAAGGCCTGAAGATTCAACCACAGCCTTTACGTTTTCTAGAGACTGACGAGCTTGCTCTGCGATATCAGCAGACACTTCACCTGTCGCTGGGTTTACTGGGATTTGGCCTGAAGTAAGAACCATGTTACCTAGATCTACGCCTTGAACGTAAGGACCGATTGCTGCTGGTGCAGATTCAGTGTGAAGTACTTTCGTCATTTGATTTTTCCATCAGTTGTAGGGAATAAAGATTCTCAGTTTGCCTCTAAACCCGTGGTAGGTAAAGAGTAAAATACCCCGGCATCGCGGGGTATTTTAAACGTATCACGCCCAGTCGTACGGTGTGTTTATCGTTCGGTTACGATCTCACGTGAGAACACTTTCTCGCAGTACTTACACTTTAGGCGGATTTCTTGTTTCTTTTCGAATACGCTAAAGCTGCTTTCTACTGGCTCATTGTGAGAAATACAGTTTGAATTTGGGCATTCGAAGACATCATTGATGCGCTCTGGAAGCTCTAACGCGAGCTTTTTCACCACTTCATAGTTTTCGATTTGGTTCACGGTCGCGTGAGGAGCATACAGCGCCAACTTGCTCGCTTGCTCTTCATTAATAAACACATTTTCTATTTTCAGTAGATCTTTATGACCGAGTGCCGATGATGGCAAGTTCAGACCAATCGTAACGCGCTGTGATGAATTGTGCATATCGAACAGTCTTAATACTTTGATGCCGATTTGCGCAGGGATGTGGTCGATGACTGTGCCATTTTTGATTGCTTCTACCTGCAATTGAGTTTCTTTAGCCATGGGTTTTCTCCTCGATTACAGTGTTTCGTTTAGAACAAGCGCCAACAGTGCTTGGCGAGCGTATACGCCATTTTGAGCTTGCTGGAAGAAGTAAGCATGAGGCGTTTTATCAACATCGGTTGTGATTTCATCCACACGTGGTAGTGGGTGGAGTACTTTTAGATTTTCGCGCGCCCCTTCGAGTAATGCCGCTGTCAAAATATACGCCGATTTAATGTGCGCGTACTCCGACTCATCAAAGCGTTCTTTCTGTACGCGCGTCATGTACAGAATATCCAGTTCAGGAATCACACTCTCCATGTCTGTGTGCAGGCTATATTGAATGCCTGCTTCGTCTAGCTCTTCGCAGATGTAATCTGGCATTGCCAATGCTTCTGGTGCAACAAAGAAGAAGCGGATGTTATTAAACTTCGCTAATGCTTGAGTCAGAGAGTGCACCGTGCGGCCATATTTTAGGTCACCGACGAACGCGACGTTCAAGTTGTCTAGACGACCTTGTGTTTCCGCGATGGTGTATAGGTCGAGTAGCGTTTGAGTTGGGTGTTGGTTTGCACCGTCACCAGCGTTGATCACTGGCACGCCATTTGAGAATTCAGAGGCCAAGCGAGCGGCGCCTTCTTGTGGATGGCGCATCACAAAGGCATCGACGTAAGAAGAGATGACCTGTACTGAATCTGCGAGTGTTTCGCCTTTTTTCGCCAGAGAGGTATTACCATCATTATCAAAGCCAATCACGTCACCACCAATGCGTTGAATCGCTGTTTCAAACGACAAGCGAGTACGCGTTGATGGTTCAAAGAAACAACTGGCAACGACTTTGTTTTTAATCAGTTCTGGTCGAGGTGCTTTTTTAAGGCTGCCTGCTGTTTCTACGATAAGTTCCAGCTCTTCACGTGAAAGCTCTGGAATAGAGATGATGTGCTTCTGGTAAAGCGAGTTCGCCATGATCTTCTTCCCTATAACATTGATGACTACATCCAAATTGCCGAAAGGAATTTTGGACATAAAAAAACCTCCCCAAATGGGGAGGTTTTAAAATTCAATAGAATTAACGAAAATAACACCACGTAAGCGTAGTCGCTTAGCTAGAGCAAATCGCGTTTTCATGTCGGCAATTAGCTTGGTCATTTCTTAATCCTCAGACAAATTGCCGAGCATTATACGCTTAACTTTCGTGAGCGCAAGCGATTACATCATGGTTTTTAGCGGCTGTTTTGGCTTGCTAGTTTAGCTTCCTAATGTCGCTACCATCACGGCTTTGATGGTGTGCATACGGTTTTCAGCTTCGTCGAATACGATGGAGTATTCTGACTCAAATACCTCTTCTGTTACTTCAAGGCCTTTCATGCCGTATTTTTCAGCGACTTCTTTGCCGACGGTGGTTTCATCATTGTGGAAAGCTGGAAGGCAGTGCATGAATTTCACATGTGGATTGCCCGTTTGCTTAATCACGTCCATATTGATTTGATAAGGTGTCATTAACGCTACACGTTCATCCCATGCCTCGGCAGACTCACCCATAGACACCCAAACGTCGGTGTATAGGAAGTCACAACCTTTCACACCTTCCTCAACGCTTTCTGTTAACGTGATTTTTGCACCAGTTTGCTGCGCGATAGTTTGGCAAGTTGCCACGAGCTCTTCTTCAGGCCAGAACGCTTTTGGCGCGACAAGGCGAATATCCATGCCCATTTTAGCGGCGCCCACCATGAGCGAGTTGCCCATATTGTTGCGTGCATCGCCTAGGTAAGCGAAGGTCATTTCATGCAGCTGCTTACCGCGTCCGTACTCTTGCATGGTCAGGAAGTCAGCAAGGATTTGGGTTGGGTGGAACTCATCAGTCAAACCATTCCACACTGGAACACCAGCATAAGTGCCAAGCTCTTCAACAATGGATTGGCCAAAACCGCGGTATTCGATGCCATCATACATGCGGCCAAGTACGCGCGCGGTGTCTTTCATTGATTCTTTATGGCCAATCTGAGAACCAGAAGGGCCGATGTAAGAGACTTGAGCGCCTTGATCAAAAGCAGCGACTTCAAACGCACATCGGGTACGAGTCGAAGATTTCTCAAAGATGAGTGCAATGTTTTTACCTTGAAGTGTCTTCTGCTCTGTTCCTGCATATTTTGCTTTTTTTAGCTCTGCAGACAGTTCGAGCAAGAACTGGATTTCTTTGGTTGAGAAATCCAATAGCTTCAAAAAGTTGCGGTTACGTAAATTGAAAGCCATAGCTCGTCCCTTAGTACGTGTGATTGAATTAATAGAATGCATTAAAACATATAAATGCTTTATTTGTGAATAATTATTTTTATGTAAAACTAAAAAAGGTTGATGCATTCACATCAACCTTAGTTTTTATTCATTTAATGTAAAAGGACGAATTGGTTATATATCGTCTCGCTCTATCGGACAGCTCATGCAGCGGGCGCCACCACGGCCACGGCCAAGCTCGTTACCTGGGACTGTCAGTACTTTGATACCAGCTTTGTCGTATTTTTCGTTGGTGTATACATTGCGTTCGTAACCAATCACAACGCCCGGTTTTACGGTAAGAACGTTATTGGCGTCATTCCATTGTTCGCGCTCAGCTTCATAACTGTCACCACCCGTGGTGATGATTTTCAGCTGATCTAAGCCAAGAGCAGATTCAATCGCATGCAGGTAGTTATGAGATGCTTCAACATGCATTTCACCATTGCCTTTTGGTGTTAAGCGCCATGTGTCGAGATCTTTGCGCATGATCTCTGGGTAAACAGAGAACGTGTCCACATCCATATGGGTCATAACGGTGTCTAAATGCATGCATGAACGGTGTTTAGGCAGATCAATCGCAATCACTTCGGTTGCTTGTCCTGCCTTAAACAGGCTCGCTGCAAGGTTTTCTACACCTTGCGCGGTCGTGCGCTCAGACATACCGATCAGAACTGCACCTTTACCAATAACCAACACATCACCGCCTTCGACATTCGCATTATCATAATGCAGATCATCATCACCGAAGTATTTGATAAAGTCTTGGCCAGCAAAAATTGGGTGCCAACGATAAATCGCACGTAAGTGGTTTGTCTCACGTTGGCGTGCAGGCATCATCATTGGGTTGAGCGATACACCGCCATAAACCCAGCATGAGGTATCACGCGTAAATAGGTGGTTAGGTAGTGGCTCAATAACAAAATCCAGCGGACGCTTCATTTTTGGCAGCATAGAAGATGAGGTGATCGGCAGCTCTGAGTAAGCTAAGCCACCTAAAAAGATGCTGGCAAGGTGTTCATCATCCATTTCTGAAAAATATTGGCGTAGGTCTCGCGCAAAGGTTGGCCCGTAACGAAAGTCAGAAATCTGAGTATTTAGCAGCCACTGTTTTGCTTCTGGAACGGAGAGGGTTTCGACCAGTAAATCGTGGAGGAGAAGCACTTCTACATCTTGATCGCGTAGCGTGCGTGCGAACGCATCGTGCTCTTCACCTGCCGCTTCTACAGCAAGAACATCATCAAACAGTAATTCATGACAGTTTGATGGAGTTAAGTGGGTTAGGGCGCGCTCTGGGCGATTTAATAGAACTCGTCGAAGTTGACCAACTTCTGATCCAACGTACAGCTTGCTCATTTTGTATCCTTACAAATTTTCCAGCCGTTAGTTATGACAAGCTTCCTAGAAAGATGCAAATCACTACGCTTTGCCTATATTCTGAATTTTTATTGTTTTTTAGATTTTAGTTTTGCCTGTTTTGCTAATGAAGTTTTGGTTTGGGTTTTAATTCTATTTTGTGAAACGTGGAGAGCGTGCGTTTTTATTCTAATTTTCCCATTGAGAAAGAATACATGCATAGTGCATAAAACGTGCATTTTTATTCTGAATTATGCATTATTGAAGTGAATTTATTCGTTATGCTTCTTCGTTTTACACGTGAGTGTATTCAAGAAAGCGCCATAAACACGCACAGAAAGAGAAAATAACCGCATTAAGTGTCAGTTAGGATGTTCTGAATATTAAAAAATGCCATTTTTTGTTAATTTTTTGTTTCTTTGCATGGTCGGTTTAATATTTATATTCAAATAACCGATAAGAATCGCGGTGGTATGATGTTTGTTTGTGGCTTTTCATCGCAATCCATGCCATATTTCACCGGATCAGCATACTCAGTATCGGGTATAGTGTTTCTATCAAGTAACTAATCTGGAGCCAAAACATGTCTCACGAAGATGAATATCTATCAGTAGAAGAATTAATTGAGATTCAAAAGGAAGAGACTCGCGATATCATTGCAGCATTGCTAGAAGATGGCAGCGATCCAGATTCGCTATACGAAATCGAGCACCACCTGTTTGCAGAAGATTTTGACACGCTAGAAAAAGCGGTAGTTGAAGCATTCAAGATGGGCTTTGAAGTGCTTGAAGCGGAAGAAACTGAAGATGAAGATGGCAACAAGTTGCTTTGCTGTGATGCAACCATGGAATCAGCATTAGACGCAGAAGCCATTGATGCGCAAGTTGAAAAACTGATTCACTTGGCAGAAAAATACGACATCATCTACGACGGTTGGGGTACGTACTACGAAGGCGAAGATGCGCTTTACCCTGAAGAAGATGAAGACGACGAGTAATCAAAGCTCACCTCTTTTAGAAAAACCAGCGTTTAACGCTGGTTTTTTTATACCTTGAAAATGGCATCCAACAACAGATGAATGTGGAGGTGATAAATAATTCACATTGAGTTTATAGGGGATTTCTCCCTATAATGCGTGAAAATTGATCTAGCGCAAGGTGTATATGCAACTCTCACTCGCCGGTTTATGGCAAGTCTCTCCACTGACGGACCTCTCGATTCCACAGGATGACATCACTTTTCCCGCCCCTTTAAGTCTAGTCCTGCCTGATGAATTGACGGAGGAAGCGATCCGTCAACAAGAATGGCACCTGATGCATGACATTGAAGTGGATGAGGCGATGATGGCATTTCCTGCAGTGGAAATGGTAATGGGTGGTGTTGATTACCATGCGGAGGTACGTTTGAACGGCGTGGCTGTGTTTGATTGTGATGGCTCGCAAAGTGTGTATAAGAAAGACATTCGCCCATACATGCAAATGGGGCGTAATCGCTTTGAGATATTGTTCCTAGAGGAAGAAGAAGATCTTTTATTCGATGAGGATAAGCCAGAGCTGTGCCCGCTTTCTGAACATCAATATAAGAAAAGTGATGAGCGACTGGGCGTGTGGCAAGAACCGTACTTGCAGTTTATTCGCAACGTGCGTTTAGATCGCGTGGCAACCGAGCAGATTTGGCACCATGGTGGCGGGTGTGAATTTAAGGTCGATTTGTATTACCAGACATTTGCACCAGGGCTAGTGTCAGCAGCGGTAAAGTTTAATGGCATGACTTACCATATTCCTATTGATGTCCGAGCGGAGCATGCGAGCGCTTTATTCCAGATTGAAGCGCCAAAGTATGCTGATCTTAATGACCCTGATCCAAATGATCTCTATCAGTTGTCTGTTGAATTGGATGGACAACGCCAAAACTTCACTGTTGCATTGAGCCAGGAGCTTTGCGTTACCCATGTTGTGCTTTAACGTCTGATAATATTTTTTATTACAGTACCTTAAGCATTACGACTTCACATGCATCATGCCCTGTTTGCCCAAGCGGGGCATCGAGATGCTCAAAGCCTAGCTTTTCATACAAGCCTACCGCCTCTCTTAGACATTCTGTTGTCTCTAAATAGCACTGCTGATACCCAAGCTGTTTCGCCAGTTGTAAGCTCAATGCGACGATGCGTTTGGCTAAACCGTGTCCTCGTGTTTGAGGTAAGAAGTACATCTTTTGCAGCTCACACACATTTGGCTCACCAGCTAAAGGGGCAAAGCCACCGCCACCAACGATCTCTCCGCGATGTTCAATGACCCAATAGGCGGCCCCGTTTTGATTATACACCGAATACATATCATCAAGCGTTGGATCGGCCACACCATAACCTCTGTCTGCGGTTAAGCCGTATTCAGCAGAGACTTTACGAATTACGTCTGCCACTTGCGGATTGTCTGCTTTGGTAAGAGGTCGAAGGGTGTATTCCTCTGCCTGACACACTTTTGTTAGCCCTTTTAGGTAAGTCTCTAGACCAAGTTTGAGTTGTTCTTGCTCACAGTCATCAAGTTGTGTAAGCAACTGCTCAAAAAAGCTGTTTTGCTGTTGGTCTAGTTGCGATAACGCCTGCTGTCCTTGAATTGTGAGCACTACGAGTTGGCTTCGTTTATCTTTCGGGTTTTCGATGCTCTCAACCAAACCTAATTTAATCAAACCAGTAATGGTGCGGCTTGCATTGGACTTGTCGACACTAAGCTGCTGCGCCAGTTGGTTGATGGTCAATGGTTGCAATTGGATTTCACCTAATGCGTGCGCTTGTACCGGGGTAAGAGCGACATCGCCGCATTGTTTATCGAGCATACCAAGCAATCGGACGGCTTGACGGGAGTAGTGTCGGAGTTGACGAGCGTTCATTATCACTTACCTCTAAAAATAAAGTTGCGCACCGCAATTAAATTAATTGCGGTGCGCAACTTTGTCAATGATAAATGTCATTTGGCTCGTTAGGAGACGTAGTGAGCCTCCATGTTTAAGCGTGGTGATGTAAACAAAACTGCGGTGCTGGAGTTTTTGCTGATGATTTACGCATCCATACTTTCTCGTGGAAGTAGTAAGCCACCGTATTCAAACTCGGCTCTAGCATCGCCATTACGCCGCCGACAAATGCATCACCTGTTAGTAAGTAAACCACGGTAAAAGCGACGCTGAAGTGCACGGTCGCAAAGCTTGCGGTTTTTAATTTGGTCATCCACTGACGAGCTTTAAGTGCTGGGACTTTTGCCCATGCCTTTTCATGAAAGTAGAAGGCTACGGTGTTCACTGAAGGCTCAATCATGGCAATTAAACTACCAATTAAAATGTCGCCTGTGAGTACGTAAGCGACACTAAATGCGATAGTAAAATGCAGTGCTGCGAAAGTTAGTGTCTTTTTCATGATAATTACTCAATCGTGTTTGTTTCGATGAGTTTATTATCGATAATAATTCTCATTAATGCTAATGGATGATGAGTATTGTTGCGATAGGGGAAAGCTATTGATGATGGTTTTTGGTGAAAGATATACAAAAAAGGTTGACCATGATGGCCAACCTTTGGATTCAAAGTGAGAAGTGTTAGTTCTTCTCTTTTACTGAGGCTTAAAGTGCAGCGATCGTTGTCTTCTGCTCTTCTAGCTTAGCTAGTGTCTCTTTGTAGCCTTCAAGCTTCTCACGCTCTTTAGCAACAACCGCTTCAGGTGCTTTCGCTACAAAGCCTTCGTTGCCCAGTTTGCCCTCGATACGCTTGATTTCGCCGTGCGTCTTCTTGATTTCGCCATCTAGACGAGCAAGCTCTGCATCTTTGTCGATCAAACCCGCCATTGGGATCATCAGCTCAGACTTACCAACCAGTGCCGTTGCACACGCAGGGGTCTCTTCGCCAGCTTCAAGCACGCGTACTGCCTCTAGCTTCGCTAGAGACATCAATACTTGTTTGCTTGCTTCTAGACGAGAGGCGTCTTTCTCATTCGCTGCTTTCAGCATAACGTCTAGAGGCTTGCCAGGGTTGATGTCGTACTCTGCACGTAGGTTGCGGATGCTAGTGATGAACGCTTTCACCCATTCGATGTCGTCTAGCGCTTCTTGGTGGAAGTTCGCTTCGTCGAATTGAGGCAGCGTTTGTAGCATGATTGTCTCGCCCTCAACACCGTCAACTAGTGGCTTGATGCTTTGCCAGATAGTTTCTGTGATGTAAGGAATCACTGGGTGAGCCAGACGTAGCGTCTTCTCAAGTACCGTGATTAGTGTACGGCGAGTACCACGCTGTTGCGCTTCAGTACCTTTCCATAGAACGGGTTTAGTTAGCTCTAGGTACCAGTCACAGAATTGGTTCCAGATGAATTCGTAAAGTGTGTTTGCAGCCATATCTAGACGGAAGTTGTCGATATGGTTGTTGAACGCTTTCGCTGCGAGTTCAAACTGAGACTCGATCCACTTGTCTGCTAGTGAGTACTCGATCTCACCTTCACCAAAACCACAATCTTGCTCTTCTGTGTTCATCATTACGTAACGGCTTGCGTTCCATAGTTTGTTACAGAAGTTACGGTAACCTTCAAGACGCTTCATATCCCAGTTGATATCGCGACCTGTTGATGCCATTGCTGCAAGGGTGAAACGCAGTGCGTCTGTACCGTATGCTTCGATACCGTTTTCAAACGTCTTACGCGTGTTCTTCTCGATCTTCTTCGCTAGCTGAGGCTGCATCATGTTGCCACAACGCTTCTCTACTAGAGACTCTAGGTCGATACCATCGATCATGTCGATTGGGTCAAGTACGTTACCTTTCGACTTCGACATCTTGTCGCCGTTTTCGTCACGGATTAGGCCGGTAACGTAAACTGTCTTAAATGGTACTTGTGGTTTGCCATTTTCGTCTTTCACGAAGTGCATGGTCATCATGATCATGCGCGCAACCCAGAAGAAGATGATGTCGAAACCAGTTACTAGAACGTCTGAAGGGTGGAATACTTTCAGATCGTCAGTTTGCTCTGGCCAACCTTGAGTACCGAACGTCCATAGCGCAGAAGAGAACCATGTATCCAGTACGTCTTCGTCTTGGTGCAGCTCAATTACTGACTCTAGGTTGTTGTTCTTGCGAACTTCTTCTTCAGTGCGACCTACGTAAACATTACCTTGGTTGTCGTACCAAGCTGGGATGCGGTGACCCCACCATAGCTGACGAGAGATACACCAGTCTTGAACGTCACGCATCCAAGAGAAGTACATGTTTTCGTATTGCTTAGGAACGAATTGGATGTCGCCGTTTTCTACTGCTTCAACTGCTGTTTTCGCTAGAGGCGCAGTACGTACGTACCATTGGTCAGTTAGCATTGGTTCGATAACCACGCCACCACGGTCGCCGTAAGGAACTTGTAGATCGTGATCTTTCACTTCTTCAAGTAGACCTAGCTCGTCGAATTCAGCAACGATAGCTTTACGAGCGGCAAAACGCTCCATACCGTGGTATTTAGCTGGTAGCTCAGTGCTGTAAGCGTCGCTTGCTTCGCCGTTAGTGTTGAATACTTCTGCTGCGTCGCGGATGTTCGCGTCGAAAGTCAGAATGTTGATCATTGGTAGCTGGTGGCGCTTACCAACTTCGTAGTCGTTGAAGTCGTGCGCAGGTGTGATTTTCACACAGCCAGTACCTTTTTCCATATCTGCGTGCTCATCGCCCACGATTGGGATGCGACGATCAACGATAGGAAGGATGATTTCTTTACCGATAAGATCTTTGTAACGTGGATCTTCTGGGTTAACTGCAACACCCGTATCGCCTAGCATGGTCTCTGGACGAGTCGTTGCAACAACGATGTAGTCTTTGCCATCCGCTGTTTTAGCGCCATCTGCTAGTGGGTAGCGGAAGTGCCACATGTGGCCTTTAGTATCTTTGTTCTCTACTTCTAGATCTGAAATCGCGGTGTGTAGCTTTGGATCCCAGTTAACTAGACGCTTACCGCGGTAGATTAGATCGTCTTCGTATAGACGTACGAACACTTCTTGAACGGCGTTAGATAGACCATCGTCCATCGTAAAGCGCTCACGGTCCCAGTCTACTGATGCGCCAAGACGACGAAGCTGTTTAGTGATAGTGCCGCCAGATTCGCCTTTCCATTCCCAGATTTTGTCGATGAAAGCTTCACGACCGTAATCGTGTTTTGTTTTGCCTTCTTCTGCAGCGATCTTACGCTCAACAACCATCTGAGTTGCGATACCAGCGTGGTCAGTACCTACTTGCCAAAGGGTGTTTTTACCCTTCATACGTTCACAACGGATAAGCGTATCCATGATCGTATCTTGGAACGCGTGGCCCATGTGTAGGCTACCAGTGACGTTCGGTGGCGGGATCATGATGCTGTATGATTCTTTAGTAGTGTCACCGTGTGGCTTAAAGTAGCCTTTCTCTTCCCAAGTCTGATACAGAGCTTGTTCGATTGAAGTTGGGTTGTATGTCTTTTCCATAGCGCTCTTTTAATGGATACGTTGATGGTTGAATCTTAGTCAATCTTTATAAGTGAGGGATCTTAACAAGATCGCCTTAACTATAAGGATTGACCGTTAAGGATATTGAATTTCGATCGTTTGCAGCTGGTAACCTGCTTGACGGTAAATTTTATATCTTTCTCTTGCGAGTTGTTTAGCTTTTTCTTCGCAGGGCACGAAGTCTACCACTTGAGCAAACTTGTTCGCAAAGGTTGTCTCATTTTCCGCCAAATTAATTACCAATTGACGATTCCAAGACGGCTTTACACCGTTATGGCCGATCTCAATATTGGTGGCGTATTTCGGTCCCTCGCCTACGAGGTTATGTGCCATGAACTTGTCTGCATCAACTTGCCAAAAGGCTTCAGCGAGCTGCTCGGCGTGTGGTTTATCTTGGCAGTTTAAATACACTTTAGCGCCTTGGCGGGCAAAGTGCTGCGCCAAAAACACAATGTACTCTTCAAAGCCAGCCACCGTTGCTTGCGGGCTCTCTTCGTTAATGATGTAGAAGGTTGCAGTTTGCATCATTCTCTCACTTGCCTTGGGTCTCTTCCTAAGACCATCTTAAATCCCATTTTCATTTTAGAAAATTAGGATAATAAAAAAGGGCCTTGCGGCCCTTTTAGATGTTGTTCAGAAATTACTCTTCTGTCTCTTGGCCGCTGCGGTTCAAAAGGAATTGGACAAGCATTGAGACAGGACGGCCCGTTGAGCCTTTCGCTGCGCCTGATTTCCACGCGGTACCTGCGATATCGACGTGAGCCCAGTTGTACTTTTTAGCAAACTTAGATAAGAAGCAACCCGCAGTGATAGTACCAGCAGGACGGCCACCAATGTTTGCCATATCCGCAAACGGGCTCTTCAACTGCTCGTGGTACTCATCTGCCATTGGTAGACGCCATGCACGGTCACTCGCTTGCTCTGAAGCGTTAACTAGCTCATGAGAAAGAGGGTTGTGGTTAGAGATAACGCCACTGATGTGGTGACCTAGTGCGATAACACAAGCGCCGGTTAGCGTTGCAACGTCAACCACGCAGTCTGGTTCGAAACGCTCTACGTAAGTCAGTGCGTCACAAAGAACAAGACGACCTTCCGCATCCGTGTTCAGAACTTCTACAGTTTGACCAGACATGGTTGTAAGGATGTCACCTGGACGGTAAGCGTTGCTGCCAGGCATGTTTTCACAGCCCGCTAGAACACCAATAACGTTGATTGGTAGGTTTAGCTTCGCTAGCGCTTTCATTGTACCGAATACAGATGCTGCACCACACATGTCGTACTTCATCTCATCCATACCTTCACCAGGTTTTAGAGAGATACCGCCTGAATCGAAGGTTAGACCTTTACCTACAAGCACAATCGGTTTTGCATCTGAGTCAGGGTTACCTTTGTACTCGATGATAGACATCATAGATTCGTTTTTAGAACCACGACCAACTGCTAGGTAAGAGGTCATACCCAGTTTTTCCATCTCTTGCTCACCAATGATTTTGGTGGTTACGGTTTCGTAATCGTCCGCTAGACGACGAGCTTGAGAAGCAAGGTAAGCTGGATTAGCTACGTTTGGCGGCATGTTGCCAAGGTCTTTTGAGGCTTTGACACCTGATGCGATAGCGAGACCATGAGTGATTGCTTTTTCACCCAAGTTTAATTCACGACGCGTTGGTACGTTGAAAACAAGCTTGCGCAGTGGGCGGCGAGTCTCAGGTTTCACGCTCTTGAATTGATTAAATGTGTATAGACCATCTTTAGTCGCTTCTACAGCCTGGCGTACTTTCCAGTATGTATCACGACCCTTAACATGCAGTTCAGTTAGGAAACATACCGCTTCCATTGAGCCTGTCTCGTTAAGTGTGCTGATCGTCTTTTGAATGATTTCCTTGTACTGGCGCTCGCCAAGTTCACGTTCTTTGCCGCAACCGACAAGTAAAACGCGCTCTGACAAAACACCTGGTACTTGATGCAGTAGCAGCATCTGACCAGGTTTACCCTCTAGATCACCACGGCGAAGTAGTGAACTGATGTAACCGTCACTGATTTTATCAAGTTGTTCGGCTACTGGAGAAAGGCGACGTGGTTCAAACACACCAACAACGATACATGCGCTACGTTGTTTCTCTGGACTGCCACTTTTTACACTGAACTCCATGCGTACTCCTACATCCTGAAGACAAATTGCTCTAAATGTTAGATAATGATCGCTTACTTGTTGAATTTTAGCTCCAGGCTTACATGCAGAGCTGATTAAGCGACTAACATCTAGTTTATAATTTTTAAAAAAATAAATGGTTCAACGGGAAACTATAGTGATTCGACCAAAAAAACAAGTTTTGTATAGGTAATTTCAGCGTGATTATTGTTAGATATTTGATCCGCGAAACACTCAAGAGCCAATTTGCGATTTTTTTCGTACTTTTTTTGGTGTTTGTAAGCCAGAAATTCATAAGTGTTCTTGCTGATGCTTCTGATGGGGATATTCCTGCTGGATTGATTTTCTCGATTGTTGGTTTGAACATGCCAGCAATGGGTCTGTTAATGCTGCCTTTGAGTCTGTATATCGGCATATTGATCACCTTTGGTCGCCTGTATGCAGAGAGCGAAATTGTCGTGATGAACGCGACAGGTATTGGTAACAAATTCTTGGTACAAGCGGCCTTGTACTTAGCGCTGATTACTTCTGCTGTGGCGGCTTTCAATGCATTGTGGTTATCGCCGTGGTCTCAAGACCGTGTAGAGCAACTTTATGAGCAAGTGGCAGCAGAAAACAGCGTTGACTTGCTAAAGAAAGGGCAATTCCAAGGCACGCCAGATGGTTCATCGGTTGTCTTCATCGATGACATTAAAGACAATACATTGAGCAACGTTTTTGTCGCGCAGATGCGCCCGAGAGATTCAGTATTGCCGAGTGTGATGTTCTCGTCCTCTGGTGAAGTAAAAGAACTGTCGGACGGCCGTCAGGTCATCACCATGAAAGAAGGCACGCGTTATGAAGGTGTGCCTACTCGCGTTGAATATATGATCACAAAATTCGATGAATACGAAGGCGTTATCGGCCAGCGTGAGGTCAAAAAGAAAGGGCGAGATTGGGAAGCGTACCCAACGGTTGATTTGATTGGACACCCAGACCCAGAAGCGCAAGCAGAGCTGCAATGGCGAATTTCGTTATTTGTGTGTATTCCACTCTTAACGATGCTGGTTATTCCTTTGTCGGCGGTGAATCCGCGTCAGGGACGATTTGCCAAAATGGGGCCCGCGATTCTTATTTATCTAGCGTATTTCCTGGCGATCAGTGCAACAAAATCTGCATTAGAAGATGGTGACATTCCGGCGGCAATCGGCATGTGGCCTATTAATGCGATGTTACTGATTGTCGCAATCATGGCCAATATGATGGACAGCGTTGCTGCTCGACGAATAAAAGACAAATTCCGTAAGAAGAGGCTCGCGTAAGCTGTGTTCAAAATCTTAGACCTTTACATCGGTAGAACCATCATCTCTACCACTGCCTTGGTTTTAGCGACGTTTGTTGGCTTATCGGGCATCATCAAATACGTAGAACAGTTACGTAAAGTAGGGCGAGGCGTGTATGACCTCACTCATGCGTTGTACTTTGTGTTGCTCAGTGTGCCGCGTGATATCGAAATGTTCTTCCCAATGGCGGCATTACTCGGTGCCCTGATTGGTTTGGGTATGTTGGCGTCAAGCTCTGAGCTGGTGGTGATGCAAGCTGCTGGTTTCTCAAAGTTGGATATCGGGTTATCCGTGCTCAAAACGGCAGTGCCACTTATGCTTATCGTTATGACGTTAGGGCAATGGGGCGCTCCAGAAGCACAAAAAATGGCGCGTGACTTACGTGCGTTTGCGATATCGGGAGGTAGTATTGTCTCAGTTCGTTCTGGAGTTTGGGCTCGTGACGCAAACGACTTTATCTTTATAGGTAAAGTCGAAGACGACAAGCTTTATGCTTTAAATATGTGGCGTTTTGATGATGATAAGAATCTACAAAAAGTTATTTTCGCCGAAGAAGTCGACTATCAACAAGATAACAACTGGTTGATGCGCGACGTACAAATCACGGATATGAAAAATGAAAACGTGATTTCGAAGCAAGACATTGAACAGATGGAATGGCATACGTCATTGGCTCCAGATAAGCTAGCTGTGGTGACGGTAAAGCCTGAAGAACTGTCACTGAGCGGTTTGTATGATTACGTGACCTATCTGAAAGCATCTGAGCAAGATGCGTCTCGCTATGAATTGGCGTTTTGGCGTAAGTTGACACAGCCGCTTTCAATTGCCGTGATGATGTTGATGGCGCTATCGTTTGTTTTCGGTCCACTCAGAAGTGTGACCATGGGGGCAAGGGTATTGTCGGGCGTGGTTGCCGGGTTTACTTTTTATATATCCAGTGAGTTCTTTGGCCCATTAAGCTTGGTGTATGGCATATCCCCTGTGTTTGGTGCATTGGCCCCGAGCCTGGTGTTCTTAGCCATTGCGATTGCGCTGCTGAGAAGAAAGCTGTAGCTGAAGTATCACCGAATAAACCATGTTTCATCGGACTAAATGTAAAAGGAAGGCATTATGCCTTCCTTTTTTGTATTCCCGGATAAGTTAGTTTGCCTTAGGCAACACAACAACCTCTGTTTTTGCCCAAATGTCGTGGAACCCACGTTTCTTGGGATCAATCGGTACAGTCAGGTTTGCCAAACCAAAGCCAGATGTTGCAATGCGAATCAGGGCTTGAGTGACTGTAATCGGCGCGCCGTCTTTGGCATTGCGAACTCGAAGTTTCCAAGCGCGCATCCCAAGTGTTTGCCCTGCTCGCGTCCAGAAGAAGACAAAGAAGTATATCCACACAACCGCAAGATACAGTGTAAATAGAGGGCTTAATACAGGGTGCTTTCCGAGCATATCAGCGGCATCTGCGTACTCGCCATAGCTCAACAGCCCTGCTGCATTTAGTGCAAATACAACGGCCATAACAATACCTGCGGCCATCATTTCAATTGCGATAATAATCAATGTGTCGTAAATCAACGCTGCAAGTCGACGAAAGAGACCAGCAGGTGGAAGAGTTGTAGACGTCGTCATTATTCCATCACTTACCTTAAAAATTGTGCGTCAGAATATAGATTCCCTCACCAAGAGAAAAGAGACCTAACGCACAGAGTCTTTAATTATGCATAAACGAAGTGACTTTTCTGCTGTGTGTTATGAACACATATCACGATGTACAAGGCCTTTCGGTAACCTATTTCAACTGAATTTTACTTGCCTAACCATTAGCTTTTTGGTCTGTAACTAGATTAGACAGATGAGAGAGTTGGTGTTTCTCATCTTCGGTATAATGCTGGCTCAAGGAGAGCTCTAAAGCTTTTTCTGATAGCTTGGTTGCAGGTGATAAAAACAACTTGGGGTGCATACTAGAAAGAGCCAGCAAGGCTTTTTGTAGGCGAATCTGTATTTGGAGTTGCGCTGCACCATCGTGCGCGATTGGCAAAAAGACATCATCAAACAAATCCTGGCAGCTCAATGCGGGCACAAATAGCCTAGGGTATCGAGTTTTGGTAGGCGGCTCGCTGAGTAACTCTCCCCATAATGAAAGCGCTCGTACAGAACGCCCAAGAACATCAATCGCGGTACCGTTATCATTCACGGCGGGGGAGAGAGCTCGTGAGGCGATCTCCGCCATGACGACTAATCCAAAACGAGGATCTTGATCATAGGAACGCTCCGTTCGAATCGTGAAGGCCGCAGTTATTTCGTTTTCGTCTGGCAACGCTCCACAAACCCAAGCCAATGGTTGACTCACATACACAAAGCTTCCTGGTTGTCGTTCAAGATAGAGAGTGCATTGGTTTGCTTCGGCAATACTATCGAGATGATGCATATCAACATGCTGTAAGTAGCCAATTTCTTGGCTGAAAATAGGCTTGCTTCCTCTGGGTTTATGTTCTGGATGGCTCCATGGGTGAGCACCTAGCCAACGCTCTTTGCCCCGTTTTCTTATTGCATCTAACAAGGCTTGCTCTACGTATGAAGTGGTTTCACTGACCCTTCCTAGTACGGAAAGGTGCTGAATCCAACGTAGCAGAGTGAGTATGATCATCACGATTACGGCGATAGTCACGATGAACAGATAAATTTGTGCTTGTTGATGATAGGCCCCAATACCTAGCGCGATAATGCCTACCAAACTAAATAGAAAAGAGCCAAGAAAGGTTGCTAAGGCATTTTGTGTTGTGCTGTCTTCCATCAATAGTTTTGTCGCTCGCGGCGTTACCCCTGCACTAGCGGCACTGTACGCTGAGACCATTATATTGAGCGAGAATGTGGTCACCGCAAGCATGGAAGTCGCGAGGATATTTAATATGTTGTTAAGCAAATCCTTACTGACGTTGATTGCTGGAGGCAGAGTAATGAACTGGTTTAAAACAATGGATATTAGGGCAGTAGCGACAGCAAGTAAGGCATAAAGTGACGTGCGAACCCACAGTTTACGCGTCATTTGCTTCAGTAACCATTGCCATTTTGACCCAGTCATTCGTATGCTCCTATGAGGTTCTTACTCGAAAGTCGATAGAAAATTCAGAAAGTTATTCTTGCTTAAGCATAGGTTAAATCTTCCTCATTCTACGTGGAATTTCATGCATCATGAGAGTAAGAAAGCCGCTTGCTTCAAAGAATGGTGTTCTTGAGGTGTGAATTACCAAGATTCTGTTACCTTAATTGATAGATGCATTAAAAGTATGTGATTGAAAAGAGGTAGCCATGATTGTAATTACAGGTGCAAGTAGCGGTTTAGGGGCAGAGCTGGCAAAGCGTTATGATGCGGAAGACAAAGAGACGTATATCATAGGAAGAAACACAGAAAAACTATCCGCACTAGCTAAACAACTCTCTCATAACGTCGGCTATCAAGCTTGCAACCTCTCATTACATCAAGATGTGAAACACCTATTTGATGGGATGAAACAGCCGCCTGAAATGGTCATTCATAGTGCAGGAAGTGGTTATTTTGGCGAACTGGAAGAGCAGGAGCCGGAAGAGATTCAAAAACTGATTGATAATAACCTGAATTCTGCCATTCATGTATTAAGAGAGTTAGTAAAGCGTTACAAAGATCAACCGATAAAAGTGGTCATGGTTATGTCTACTGCTGCGCAACAGCCTAAAGCGCAAGAGTCTACGTATTGCGCTGTGAAGTGGGCTGTCAAAGGATTAATCGAGTCGGTTCGTTTGGAGTTAAAAGGAAAGCCAATGAAAATTATCGCGGTTTATCCTGGTGGAATGGATACGGAATTCTGGAAGACAAGCGGCAACACGATGGACACGAGTCACTTCATGCAAGCGGAAGATGCTGCCGAGATGGTCCATACGGCTTTGTCGAGCATCGGGAATGGTTATGTTTCTGATATTACAGTGAATAGAATTTAAAAAGAGTTACGTATACTCATTTTCACCTGGATCAGTAGTAGCAAATGGAGCGTACGTTTCTTATCAGTACAGCTTTGTCACACTTTGTGGCGAAATTATCAGCAAACGATAGTTATTTAAGGTATTTCTGCTTGCGCAGGTCAAAAGCTTCCGTATAATGCCAACCATCAAAGGGCAATAGCCCAAAGATGCCGGTGTGGTGAAATTGGTATACACGACGGATTCAAAATCCGTTGCCTTCGGGCGTGGCGGTTCAAGTCCGCCCACCGGTACCATATATAGAAAGGTCGCTCTTATAGCGGCCTTTCGTCGTTTTAGGTGCTTGTAAATATCAAAAGAAAGTTAGCGTTGCCTTTGCGGTGGCGGTAGGAGTGCTTGTCCAATCAACTCTGCCCACGGGTACCATAATTCATATGATAAAGCCTCGACGAAAGTCGGGGCTTTGTTGTGTCTAGGGTTTGTGAATTCAAATCCAGCGTGGCGTCAGGAATGCCAGGCCCAGTCACTCCACTCTTTACTGCTTTCCATTTTTACTTTTCTAAAAATAAAAAAGCGCGAGGGATTACCTCGCGCAAGCTACTACATGATAATAGTAGGGAACAGCTTATAGAGCTGTGAACAAGGTGTTCTGTGAGTCAGGTGTCCAATCGGCTTGAGATACGTGTGGCACGTTGACGAGATAACGTTTGCCAGAGTACGTCACAACATCTCCCTCTTTATATGAAACATTCACTTCCCAATTTGTTGCCGGATCAGCATTGGTCCAAAGGCTAGAGGTTGGGGAAGGTGCCCAGTCCTGCTGTGCGTTATGGCTAGTCACTGCTTGGTAAACGGTGCCTAAATGTAGGACGTAGTCGCCAGCGTTGTAGCTATGACCAACTTGCCAGTTTGGTGTGTAGTTATCCATCGTATCGAATACATAGCCAGCTTGTTTTGCTAGTCGGATAAATTCCGCTAATTTAGGTAAATTCTTGGTTGCGCCCATTCCTCGCTTACCGTCTTCAAACAAAAACTCATGCGTTAGAATAATGACCTTGTCTGCGTGGAGAGGTGTACCACATGGAAACTCTTGTGCTTTTGAATTGATAGGGTTGATGGTGGTAGGAGCACAGTTGTTCAATGCTGCATCTACGTAACCTAGGAAAGGTTCTGCCTCTGTTAGACTGTTGGCTGGCATTGCTATCCCCCAGTTTTCAGGTGCCCAATCCACATCCCAACCATGTGTTTGATAGCCTTTATTAGCCAGAATGTTTTGTACCGCAATTGAGGCTTTCACACTGTTTGATGGGTCGTTGATATTACAAACGTAGCCTGGTTCCCAAGGTTTAAAGTCATCAGACGTTGCACATAATCCATCTGCTTTGAAGTCTTTAGTCACGCGCCAGCCGTTGGTGTAGGGCAGTCTAGCAAACTCTGTTGCCTTATAATTCGGGTAGCTTGTAATGTTAGGCAGATACTTTTCTAAAACAGATAAGTTTTCTGTAAACATTGAGGCATCGTAAACAGGATCTTGGTACGAGTTAAGCTGGTGGTCGCCGGTAGCATTACATTCTGCTGCGCTATTAGGTCCAAACTCATCAACGCAGTTATGAACCATATGATCGTAACTATGGTTCGCGACAATATGACCAGTGTCTAATGCGAGCTTTAAGGCTTCTAGCGAACGGTCTTCATTCTCATCACCAATTCCGTCTAAGTGCCAAGCATTAAAGTAAAACGTCGCTTTGATATCTTCTTGGTTAAGCACTTGAATAACGTCAATAGATGCATTGATTGGTCCATCATCAAACGTTAGATAAATGGTGCCTTTAGAGTCGGTTTGAGCAAATGAGTATTGTGATAGTGCGGCACTTACAAGCGTTGCAATAGCCAATTTATTAAATTTCATTCTCTATTCCTTTTTAGAAATTAATAACGACGTTGTCAGTAGTAATATATTGATAATTTGAAACCTAATGTGGTGTCTTAATTTATTTCCTGACTTTTATCCTAGACCTAAATAATTACTAAAAAACAGGTCGTATTTTCTAAATTGGGATTGTGTTCACGAATAATGCAACCGGTTGCGCTTTTTTGTCTTGGTTATTTTTGCTACAGTTTTTGCAGGTTGAAATTTACACAACGGGAGTAAGGCTATGAAAAAGATCCTTTTATGCTGTAGCGCAGGGATGTCAACCAGTATGCTTGTTAAAAAAATGGAGCAAGCAGCTGAAAATAAAGGAATTGAGTGCAAAATTGACGCGATGTCAGTGAATGCATTTGAAGATGCAATTAAAGAGTACGATGTTTGTCTTCTCGGGCCTCAAGTACGTTTTCAGCTAGAAGAGCTAAGAAAAACGGCGCAAGAGCATGGTAAAAACATTGATGCGATTTCTCCTCAGCATTATGGAATGATGAAGGGAGAAGAAGTACTAGAGCAAGCATTAGAATTAATTAACTAAACCATAGTTTTAAATTAAAAAAGATAACTGTACATCAAATATAAATATTTGATGCGGGATTCTTTTGCCTAAAATAAGGATGGATTCTATGAAGCTTTATGACGCAATTATAGGCGCAGTCGAAAAGCATATAGCCCCTATAGCAGCAAAAGTGGGGAATCAGCCCCATGTTCGAGCAATGAGAGACGGTTTTATAGTTGCAATGCCGTTTATTATTGTCGGTAGTTTCATTTTGATTTTTGCATTCCCACCATTTGCCGAAGACACGACCTTTACTTTTGGTCGAATTTGGCTTGATTTCGCCACCACACATTTTGATACCATAATGATGCCCTACAACATGTCGATGGGGATCATGACCATTTTTGTTTCGCTCGGCGTTGCTTATAGCTTAGCTAAGGCTTACAAGATGGATGGGATCACGAGTGCTGTATTGTCGCTGATGTCTTTTTTACTCATCGCGGCCCCTGCTAAAGATGGCGCGTTGTCTATGTCACACATGGGAGGAACCGGGATCTTCACCGCAGTGATGTGTGCATTCTTCTCGGTAGAGCTCTACCGTTTTATGAAAAAGCACAATATTACGATTCGTATGCCAGAGCAGGTGCCACCAGCGATTGCACGATCATTTGAAGTACTGTTACCAGTCTTAGCGATATTTATTACCTTATATCCACTTAGCCTTTTCGTGCAAACCCAGTACGACATGCTGATTCCAGATGCGGTCATGGCAGTCTTTAAGCCTTTAATTAGTGCGTCTAACTCATTGCCTGCCATTATTGGCGCTCTATTGCTTTGCCAATTACTTTGGTTTGCGGGTATCCATGGTGCTGCAATTGTTGTGGGGCTGCTTTCTCCAATTTTCTTGACCAACATTGGTGCCAACATCGAAGCCTTTGTTGCAGGTGAACCGATTCCAAACGTATTTACTCAGCCTTTCTGGGATTTTTACATCTTTATCGGTGGCTCTGGTGCAACACTTGCTCTTGTTATGCTGATGTCATTTAGCCGTTCTGTTCACCTTAAGAGTATTGGTCGAATGAGTGCGGTGCCTGGCTTCTTCCAAATCAATGAGCCTGTGATCTTCGGTAGCCCAGTTGTAATGAACCCGACCTTGTTTATTCCGTTTGTCTTCGCTCCAGTCATCAACGCTACGATTGCGTACTTTGCTGTGCATGTCGGCTTTGTGGGCATGGGTGTCGCTACAACGCCTTGGACAACACCAGCACTGATAGGTGCTTCGTGGGGTAGCGGTTGGACCTTTGCTCCAGTATTGCTCGTCATTGGTTTATTGATTCTTGATCTAATTATCTACTTCCCATTCTTCAAAATGTTTGAGAAGCAAATGTTGGAGCAAGAACTACCGACGACGAAAGAAACTAAAGATGAGGCGCAACCTTCAGGCGAAGGTGTTACTGCTTAACGGTGCTTAATGGGCCGCAATTACCGCGGCCCGATTTTCGGAGAGAAAATGATGGAACAAGAATTGGTTGTGATGGAGATCATCTGTAATGCTGGCGAAGCCAGAAGTTTGAGTTACGAGGCGTTGCGTTTATCTAGAGAACAAGATTTTGATGCGGCTGAGGAGAAGCTCTCTCAAGCAAGAGAGTGCATTAACAAAGCCCACTTAATTCAGACTCAGTTGATTGAGGAAGATCAGGGGGAAGGGAAAGTCCCGATGACGTTAGTGATGGTACATGCTCAAGATCACTTAATGACCACGATTTTGGCTCAAGAAATGGCTGTAGAAATCGTTGCACTGAACAAAAAAATCTCGAACAAATAAGGGGGAGAAAAATGTCTAGAGAGGCGATCAAACTTGCCATTATTGGCGGTGGTAGTAGTTATACCCCTGAACTGGTTGAAGGGGTTATTAAGCGCTTAGAATATTTACCCGTTAAGAAGATTCATTTTGTGGACATTGAGTCAGGAGCTGAGAAGCTTGAGATTATCAAAGGTCTAGCGCAGCGAATGGTTGATAAAGCAGGTGCAAAGATTGAGATAAAAGCAGACTTTGATCGTCGTGCTGCGATAAAAGATGCGGACTTTGTGATGACGCAGTTCCGTGTGGGTGGCCTTGCTGCTCGTGCTAATGACGAGCGAATTCCAATTAAATACGACGTCATCGGCCAAGAAACAACAGGCCCTGGTGGGTTTGCTAAAGCACTGCGAACCATCCCGGTTATTCTTGATATATGTAAAGATATTGAAGAGTTGGCACCCAATGCATGGATGCTCAATTTCACCAACCCTGCGGGTTTGGTCTCTGAAGCCGTCAGTAAGTACACCAAAGTAAAGAGTATTGGTTTATGTAATGTGCCGGTTTCGATGGAAATGATGATCGCAGAAATGATGGAGTGCGAGCCAAAAGAGCTACAACTGGAGTTTGCCGGATTAAACCATCTCGTTTGGGTGCACAAAGCATGGCTCAATGGAGAAGATATTACTCAAACGGTATTAGAGAAAGTCGGTGATGGTGCTAACTTCAGCATGAAGAACATCTGGGAAGAACCGTGGGATCCAGCATTTTTAAAAGCGCTGGGGGCGATACCATGTCCTTACCATCGTTATTTCTATCAAACCGATGCTATGCTCGCTGAAGAGAAACAAAGCGCGGGTGAAAAGGGCACTCGTGCTGAGCAGGTAATGGAAACAGAAAATGCGCTATTCAAGCTCTATCAAGATCCTAATCTCGATCATAAGCCGAAAGAGTTAGAAGAGCGGGGTGGGGCTTATTATTCAGATGCATCACTAAACTTGGTTGATTCAATTTATAACAATCGTAATAGTATTCATGTTGTTAACGTCTTAAATAACGGAGCGATTAACGGCCTCCCTGACGATGCTGTGATTGAGTGTAGCGCGGTGATTGGTAGTTGGGGCGCGAAACCTCTTGCGGTTGGTGAGCTGTCAAACAATATCAAAGGATTACTCTATCAAGTCAAAGCATATGAGCAGTTGACAATAGACGCTGCTGTGGAAGGTAACTATGACAAAGCGCTCATGGCATTAACCAACAACCCATTGGTGCCAGACATTGGTCGTGCCAAGTCAATTCTGGATGATATCTTAGCGGTGAACGCTCCGTATTTACCTCAATTTAAACTAACGACGTTGTAGTACTAAGGAAGGGCGCCAATGAAAGTCATTTTTAATGCTGATGATTTTGGTTTAACGAGAGGTGTAAATAACGGCATCGTAAAAGCTCATCAGCAAGGTGTTGTTCATTCAACCACCATGATGGTCGGTATGGATGCTGAGAAACATGCTTTAGAGTTGGCTCGCCATAATCCAGACTTGAGAATTGGCGTTCATCTTAGGTTTACAGCGGGAGTGCCTCTAACAGGGCACCCTAATTTGACCAACGGTCGAGCGCATTTTATCAAATACGACGAACTGTGGGGTAAGCAGGACTTCGAAACTCAGGTCATTTATGACGAAGCAAAAGCTCAGGTGGAACATTTTTTATCGCTTGGGTTAGAGCTAAGCCACTTAGATAGCCATCATCACGCGCATACTCACCCTCAAATTTTGCCCGTTATTAGAGAAGTAGCGAGTGAATACCGAGTGCCACTGCGGGGCACTGGCTTGTGTCAAGAATCTATGACAACAAGGTATGTCTTTACTGATGAGTTTTACGATCAAAAAGTAAGTTTGGATGGTTTGATGGCGCATTTATTGAGTCTAAAGACAGACTATGATTTGGTTGAGGTGATGTGCCACCCGGCAGAGGCCGATCAAGCGCTGATTTTAAAGAGTGGCTATGCGCTTCAGCGAGAGCTAGAGTTACAAGTTCTTACCTCTCCCATTTTAAAAGAACAGTTAGCTCAACATGGTATAGCTGTCACGGATTACTCTGAGCTCGTTTCTACCAATCAAATGGTCGGTGTATGATTAAAGGCTGCCAGCTTCGCCCCCTATGAGCACCTTACGAATTGCTGGCAGCCGTTCTACACAAACGGATATTTAATAACAATTGCAGTTGGACTCAATAGCATTATGGCAAGGATTAAAGATGTCGCCGAACTCGCCGGTGTAAATCGCTCTACCGTTTCTCGAATCATTAATGGGGAGGGGAAGTTTCGCGAAGAAACTCGAAAAAAAGTAGAGCAAGCTATGGCGCAACTGAATTATCGCCCGAGTGCGATTGCTCGTTCACTCGCAACCTCATCCAGTAATATGGTTGGCTTATTGGTGACTTACTATACGGGGGGCTTCTTTGGCGAGATGATGGAGCAGGTTCAGACTGAGCTGGATATTCATAAAAAGTTTCTGATTACCGCTCAAGGACATCATTCTGCAGAAGGTGAAAAGGAAGCCATTCAGCGTTTTAATGATCTGCGTTGTGATGGCTATGTCCTCCATAGTCGTTATTTGTCAGATGATGATTTACGTGAATTAGCAAAACAGCCAACGCCTTTCGTTCTTCTGGATCGCTATGTTGAAGGAATAGAAGAGCGTTGCGTTACTTTTAATCATCATCATGCAAGCCGTATTGCCGTCGAGCATCTTTTAGCTGGTGGTCATAGAAAAATCGCCTGTATTACCGGTCCATCCCAACGTCATAATAGTTTATTAAGAAAGCTTGGGTACGTTGATGCGATGAAGGACGCAGGTATCGATATTGACGAAAGCTGGTGTGAAGAAGGGAATTATGGTCGGCAAAGTGGTTATGATGCAATGGCTGCAATTTTACAACGACACCCTGAAGTTACTGCAGTCTTTTCTTGCAGTGAGGAAATGACGGTCGGTGCAATGCAGTACTTACACGAGCACAATATTTCAGTACCGGAGCAAATCTCTTTAACTAGCTTTGACAGTGTCGACCTTTGTGAAAGCCTTTATCCTACAGTGTCGGCAGTGCACTTTCCTATCAGTGATATGGCCCGTGTAGCGGTACAAACATTAATGGGATTAGTCAAAGGTCAAGAAATAATAGATAAGCCAACGTTCGAGGCTCAGCTTAAAATACGCAAAGCAGATCGAACCTTAAAGTAGCTTGCTTTTGCTCATTAAATGAGTAATTAGAAATGACCATCTGATGTTTTGATACTTACTGATGAATTTATTCACAAAATTTACTAGTATTCTAACTCTCTTAGGCAACGTAAATCAGTAGTGAATAAGTGGCAGCCATTAAACTTACGGTCGATCGTATTCAACCCGGATTACATATCCGTCTTCCGCTAAAGTGGAACGATCACCCTTTTCTACTCAATAGTTTTAAGATTAAAGATCAAGAACAAGTCGAGATGATCCGTCACCTCGGTGTAAAGTTCGTTTACTTTAATCCAGAGCAAAGTGATGCCGCACCACTTCCAGTCGACCAGATACAAGCTGATAGAGTAACGAATGAAGCGTCGCTAGATCATGAAACTCAAAAACTTTGGCAAGAAAAACAAAACCGCATAGAAAAGTTAAGTGCGTATCGTCGACGCGTTATCCAGTGCGAAAAAGAGTTTGAGCGCTCTCTTGCGCGTATGCGCTCGGTCATGACGAAAATTCGTAATCGTCCAACAGCTGCCGTTGATGAAGCGAAGCTTCTTATTGAAGATATCGTCGAGAAGTTAATGTGTGATGATAATGTCACTCTACACCTGATGAACGGTAAAAATGAGTTTGAAGATATTTATTTCCATTCGTTGAACGTTGCTGTTGTCGCCATGATGATTGGCCGTGCTAAGGGGTACTCAGCTGCGCAGTTGAAAGAGCTTTCATTCTCAGCGCTATTCCACGATATCGGGAAAATAAAAATTCCTACCGCAATATTAAGAAAGCAAGCACCGCTGACGGAACCAGAAACTAACTACTTAAAGTTGCACACCAAATATGGAGTAGACCTTGCGAGTCAAATAGAAGGTTTTCCCGAAGTTGCAAGAGTTGTGATTGCACAGCACCATGAACTAAGAGATGGGTCTGGCTATCCCAAAGGTCTGAAAGGAGATGAGATCAACGAGTTTGCTCAAATTATTGCTGTAGCTAACGCATTTGATAACTTGTGTCATACACCTATAGTCTCAGAGCAAAAAATTCCTTATACCGCACTCTCTCATTTATATAAGAACTGTAAACACCTATATAAAGAAGAAAACCTGAATATCCTGATTAAGTTTATGGGCGTGTTTCCTCCAGGCACTGTGGTTCAGCTTTCCAATAATATGGTGGGCTTGGTTATCTCAGTGAATGCATCGCATCTATTATTCCCAAATGTATTGGTTTACGACCCATCAGTGCCAAGGACGCAGGCGCCAATCATTGATCTTGCAGCAAAGGATATAAAGATAGTTAACGCGATTCATCCGTCTAAATTGCCGGAGAAAATCAAAGAGTATCTTAATCCACGTTCACGCATTTCTTACTTCTTCGATAGTGATGAGTAGTTATCCACAGGTTTTTTGTGGGTAAGCTGTAGAAATCTTGAGTGTTATTTCGGGGGGATTTTTAGGTTGGATGGAAAGTATCCACTTGGCATGTTTTTTTAGAAAAAATGTACTTTTAGTATTGCCAAAGAAAATCTTCTCCCTATAATGCGCATCCATCGACACGGCAGACGCCACAAGGCTTCAGCAATGTCGAAGAGGTAAAAAAGTTCTACGAAAAATTAGTTGAAAAAAGTGTTTGACACTAACAACCAAATCGCTAGAATTCACCTCCACTTTGAGAGAAAAAGTTCTCGCAAAGCAAGCTCTTTAACAATATAGACCTATCAATCTGTGTGGGCACTCGTTGATGATAATCCAATTAGAAGCCTCGGCTTCAAATTAGGTTTCAATGAAACGAAGTGACCATTGAATCTTCGGATTCAGCACAGTCAATTCAAACATTACTTTTATGTAATGTTCAGTATTCATTGAGCCGAACAAAATCTTAAATTGAAGAGTTTGATCATGGCTCAGATTGAACGCTGGCGGCAGGCCTAACACATGCAAGTCGAGCGGAAACGAGTTATCTGAAC